>NZ_JABVBA010000001.1:0-388990 GCF_013371425.1 Anaerococcus faecalis
GAGAAAACGAATCAAGCAAATATTGGCTCTTAGTATTAAACCAGCTAAAAGAAAGAGGGCTAGAAGATGTATTAATATTCTCAACAGACAACCTTCCAGGATTTAGCCAAGCCATAGAAGCAGTATATCCAAAAGCCGAAATACAAAAATGTATAATCCATCAAATAAGAAACTCAACTAAATATGTATCCTACAAAGATATAAAAGAATTAATGAAAGACTTAAAAACAGTATACAAGGCACCAACAGAAGAACTAGCTTTAACAAACCTAGAAATATTTGAAGAAAAATGGGATAAAAAATACCCAATGTGTGTAAGCTCTTGGAAAAATAACTGGGCTTAAACTTCTCACATATTTCAAATACCCAGAAGGAATAAGAAAACTAATATATACAACAAACGCGATGGAAAACTTCAATAGACAACTAAGAAAAGTAACCAAAAATAAAACAATATTTCCAAATGACTACGCACTACAAAAAAGCCTATATTTAGCAATGGTAGATGCCTCAAGCAAATGGACAAGTAGAATTCGTGGCTGGGATCAAATCTTATCCCAATTATCAATATTTTTTGAAGGGAGGTTTTAAAAACAGGTAAAAAAACTATAAAATCAGCTGCAAATTTTCATGAAAATTTGACAGTTTATTAAGTTCGTATAAAATTAAGATAAGCTCCATTCCTATAGGAATGGACAGATATTGATACATAAAAAATTGTATCAACCCTTACCCTTTTTCAGGATTTGGTTGATACACAAAACTATTTACAGACCCTCTGTTGTGTCTGTTGTTATTTTTGTGTATGGTTTTTCTACTTTGAAGTTTCTTTTTATTTTGTTGTCTGATATTTTTCCTACCTGTCCTTTGTAGGATGAGTATTTTCTAGATTTTCGTGAATAGCTTTTTACTTGAAGTTTTAACTTTTGAACTAATCTTTGTACTTTCTTTTTGTTTATTATCAGTCCTGCTCTTTTTAACATGGCTGTTATTCTTCTGTAGCCATAGTTTGGATTGTCTTTTCTTATCTTAAGTATTTTCTTTTCTATCTCTATATCTTTATTTGGTATATTTAAGCGTTTTTGCCAATACATGTATGTTGATTTGGCAATATTAAAGTATTTTAACAAGTCTTTTAGTTTGTATTCACTTCTTAAGACTTCAATTGTTTCAGCAATTGTCTTATTTCTGTATCTGTCATTTGAGACAATTCTATCTTTTTTTTTATTGCATCATTTTCTAGTTGGAGCCAATAGTTTTTTTCTTCTAATTTCTTTATTTTTTCTTTTAGTTGTGCTTGTGTTAATGATTCATTTTCTAAATTAGTTATGTTTGCTGATGTTTCTATTTTAGTGTATTTTGATTTATTTGGGGATTTTGACATTTTTGAAGGTCTTCCTCTCTTTTTAGATTTCAGTCCTTCTATGCCTTTTTCTCTAAAGTCTATTACCCATCTTGCTATTATTGATGGGTTGTTTATCTTTAATTCATTTGCTAGGCTTTGATAGGACATTTCTCCTGTTAAATACAAGTTTACTACTTTTAACTTAAATTCCAAAGTATATTGTGTATTTTTTCTTTTTACTTTTAGTCCTTCATAGCCTAGCGACTTGTATGCATTTACCCGTCTTTTTACTATTTCCTGATGAGAAAGTTTATATTTTTCTGATAAAGATTTATATGAGATATTTGATCCTAAATATTCTTTTACTACTTTCATTTTGAATTCTGTACTATATTTTGCCATTTAAAAACTGACCTCCTTAAGTTAGTTTTTAGGTCTAACTTTTGGGGGTCAGTTCATTTTTCTTTGAAGTTTTATATAAAATATATAAATTATTATTTTAACTATTTATATTGGAAATAATAATTATCATATATTTTATTCTGCTTATAAGGAATAAGAATTTCCTTTAGGAATAAATCAAAAATAAGAAAGGCAGAATATTATTATTTGATAATTTAGTAAATTCTAAAATTAAGGATGTTTTTAAACAACACTAAAAAAATTTAGTCATTTTAAATATCAAAAATAAGATGTAGGTTTAGAAGACAAATCTTATTTAGTAAATATTTAAGTATATATTTTAGATTATATAGTAAAAATTTACTGATTTTTCTATTAAATACTCAATATATTTAAATAATCTGATGGTTGAAATAATATCTAAAAAATGATATAATTATTGTGAAAATTTTACTATTTTAATAAATAATATAATTCTAAATAATATATTTTTTACTATGAAATAAATTATATTATATTAAAAAATAATTCAATTATATTATTAAATATGGAGGATGATATATGAAAAAATTTATTAGTAAATATGGGCGTAATTTGTTAGTCGCGATAACTTTAGCATTAGTATTTGTGAGTTTTCGTGATTTTTTTATTCAGTTTTCAGAAAAAGATAAAGATGTAGCTTTATTTCCTAGCTTTTTAATTGCATCAAGTATAGTTTTATTATATGCTATACCAATTGCATTTTTAATATACTATTTAGTAAAAAAATTAAATGTTTCATGTAAAGTAGTTATGTTGAGCTTTATACTTGGATTTACATTGCCATTATATTTAGGAAGTCTAGGAAATTCCTTGATTTCAATGTTCTTATTTTTTATAAAAGCACCACAGACATTACTTGATGAGTGGGGAGCTGCTTTAACTGCTCCTTTTGCAGAAGAGATAGCTAAAGGTATAGTTGTACTTTTAGTATATTTATTGTGTAAAGGAATTTCATTGAAAGAAGCTTTTATATCTGGAATGATTTCAGGATTTGGATTTCAGGTTTTTGAAGATTGGGCATATATTTTTCAAAGTACTTTTGGGGAGACAAATAGTGGATTTACAATAGCTTTTGAGAGGGTTTCTAATGCCCTTGGTAGTCATATGGCTTTTGCAATAGTTTTTGGAGTTGGACTTATAGCTCTTATAAAAAAGAGTTCTGTAATTTCTAGACCTAAAGCTTTATGTTTTATTATAGCTCCAGTTATCTTGCATTTCATTTGGAATTCTCCACTTGAAGGTGATTGGGTATTTCTTTTGATTGGAAGTATAAATTTAAATCTTGCTTATTATGTATTTACAAATGTTAATAATTTAGATAATAATGATAAGCTACCTAGGAATGTGTTGGTTGAATAAAATTGCAATTTAATTACAATCAATAATATAAGTATTATATTTAAAATAATGATAGAAATAATAAAATGATTATTGATTATATATTAATAAATATATTTAATTAAGCAGATATCAATTTGATAAATGCTTATTCAAGAAACAGTAAATCAGATTAGTTTTACTGTTTTTTGTTGCTTAAAATTAACAAGATAGGGGAAGAAAATAGACATATTGTCAAAAATTAAATCTTTCAAAGACTATTTTATAAAGATAATAAATTTATAAAAGATTAATTATTAACTTAGCACATTTTAAAAACTATAAAATGAGTAAATCTAAGATAGTTAAATCTTGAAATAGTAAGTATTGATGATAAGATTTCTAAGTTAAGGTTAGATAATTATTAAGATAATAATTATCTAGCTTATCTTAGATAAAATATGGATGGAATTTTAATAATATAATGACTTACCAAAATATTGATTTTTAAATAGAATCTTGATTATTTGTAGAAGTTTTACTTTTAACTAAAATATTTGCCTCAAAGTATAAAACTTTCTGATTATTTTGGTTTGTGGTAAGATAAGATAAATTTACTATACCTTGCTTCTTTGTCTTAGATTTTCTCTTATCTAAAACTGTAAGAATAGACTTTAGTCTATCATTTGCATAAACAGGATTATACCATACAAGATTATTTAATCCAGCACCTGCAATCATTCCCTCTTCGTCTTTTTTTGTCTTAACCCACTTAGACCAAGAAAAGGCTAATGTAAAAAAACCTGATGCAATTATATCATTAAATCTGGTTTCTTTTGCACTATTTTTATTAAGGTGAAATGGCCTAGGGTCATATTTTTTTGCAAAGTCAATCATTTCATCAAAGTCTACTATTTCTTCATCTAGTAGATATTTATCACCTATTTTATAATCTTCAAAATACATAATAACTCCTTTTAACTCTTATAACATTATTATCCATTTATAGATAATTTAAACATTTATATAATAATTTGATTTTAGGGTATCTATATTTTTGTAAAGGAGATTTTATGAAATTACCAACATTATTTGTAGGTCATGGCTCACCTATGATCGCACTTGAAAACACAGAGATAACAAAGAATTTTAAAAAAATAGGAAATTATATAATAGATGAATATGAAAGGCCTAAGGCAATATTAGCTATATCTGCACATTGGTTTACAAGAGGGAATTTTACTCAAAATGAAGATAATCCTAGACAGATTTATGATATGTATGGATTTCCAAAAGAATTATATGAGGTCAAATACCATGTAAATGGAGACCATGTATTGACAGATAAGATTCTTAATCTTTTAAAAAATGATGATATAAAACTAAATCAACAATGGGGGATAGATCATGGTACTTGGACAGTTTTAGTTCATATGTTTCCAGAAGCTGATATTCCTGTTGTTCAATTATCAGTAAATGCTAGTATAGGAGAAAGAGAAGTATTTAAGATTGGAAAAAAATTAAAAGATTTAAGAGATGAAGGATATCTAATACTTGGAAGTGGAAATATTGTTCACAATCTTAGGTATGTTGATTGGGAAAAAAAAGATGCAAGTTTAGAAAATAGGGAGTTTGATAAGTTCATAGTAGAAAATGTCTTATCTAAAAACTTTGAGAATGTCATAAACTATGATAAAAACCCTTATTCATCCTATGCAGTCCCAAGCAAAGATCACTTTTATCCTCTTATTTATGTATTGGGAGCAAGTGATAATGATAAGGTAGAAGTTTTTAATCAAGTTGGAAGTTTAGCTTCTATTTCAATGACTTCTTTTATATTTAAATGATGATAAGTAAGACTTTTGTGCTTACTTTTTAAGTTCTCTTAATTAGTCAAGTAAAGGTATGAATTAATAATATATCAATATTTAATTATAAAAATATAAGAGTATTATACTATTGTAGATGTATTAAAATGATAAGCTTGAAAAGGTTTTATTTATATTTAAATTATAGTAAATAAAGGAGAAAATATGAAAGAATATGGAGTATTTGACATAATAGGACCTGTTATGATAGGTCCATCGTCATCTCATACTGCAGGAGCTGCAAGAATTGCTCAAGTAGCTATATCTATTGTGAAAAAAGGCTTCTATAGAGTGGACTTTCATTTACATGGCTCTTTTGCCAAAACTTATAAGGGTCATGGAACTGATAAGGCACTTTTGGCTGGTGTTTTAGGTTTTAAACCAAATGATAAAAGACTTAGGGATTCTTTTGCAATAGCTAAAAAAGAAGGTTTAGAATTTCACTTTATTAAAGATGACTTAGGCACTGTTCATCCAAATACAGCTAAGCTTGTATTTTATTATAAGGATGGAACTACATCATCTGTTACAGGATCATCAATTGGTGGTGGTAATATTGAAATTATTGAAATAAATGACGTATTAATCTCCTATAACGGAAAATTTCCTACAATTATACTTAAATATGGGGAACAGAAGGGTGTTATCTATGAAGTGTCTAAACTTCTTGCAACCAATAATTACAATATAGAAAGTATAAAGACCGTTAAACAAGATGAGGAAGTAACACTGATTATCGAGCTTAATGAAAGGCTTAAAAAAGATTTGATTGATAAAATTATAAATGATAAAAGATATGACTATGCAAACTATATAGAAGGGGTTAAATAATGTTTAGAAAGGCTAAAGACGTAATTAAAGAATGTGAGGAAAGAGGACTTCACATCCACGATTTAGTATTGGAAGAAGAATTAAAATCATCGCAAATTGACAAAGATGATATTTTAAATAAATTAAGAAAAATGTTTAAGGTAATGGAAAGATCAGCTCAAGGCAATCTAAATAATGAAACTAAGACCACTATGGGTATGATTGATGGATTTGCAAAAAAAATGAATGCATATTCTAAAGAAGGCAAGTCAATTACAGGTGATTTTATAACAGAAGCTATGGCTATGGCTTTTTCAACTCTTGAAATATCAGCCGCTATGGGTGAGATTGTTGCAAGCCCTACAGCAGGTTCTTCAGGTATTCTACCTGCGATTTTATATTCTTTAAAGAAGAGAGAAGGATTTTCAGATGAAAAAATTGTAGAAGCAATGCTTACAGCAATAGGTATAGGTAAAATGATTGGTTATTATGGATCATTTGCTGGAGCTGAAGGTGGTTGTCAGGCTGAAACTGGCTCAGGCTCTGCAATGGGAGCAGCAGCTGCATGCTATCTCTATGACCAATCTCCAGAAATATGTTTTCATGCTGCAAGTTTTGCTTTTCTTCATGTTTTAGGACTGGTTTGTGACCCCATAGCAGGACTTGTAGAGTATCCTTGTACTTTTAGAAACGCATCTGGTGTTGTAAATGCTTTTATTTCTGCTGATATGGCCATGGCAGGAATTACATCTATTGTACCATTTGATGAAGTTTGTA
The DNA here is from genome assembly GCF_013371425.1 of Anaerococcus faecalis. NCBI lineage: Bacteria > Bacillati > Bacillota > Tissierellia > Tissierellales > Peptoniphilaceae > Anaerococcus > Anaerococcus faecalis. The sequence continues at coordinate 6,562 of NZ_JABVBA010000001.1, forward strand.
GGGCTGCTGGTGAAGTTGGATCAACACTTCCGGAAGCGTTAAGAGAAACAGGAATAGGTGGAATAGCAGGTACAGAAACAGGAAGAAGAATAAGAGAAAAATTCTTTGCACTTGGAAATGATGAATAAAAAATAAGACCTAGTTATATTTCTTACCTGTTACATTACTATATTAATAATATATTTTTGTAGACTTTATAGTACTAATATAAAATTATTCTAAATATCGATTGTGATTTTTAGAATTTAGAAATGAAGAAAAAAAGACAATTAGCTATATTAAAACTTTAAAAACAAGATCCAAATGTATAAAAATACCTTTTTCTTTATTAAATAATTAAATTTGTGGTATAAATAATAATAACTACTAATAAGAAGGGATTGTGTATGAAAATTAAATATATAAAAGCTTTAAAAGATAATTATATATGGGCTATAGAAAAAGCTAATGATATTATTATAATAGATCCAGGGGAAACAAGACCTGTTTTAGAATATATCAAAGGTAAAAATCTTGTAGGAATTTTAATAACTCACAAGCATATGGATCATATAGGTGGAGTTTCGAGCTTGAAAGAAAAATATAAGAACTCTATTGTAATAGGACCAATTGAAACTGAAGATTTAAACGATAAGACAGTAAAAGATGGGGACGAGTTTGAGCTTTTGGGATTTAAATTTAAGGTAATAAAGACAGATGGGCACACTGAAGAGCATATATCATATCTTACTGAAAATAACCTATTTTGTGGAGATACTATTTTTTCATCAGGCTGTGGCAGGGTATTTACTAAAAAATATGATAGATCATTTAATTCTGTTAAAAAAATTAAAAACCTAAGCATGGATACTCTAATATATCCTGCTCATGAATATACCATAGATTGTCTAAAATCATCAAAGAAAATTATAAAAGATAAAATTATTGATGATGCTATAAATGAAGCTCAAGAAAAAATTGATAAAGGACTTCCAAGCTTACCTACAAGTGTAGAAAAAGAATATCGTATTAATCCATTTTTTATGGCTAAAGATCTTAATGAGTTTAAAGAATATATTAGGATAAAGAATTAGTTAAGGATTTAAATAATGATTATGATAGTGAAGATATAAATATTTCTAAAATAATTATAAGTGGTAAAAATAAAAACAAAGCTAGTATTATTTTGATAAGGCCTTATTTTATATAAGAGCTATCAGGGGCTGTTGCAAAATGAATTAATCGTTGCAATATCATTTCAAGTCCCTCTACGACAATTTGGCCTCCATGAGCCGGCAGGCTATTCTCAAATTGTCTAGGAGTAACTTGAAATGATGCAACGATAGAAATTCATAATTTTGCAACAGCCCCTTTAACTTCTTGACTTAAATTATAAATTTATATATAATAAATTTAGGGAATGAAGTTCTCCCTAAGATTAATCTTAAACCGCATTATGCTGATGACTTCTGTCTATATAAGGGACAGGACTCATCAGTTTTTTTGTCCCAAAAGGAGGATATATTATGTTATTATCACTAGGCCTCATTATACTTATAGGTCTTTTTCTTGGGGAGATTTTAAAAAAATTAAAGCTTCCCTCTCTTATTGGAATGCTTCTTACAGGCATTATACTAGGAACTTTTGGACTAAACATACTAGACGATAAAATTCTTTTGATTTCAGAAGATTTAAGACAAATTGCTCTAATAATAATTTTATTAAAAGCAGGATTTTCCTTAGATATATCAGATTTAAAAAGGGTGGGAAAATCTGCCATTCTTTTATCTTTTCTACCTGCAAGCTTTGAAATTCTAGCTTATTTTTTATTTGCAAGATTATTTTTTAATATAAGTCCTATTGATTCGCTTTTAATGGGGTCAGTTCTTGCCGCAGTATCTCCTGCTGTTGTAGTACCTAGGATGGTTAAGTTAATAGAAGAAAAGAGGGGAGTAGGAAAGTCTATTCCACAAATGATTATGGCTGGCTCGTCTTGTGATGATATATTTGTTTTAGTTTTATTTTCGATTTTTCTATCTATGGCTAAGGGAGAAGGTACAAATTTCATATCTTTGCTAAATGTTCCTGTGTCTATTATTTTAGGAATATTACTTGGGTGTATAATAGGATATTTACTTGATAGGATATTTGAGTTTTTTTATAGTAGAGATTATCTAATAAGAAATTCTATTAAGTTACTTATATTTTTGGGTATTTCCTTTCTTCTAGTATCTTTTGAAAATATTTTGAAGGGAAAAATTCCAATATCTGGACTTTTGGCAATAATATCTATGGCAAGTTTTTATAGGCTTAAAGCAAAGGAAATTGTATCTAATAGGCTTTCAGAAAAGTTTGGAAAAATTTGGATTTTTGCAGAGATTCTTTTATTTGTTCTAGTAGGTGCAGAAGTTGATATAAGATATTTGTCAAATATTGGACTTTTAGGGATAGTTATGATATTTATTGCTCTTTTATTTAGATCTTTTGCTACTTTAATAGCTGTAAAAGATGCAAAACTTAATAAGAAAGAAAAGATATTTACTATTGTATCATATATGCCAAAGGCAACAGTTCAAGCGGCTATTGGTTCAATTCCCATGGCAAATGGACTATCATCTGGAAATGTAATTTTGTCTATTGCAGTCTTAGGTATTTTAATAACAGCACCTTTAGGAGCAATATTTATTGATAATCTTTATAATAAGTTATTGGATTAATTATAGTCTAAATAAAAAACTCGTATAAATCATTGGATTGCTTATACGAGTTTTTATATTTGAGAGAAATCTTTGCCTAGTATTTTATTTAAAAATTTTACATATGTATTTTCTTAAATTTATATCTATTGAATCTTAATATATCATTATAGATAACTTTTTATCTATTTTTTTAATATACAACAACTATAGGTTTTTATTAGTAAGAATACTACATTTATTATATTAAATAAGTTTTTTTCTTAATTGCTTTCTATATGAAAAAATATCTGTTTTTCTAAAATTTTTTATTAGATATAAATTAATAGACTTATCTATATAAATATATTATTTTTAGTATATAATAGAATTGTATAATTATATAAGAGTGAGATAGAAGGTGCAAAATGAAAGAAATTGAATTTAGTAAAATTAAATTAGAAAATGGCGAAATAATGGCTTATAGACATGTTGGTAAAGGAGACAATGTGCTTATTCTTGTACATGGTTTTCAATCTTCATCTAGTTTTTTTGAAGATTTGCTAGAATCATTTGATCAAGATATAAATGTCTATGCACCTGATTTGATAGGTTATGGAGACTCAACATATAAAATTAAACATAAAGAGATGAAAGATTGGGCTTTTGATTTATATTATTTTTTAAATGCTTTAAAGATTAATAGGATAAGTCTTGCAGGTTGGTCTTTGGGAGGATTAGTCTGTATGGATTTTGCAGGATTATACCCAGATTTTGTTAAAAATCTTATCTTAATAGCATCTGTTGGAAATGAAGGTTTTATTATGCCTGATAAGAAAGAAAAAAAAGATGATCACTTTAAATTAAAGCTTCCAAACTTTTTAAAAGATTTTAGCTTAAAGCATGATGAATCTTTTACTATTCCAATTTTAAATGGGATAAAGGATAAGGATATTGACTTTTTTAAAGACCTTTTAAGTCAAACTATATTTAATGTTAATGATCCTGATCCTAATGATTTAAGAAAAATGGCAGAAGACTTTATAAAACAAAAATGTTTTCTAGAAGCCTTGCTTGCCATGGTTAAATATGATAATACTAAAAATGGTTCTGGTTTGATTAATAATATTATCATGCCAACAACTTGGATGCATGGGGATAAGGATATGGTTATTCCGATTGATAATGCTTATAAAAGTATAGAAAATTTTCCAAAAAAAGTTAATTTTATAGAGTTTAAAGATTCAGGTCATGCGATTTTTGTTGATGAAAAGGACAAATTTTTATTATCTTTATATAAAATTTTGGGAAAAGAGAATAAAAATAATTGACGAATTTTAAAATTAAGAATTCTATCTTTGCATAATACTCTAATATAATTATCTATTTTGCTTTGATAGATATGGGTAATAAATGGTTGTATTTTATTATAATCTATATTAGGATTTTTTAATGTAAAAGATTAGTAGCTAATTAATAATTTCATTTATCTTATATATTTTGATTAAGCTCTTATCATTCAATTTACTTAATGGTGTATAAAGTTTTATTTATAATAATTCTTATATTTAATTTATAAATAAAAATATTTTAATTGACTTTAGTAAAAAGTTTTCATATAATAGATCTTATGAATGTAAGCGATTACATTTTATTTTTTAAAATTAGGAGGTTAGTATGGAACTTGCTATTGGAATAGCACTTATTATTTCCTATATAGGTCTTGCGATTTATGCGGCAAGAGGAGGAAACCTAATGACTGGATTTTTTGTTATGGCAGTTATTTGGCTATTCTTTTGTATCTTAGGTGGTAAGCTTACTTGGGAAGATGGAATGAAAGATATTTTACAAGGTGGACCCGAATCATGGGGTGCCACAGCAGTTAATGTAATTTTTGGTTCTTGGTTTGGGAAAATCCTTGTTGATACAGGAATTGCATCAAAACTTATAAAATCTGTAACAGAGCTTGGTGGAGATGATCCTTTTATAGTTACTCTTTTACTTTCTATTGTTACAGGAATAATTTTCACAGCAACATTTGGAGCAGGAGCTGTAGTTGCTATAGGGGTAATTGTTTTACCTATATTATTATCACTAGGTGTACCTAAGTATTTAGCAGTAACTTCATATTTGATGAGTGTTGCAAGTGGTATGTATTTAAATCCTGTTTTATTTTCACAAATGCAAGCAATTTTTGAAGATATGACTTATAATAGTGAATATTTAAATTGGGCTTTTATTGCCATGGCTGTTCAACTTATAATTATTGGAATTATGCTTTTTGTTCATATGAAAGTTTTAAATAAAACAAAAAGAAGAAAATCTTGGGATCTTAATTTAAATGAAGAAAATGTGTCTTTAGATAATGTACCAGCTATAGCATTAATAACACCAATTATACCTACAACCTTATCAATAGCATTTTCGTGGGCATCTATTCCTGCTTTTATTGTAGGTTCAGTATTTGGTTTAGGAGTTTGTGGTAAATTAAAAGGTGGTTGGAATAATATTTCAAGAGTAGTATCCCAAACATTTTATGATGGGGTAATAGATGTAGCAAGCCTTTTAGGTTTCTTATTTATTCTACCTATGTTTAATAAAATAAGTGGTGTAGCAGCACCTTTCTTCGATCCTATTTTAGGAGATTTATTGCCAAAAACTACTTTGGGTTTAACAATTGCTTTTGTAGTAATTGCCCCTTTGGGATTATTTAGAGGACCACTTACAATATTTGGTGCTGGTGCTGCAACTGTGGGTGTACTTTCACAACTTGGATCATATTCTACACCATTTTTATTTACTCTTATGTACGTACCAACTATAGCAATGAACCTTGCAGCTTGTCCTACTCAATCTTGGAATTTATGGGCTTTAAATTACAGTAAGGTTAGTGTAAAAAGTTTTATGAAAACTGGAGTTGTATGGGCATGGCTTATATCAGCCATTAATTTATTCTTAGTTTTCGTATTTTTTGGATCATAGGAGGTATTATGTCAAGAAAAATTCGCGTAGGTATAGATGTTGGCGGAACAAATACGAAGGCAGTAGCCATTGATAATGAAACATATGAAATAGTCGGAGTAGGAATTATACCAACAACTCACGATCATGAACTTGGTGTAAGCCAAGGGGTAATAGATTCGTTTAAAAAATGTTTAACTGAAAATAATATTTCACCAGATGAGGTTACATTTATTGCACACTCAACTACTCAAGCTACAAATGCTCTTGTAGAAGGTGATGTTGCAAAAGTTGGAGTAATAGCTGTATCAGATGGTGGAATTGTTGGATTTTTATCAAAAATTCAAGCTAAAATTAAAGATATAGATCTTGATGAAGAGGGTAAAAGAAAGATAACTACTGCTTTTAGATATATCAATAAAAAAAATTTTAATGAAAAAAATATATCAGATGCGATTGATAGTCTTATAAGTGAAGGATGTGGGGTTATAGCAGCTAGTAAAACTTTTGGTGTTGATGATATAGAAGAAGAACTTTTAATCAAAAAGATTGGCAAAGAAAAGAATATTGAAGTATGTGCTGCATCTGAAATTTCAAAATTATATGGTCTTACAAGAAGGACAAGAACTGCAGTTATAAACGGTTCAATTCTTCCTAGAATGATTCAAACAGCAAATTCAACTGAATCTGCCGTTAAATCTGCTGGCATTAAGGCACCTCTTATGATAATGAGAGGTGATGGTGGAGTAATGGATATAGAAGAAATGAGAAATAGACCAGTTCTTACTATGCTTTCAGGCCCTGCCGCATCTACAGTAGGTGCTTTGATGTATCTTAAGGTTTCAAATGGTATATTTTTTGAAGTAGGTGGCACAACAACGGATATTGGAGTTATAAAAAATGGTAGACCTATGATAGATTATGCGGTTGTAGGTGGACAAAGAACGATGGTAAATTCTATGGACGTTCATACAGTAGGAGTTGCTGGAGGTTCTATGATTAGGGCAAATAATGGTAAAATTATAAAAGTAGGGCCTAGATCATGCCATATTGCAAATCTTGAATATGTTGTTTTTAATAAACCAGATTTATTCGATGGTGCAAAAATCAAGCAAATATCTCCAATAAAAAATGATCCAGAAGATTATATAGTTATTACTGCAAATAATGGCAAGGACTATGCATTAACAACTACTTGTGCAGCAAATGCCTTGGGAATTATAGAAGAAGGAGACTACTCATTTGGTTATGTAGAAAGTGCAAAAAAATGTTTTAATCTTCTAGGGGAATTCTTAAATATGTCTGGAAAAGATGCAGCCCAAGCTGTTCTTGATGATGCGGCCAATACAACTAATGAAGTTATTTATGAGCTAATGGATAAGTATAAAGTTGAAAAATCACAAACTACCATAGTAGGAGGTGGAGGAGGGGCAAAGGTGCTCCTACCAAATGCTAGCCGTAAGATGGATGTTAAATATAAATTAGCTGATAAGGCAGAGATAATTTCATCAATAGGGGTTGCACTTGCAATGGTAAGAGATGTTGTGGAAAGGGTAATACCACAACCAACTAATGATGATATAAGATTATTAAGAAATGAGGCAACAGATCAAGTAATAAAATCTGGTGCTACAGCTGAATCTGTAGAAATACAAATTGAAATTGACCAACAAACTTCAAAGGTTCGTGCTATAGCAACAGGATCTACAGAAATCGCAACTCAAGAACTATCAAAACATATAAGTGATGATGAGGCAAAAGAATTAGTAATAGATAGTTTTTCTGATACTAAGGGTGAGATAAAACTTGAAGCTAAAAATGATTATTTTAGAGTTTATACAAAAGAAGTAAATGGTAAGTCAGAGCTTAGGGCTATTGATAATAAAGGTTTTATAAAACTACAACGAGCTGATGCAAAGGCTTTAAAAACTTCTAGTGCAAGTATAAGATCTCTTGCAGATAAAATTTGGGAAAATTTATCAGTATTTAAATCAGATATTAAGCTAAACCCAGATCTTTATTTGTGTATTGGTGCAAAAATAGCAGATTTTGAAGGACTTACAAGTTTAGAACAGTTAAATATGTTGATAGATTCAGAACTATCAGTAAGGGATACAAATGAAGAGGTAATCTTAATTGGAGCTAAAAATGATTTATAATGGATATAATAAAAGATATTTTACTAATAGATGATAAAACTTTTGCATTATTTTTATTAGATCAAGATTTCTTATCAAGAAAAATTAAAAATAAAAAGGAAATCATAAGAAAATCCATGGAATGTGGGTTTTCTTTTGCTAATAAATATAAGAGTTATAGTATTAAAGATCTGTTAGAAAGATTTAATCTAAAAGTAGTTGAAGATTGTGGAAGTGAAAATTTTTCCTATTATGAGTTAGCCTTTTTTGAGAAACCTAACCAAATTCATCTATGCAAAAACAATATTAAAAAGGTAGAAGATAAGATTATATCTTTAGGCTTAAATATTAATGTAGAGGATATTGTGCTTGCTCATGAAATATTTCATAAAATAGAACAGGAAAATAAGTATGTATATACTGATAGTATTTATATTGAAAGTTTTAAACTTGGTCCCATTAAGAAAAAAAATAAATTAAAATCATCAAGTGAGATAGGTGCAATGGCATTTTCAAAAGAATTTTTATCACTTTCTTTTAATCCAGTACTGATAGATTATTTTCTTTCCTTAGCATTTAATAAAGAAAATGTATTCTTAAAAAAAATTAATTATTACAGGAGTAAGAATGAAAGTTAAATATGATATTTTAAAAAATACTATAAAATTAGCCCTATTAAAAAATTGTGTATCAGAAGAAGATGCTGAAATAATGGCTAAAGTTCATGCAGATTCAACACTAATAGGAGTAAATTCACATGGTTTAAATAGGATTCCTAGACTTATTAATTTTATAAATGATGGTTTAATTAATATAAATGGAAAACTCAAACTCATTAAAAAATTTGGAGCTATAGAAAATTATGATGCAAACTTGGGTTTTGGAGTTATAAATTCTATAAAAGCTTCTAAAAGAGCTGCAGAACTAGCAATAGAAAATGGAATAGGAATGGTTAGCGTTAAAAACTCCACTCATTGGATGAGAGCTGGAACTTATGGTGAGCTTATAGCAGAAAGAGGGATGATTGCTTTATGCTTTACTAATACTGAATCACTTATGCCTTTATGGGGTTCGGATGAAAAATCCATAGGAAATAACCCAATGTGTATAGCAATACCATCAAAAAGTGGAAATATAATCCTTGATATGGCTATAAGCCAATATTCATATGGTAAACTTGATTCGTCAAAAATAAAAAATGAGTATCTTCCATATCCTGGTGGCTTTGATAGTGAAGGCAATCTAACTAATGATCCTAATAAAATCATTGAATCTCAAAGACTTCTTCCAATAGGTTATTGGAAAGGCTCAGGTCTAAGTTTATGTCTTGACGCTATGGCATCATTGTTATCAACCGGAAAGTCAACCTACGATATGGATGAAGACAAAGCTTTTAACTGTACAGGATGTTCCCAAATATTTATTGCTATGAATCCAGAAGTTTTCTCCACTGAGCAAGAAAATGAAAAAGTAATCGAGAAAATAAAACAAAAAGTTCACTCTGTAAGAACTCTTGAAGAAAATTCATCTGTACGTTTTCCTGGGGAAGGAAGCATAAAAAGAAAAGATAAGAATCTAAAAGAAGGAATTGAAGTTGATGACTTCTACTATGAGAAAGTTAAATCTTTTATAAATGTTTAATTTAGGAATTTTAATTTACCTATTGATAATAAATCTTTTTTCTATAAATTTAACTTGCTATGATAAAATAGCTTCAAAAAAAATAAAAAGAAAAAGAATTAAGGAAAGCAAGCTTTTAACAATAGCTTTTTTAGGTGGAGCTTTAAGTATGTATATTTTAATGAGACTAATTCATCATAAAACAAAGCATAAAAATTTTATGATACTTCTTCCTATATTTACGCTTATACATTTATTTATAATATTGATATTAAAAACCAATCATATATTATAAATAATATCATTATGGATAAAAAACATTACAGATATTTGAACTTATTTTGCCAAAAAGTTAAATAAGCCTGTGAGAGAAAGAACATTTACTCGAATTTAGTCCGATTAAATATATTCTAGATTAATTCTTGCAGGTATTTTTAACTATCATAAATAAAAATATTTTATTATATCAAATTGCTTATAATTATAAATTTTTAACTAATAAAGCTGTCTTTGTAGTTATGGCTTCTTATGTAGTTTATTTCAAAAGAAGAACATGTAATATCAAGATTATTTTTTAATTTGATTCAGTTAAGATAGGAATTATGGCTAAAAATTCATATATGAAAGTAAATTTTAATACCAAGAAGTACTAGAAATTATTTAGAAAAGTTTGGAGAAGATTGTATAAAAGAATTTTACAAAAAATAGATGGGGTATACTTAGAGCAGTTATTATTAAACCCAAAATACTTCTAAAGGATGAGCCATTCTCCAAACTTGATCCAATTTCTAGAAATCAATTACAAGATTTGGTTAAAGATATTCATAAGGAGCTTTCCTTAACAACTATATTTGTAACTCATGATATGGATGGAAATAGGGGACTCAAATCTATATATAATCCTAATTTAGATGTTAAGACTATGGAGCCATCTTTAAAATATCAGGCAATTTAAAGTGGAGAGGTTAATTTAATTGAAATTTATTCGACAGATTCTGAGATTATTTCACACAACCTAGTTTTACTAGAAGATAACTTAAATCTTTTTCCACCTTATCAGGCAATAGCCTTTATGAGGGAGGATACATCAAAAAAACATCCTGATTTAGTTAAATCTTTGGAAAAGCTTTCATATAAAATCACAAATGAACAGATGCAGGAGATGAATTATAGAGTTGATGTAAAAAGAGAAAGAGCAAGTGATGTCTCAAAAGAATTTTTAGAGGAAAATAATATTTTAGATTAGCGGGTTTTAGTCCCGCTTTTTATTATTAATAGGGTATAAAAATAGATAAGAAGGAGTTTATATGATAGAATATGTAGATTTATATGATAATTTTAGAAATAAAACAGGAGATATTATTGAAAGAAGACAGAGGGTTCCAAATGGTTTATATAGACTTATAATCCATGTTTGTATATTTGATTCAAATGGTAAGATGTTAATTCAACAAAGAAGCTCTAATAAAAGTTCTTGGGCGAATATGTGGGATTTGACCATATCAGGTGCAGTATCAAGCGGAGAAACATCTCAAATCGCAGCAAATAGAGAACTCTTTGAAGAACTTGGGGTAGAATATGATTTCTCAAAAGATTATCCAAACCTTTCAGTTAAGACTAGGTTTAGAATAGATGATATATTTATAATAAATAATATGAAACTTGGACTTGATAGTCTGATTTTACAAAAAGAAGAAGTAAAGGATGCTTCATTTAAAACTCTTGATGAAATTCTTAGTTTGATAGATAAAAAAGAATTTGTACCTTATCAAAAAGATTACATAAAACTTTTGTTTTACTTAAAGGACAATAATAATTTATTTGATATGCGATAATATTTATCATTTCTCCTAAAAGTAGTATAATAAAATTAAAGTATAGTAAATTACTATAGATTAAAATAGAGGAGGAAAGATGAAAGATAGTAAAGTTATTTTAGTTGGTGATGGTGCAGTTGGCTCATCATTTGCTTATGCCTCTACAATTCTCGGTATAGGAAGAGAATTGGGAATTATAGATATAAATGAGAAAAAGGCAGAAGGAGATGCGATGGATCTTTCAGATGTCTTATCTTTTACTAATCCAAAACAAATATATAAGGCTGATTACTCTGATTGTGAGGATGCTGAAGTTGTTGTAATAACAGCTGGTATGCCACAAAAACAAGGGGAGACTAGGCTTGATTTAATAGAAAAAAACCTTAAAATCTTTAAGGATATGATAGGACAAATTGTAGATAGTGGTTTTGATGGAATCTTTTTAGTAGCATCAAATCCTGTAGATGTCCTAACCTATGCAACATGGAAATATTCAGGTTTTCCTGCAAATAAGGTTATAGGAACAGGTACAACCCTAGATTCATCAAGGTTTAAAAAAGAAATAGCTTCTCTTATAGGAATAGACCCTAGAAGTGTTGACGCTTTTATTATGGGAGAGCATGGAGATAGCGAATTTGCAGTATGGTCCCACACAAATGTTGGTGGTCTTCCTTTATATGAATGGGTTAAAAACCACTCAGACACTGATGAAGAAGCCCTATTAAATACATTTGATAAGGTTAAAAATGCAGCTTATGAAATAATAGATAAAAAGGGAGCTACATTTTATGGTATAGGAATGGCTTTAGCAAGACTAGTAGAAGCTATTATAAATGATACTAATAGTGTATTTTCAACTTCATCATACTTAAATGGGGAATATGGGCTTAAGGATATTTTCATAGGTGTACCGAGTGTTATTGGAAAAGATGGAGTGAAATGGGTTATTGAAGTACCTCTTACAGATACTGAAAACGAAAGAATGCAAAAAAGTGCTGAAATTCTTAAAGATATAATAAATAAATCAAAGCTGTAAAATAATCCTAGGTTTTAAAGCCTAGGTTTTTCTGTAGTAAGATTAAAAGGAGATTGTAATTATGAATATAAAAAAAATAAAGGATATGGAAGAAATTTTAGTTAGCCACAGAAAGATCATTGATGATTTTAATGATGCTTTAGATAAATTCAAAGAAAGTCAAAAATATTATGAAAAACTTAGTAATTACTACTCATCTAGTGCCTATATGGATGATTTAGAAGAGTCAAACCAAACTGAAATTTCTCCTAATATAAGTCAGGGTATCTATTCTGAAGACTTAGTATTTGACTTAATTGGAGACAATTATCAAACAGCAGTAAAAATGCTTGAGATTGGACTTGACATTATTAAAAAACATTAAAATAAAAATCCAAAAATTTACAAAATTAAAGTATACCAATTAAAATTCAATAATATTAATTTATTAGAACTGAACGCTATCCTACATTATTTAGGAGGTATAATTTTGTTTTTGATTGATTTTTTTCTCTATTATAATAATATATAGTCATATATTCCTTGTGAGAACCCATAAAAATATAGATTTATAATAGAATTCATTCTTTAATCTTGAAAATTAAGAGCTAAGTTTTATTAACTTTTCTCTTTAAGATTAATTAAATTTTTTATCTTATGGCTATTATCATTTTTCATTCTTGCTTTTTCAATCTTACAGACTTAATCAAGTTGCCTATAATTATATTAGGCGTCATTAATAATTTTTACTTGGAACTTAAATTAATGTTCTTGACATACATTAAAATCTCATGTATATTAAGTTCTTCAAACTATGCTCTAATCTAAAAATCTTATAAAAGCTCCCTTCCTAGACTCATTTAAGGGTTTACATTTCTATATAGTTTTATCCAATTTTTTGAACCCATAACTATATTTTATTAAAATACCCTCCTTACTGCTTATACAGTAAAGAGGGTATACATCGAAATAGAGTAACTTTTAGTAACTCTTTGGTTTTTTTATTTTTTCTTATAAGCTTTTATTATAGCTGATACCATAACTATTGACATAATAGCTTCAGGTAATCCATTTGTAATAATTGCTCCAAATATAGTACTTCTTGCTAGATCAGTTGAAATTCCTAAGGAAGTAACATATTTTTCTGCATAAAATAGGTATATAAAACCCATTACAAAAAGTGTATTGGTCATAGTGCCAACAAATGATGTTATTGCTACTGAAAGGTTAGAATTTTTATTTTTAAAGGTTAAATATAGCATAATCATGGCTATTATTTCAAAAATAATAGATAAAACTATTTGTAAGATATTAGCCTTATTACTAATGTTACTGTAAACTAAGTAAAATAAAAAAACTGTAAGTAATATCCATAATCCTAAGGATACGTATCTTATATTTGAAGTTTTCTTATTTTTTAAATATCTAAAAGTAAGTCCTGCAAAAACACCTATTAATATTCTTGGAAAGATTGATATTAAAGGATTATAAAATACAAAAGATATAGGACCTGGTCTTAACATAGCGTTGGCAAGTGAAGATAGACCGAAAATAAGTCCGACTAGTCCTCCAACCACTGGACCTTCTAATATTGCTGCTATAATTACTGGTATGTGCATGGTAGTTATATTGATTAAACCAAGGGGGATATATCCCATAGGAGTCAATCCTAAAACTATAGTAATAGCTCCTAACATAGACACAGTAACCATTTGTCTTGTTTTTTCTTTGTTATTCATTTTTACCTCCTGATGCAACTTCTTTTATGAATGTCGCTCAATTTAATAATATTATATACCTATTTTATAAAAAGTAAAAAAATAATAAAAATTCGAAAATAATTATAGGAGAATAAAAGAGGATAAAGTTCAAATTATTTATTTACAAGATAATTTTTAAAAATCAAATTCTTTGTTAGTAAATTTTTCGCATTGTTATTAAAATTTGTATGATTTTTATGTATTATAGAAATTAATAAAGCGTGGATTTTTGAAATCCACGCTTTAGACACCTTATAGATGTTTTTAAATATTCTATGGTGCGCCATCAGGGATTCGAACCCTGGACACCCTGATTAAGAGTCAGGTGCTCTACCAACTGAGCTAATGGCACTAACTTGCTGACTTAATTATAATACCATGAAATTATAATTAAGTCAACACTTTAAAAAAATTATTTAGAAATAGCCCAAATCTTTAAAATTTGGCCAGAAATATCATCAAAAGACCAGGTAATATTAGTATTTTTTATAGAATTTGGATCATTTATTAAGAATTTATCACCATCATATGAATCTATTACTAAAATATGACCACTTGTTGTGAAATATCCTGGAGTTACCGAAACTATTAGGGGCCCTTTATCCAAGGCTTTTATTAAATCATCCTTATTATTAGCAATTTCATTTATACTTAACTTATATTTATTGGCTTCATGGGAAAAAAACTCCCAAGCAATACCATTTTCTGTCATAAATTCATTGGCATCATTTGCTATTGTTTTTGGGTTTATAGAATCATCATCTATGAATCTTCTTATAGCCATAGACATAGAAGTTGGACCACAGCCAGCTATAGCTATGCAAGTATCAGATAAATTATTATAGGCCCATCTATTATCCCATTGAAGAAAAAATGGCGTTTTTCTATTTAACTTTATACTTTCTCCATCTTTCATCTTAAAATCAGTCTTATTATTGTGCCTATTGTAAATAAATTCTCCAGTGTCAGTATCATTTCCAACGAGCCTTTGCTCAATTTCATCAATTTTATCGAAATTTTCATATATCCAATTTAGTTTAAGGTCATTTTTCATATTTTCTTTAAGATAATTCTTTAGCTCTGTATAATCACTAGACTTGATTTTTGGTTTATATTCTTCATCTTGATAAGTTATATTTAAAATATCAGATTTAGCATTTGTATCATAATTTATGTATTTTTTTGTAATATATTCAATATCTTTTAAGGTAGTAGGTAAGTCTTTATCATCTATAGATTTTTTATTTTTTCCACATCCAGTAAGACTTAAACTTAAAAGAATTAAAACTAATATTTTTGTCATAATCCACCTTTATCCTCATATAATTATAGCAGAAATTTATAAAATAATTTAAATCAAATAAGTATTTTTAAAATTTTGATAAAATAAAAAATCAACTTACCTTTACCTAACATCAATAAGAGAAAAAAATTAAAGGATAATGTAAGTCAGTTATGACTGTAAAGAACTTAATCTATTTAACTTGTTTTGAAAATATATTTTAAGTATTCATATTATAAAATAGGAACTTTACTGGAAATGATTAAATTATACAAATTTAAACTTGAAAATTCTAATACATTAAATAGTTTATAAGTGTAAAAATTAATATGCTATTTTAATTATTGTTTGAGTACCTATATTAAGAAAAAGATGTGAATAATAAAGCAATCGAAAAACTTTTAGCTTTGTTCAATAGTTATATGTAAGGGCAAGAAAGAGTTAAGTTTTTCTTTTATATTACAAAAAGTATTAAAAAGAGAGTTAAATAATTAAGCGAGAAGTTACAAACTCTTTATTTTATCCTTAATAAATCGTGTGACATTTTGTCTATTTTTAATTTTTGGATATTGCCACAAATGGCTAAATATGCTACAATAAGTAAAGGATGTTTACTTGGGACCCATCCTAAAAAATATCAAGGGGGTATATATGTCAAATCAAACATATAATTTTAAAGATACAAATTTTTTAGTTAAGTCATCTGCTATAGCTGCCATTTATGCAGTTATAACTCTAATATATCCGGCACTAGCATATGGACCTATACAGCTGAGATTTAGTGAAATCTTGGTACTTTTAGTTTTTTATAATAAAAGATTTATACTTGGTCTTGTCTTAGGATGCTTTTTGGCAAACCTTGCTTCGGATATGGTCGTTTTTGATCTTATTTTTGGTACACTTGCATCATATTTAGCGTTTTCATTGATTAGAAAGCAAAATAATTTATTTATTGCTTCATTATTTCCAGTGCTTTTTATGTTTATACCTGCCATAGGAACCTACATATTACTTGACTCATCAACTGCATTTTTTATAATTCTAATTCAGTTTATGATATCTGAGTTTATAGTGGTAAGTATAATAGGTGTAATTATTTTTAAGATCTTGGAAAAAAATGAAGGTCTTATGAAAATAATTAAAAATTTTTAAAAAAAAGAGTTATTGTAAAATGAACTAATTGTTAAATATCATATAAGCAATGATAGACAAAATAATTCATTATATTGCAATAACTCTTTTAAAATTTTTATTTTTCTTCTTTTTTGTTTTCGTTTTTAGCTTTCTTTTCTCTATACTCATCTTTTGTAAGGATATCAACGATTTCAGCTTTAACTGCTTTTACATTAATTCCTGTAAGATTATTTACTTCTTTCTTTATATTTCTATCTAATGAAGCAAATACTTCTTGAGCTTTTTTACCATATTCAATAATGATTTTAGTATTTACTACTGCATTTTTAGCATCATCAACGTCGATTGTAATGCCTGCTGTATTTTCTCCATCAGAAAAATTATCAGCAAATGAACTTAGGATATTGCCCCTAAGTGCTAATACTCCATCTGTATTGTTTAAAACTTTTTTGGCAATTTTAGCTATTACATTATCATTAATTTTGTATTCACTTACTTCATTGGCAAATTCGCTTTGTACTTGATTTTTTTCTGTCATTATTCCTCCTTGTTTTATATTCCTACAGTATAATTAATACCCATAGATCAAGTTGGTAAACAAATCACTTTGAAAGCTTCTTTATTACTTGTTCGATTTCTTCAATCTTTTCTATCCCATCTTCTGTTGAACCTTTGTTTACAGCATCATATACACAGTGTTCAAGATGGGATGAGAGGACTTCAGTATTTATATTTTTAAGTATTGATATTGAAGCCATAATTTGATTTGAAATATCTATGCAGTATCTATCGTCTTCGACCATCTTGATTATTCCATCAAGTTGTCCTCTAACAGTTTTTAATTTTCTTAAAGTTTTATCTTTATTAGCTTGCATTATTTATGTTCGATACCAACAAATTCGTATCCAGCATCTTCAATTGCTCTTTTTATTTCATCTTCATCAATAGAACCAAAGTAAGCAACGTTAGCTAACTTTTCATCTAAGTTTACTTCTGCCTTTTCAATTCCTGCTATTTTTTTGAGTGCTTCTTCTACATGATTTTTGCAGTGATTACAACTCATTCCATTTACCTTTACAATCATTTTATTTAAATCTGACATTTTATTCTCCTTTATATTTTCTTTGTTTTTTATTTCTTCTATTTTTTTACTATTTTTAAATTCTGGTTTAAATCCTCTTAACCTAAGTGAGTTTAAGCATACAAAGACTGATGAAAAACTCATTGCAAAAGCTCCAAACATCGGAGAAAGCTTAATACCAAAGAAAGGATATAATAAACCTGCAGCAAGAGGTATACCAATTATATTATAAAAGAAAGCCCAAAATAGGTTTTCTTTAATTGTTTTGATGGTTTTACTAGATAGCTTTATAGCACTTACGATATCAAGAATATTGTTTTTTATTAAGACAATATCGGCAGATTCAATGGCTACATCTGTACCATTTCCTATAGCCATTGATACATTACTTCTTGCAAGAGCTGGAGCATCATTTATACCATCTCCAACCATCAATACTTTTTTACCCATATTTTGGAGGTTTTTAACTTCTTTTTCTTTATCTTGTGGCAACACTTCTGCATACTTTTCATCTATACCAAGTTTTTTTCTAATAGCTTCTGCAGTTTTTTCATTATCTCCAGTAATCATTATTACTTCATAGCCTAGACTTTTCATTTCATCTATAGCAATTTTAGATAAAGCTTTTGGTTTATCTTGTACTGCTATAAGTCCTATAACTTCGTTTTCATCTGCAAAATACATTGAAGTTTTACCTTCATTAGATAAAATATCAGCTTTTTGATCATATTCTTTTAAGTTGATATTTAACTCTTTCATAAGTCTTGAATTTCCAGCATAATATGTCTTGTCATTAAATTTTGCCTTAATTCCTTTTCCGCTCAAGGCTTCAAAATCACTTACATTAATTGGATTGATTCCATTTTCTTTAGCATATTCATTAATAGCATTTGATAAGGGATGCTCGCTTGCCATCTCCATAGAAGTAGATATTTTTATAAATTCGTTTTTTTCTATTTCTGTAAAAATATCAGTTACTCTTGGTTTACCTTCGGTAATAGTACCTGTCTTATCAAGTAAGATTATATCCACTTTGTGTAGGTTTTCTAAACTTTCTGCATTTTTAAATAGAAGACCGTACTCAGCACTTTTTCCGGTAGAAACCATTATTGCCATTGGTGTGGCAAGACCTAAGGCACATGGACAAGATATTACTAGAACTGAAATAGCAAGGTTTAGTGCGAATTCAAATCCATATCCTAAAATCATCCATATAATAAAAGTTATTATAGCTATGATAATAACAGCAGGTACAAATATAGAAGAAATTTTATCAGCCATTTTCGCTATAGGAGCTTTTGTTTCATTTGCCTCATTAACAAGTTCAATAATTTGAGCAAGGGTTGTATCTTCACCAACTTTAGTTGCTTTAAAAGTGAAAGTTCCTTGATTGTTTATTGTAGCTGAAATAACCTCATCACCAACCCCTTTATTAACTGGCATTGATTCGCCAGTTATAGCTGACTCATCAACTAAAGATGAACCCTTTTTTATAATTCCATCAACAGGGATTGATTCTCCTGGACGAACTATAATTAAATCTCCCTTGTTTAATTCATCTACTGAAACCTCTCTTTCTACTCCATTTACTATGACCCTTGCAGTTTTAGGAGCAAGATTCATAAGAGATTCTAAGGATTTTTTAGTTTCACCTTTTGATCTTTTTTCAAAGTATTTACCCAAAGTAATAAGAGTTAAAATCATTGCAGCTGATTCAAAGTAGAGATTATGTCTATACATTTCAACTATTTCTAAATTATCAAAACCTAATCCATAAGACATTCTCATTATGGCAAATATACCATATGACAAAGCTGCACTTGAACCTAAAGCAACTAAAGAGTCCATATTGGGAGCCTTATTTATAAGACCCTTAAATCCTGATACATAAAATATTCTATTTACAAAAATTACCGGAATAGTCAGTAAAAATTGAATAAAAGCGAAGTTTACACTACCCTCAGCACCGTCTAAAAAATGTGGTAGGGGAAGATTTATCATATGTCCCATAGAAACGTACATAAGTGGAATCATAAATAAAAATGATACTATAAGTCTAAATCTTACACTTTTTTCTTCATCCTCATATTTATCTTCTAGAACGGAAGTTTTTGCTCTTTTATCCTTAAGCCTTGCTCCGTAACCAACTTTCTCTACAGCTTTTATAATATCATCTTCGGAAATTTTATCTTTATCAAAATCAACATTCATTGTTTCTGATACAAGATTTACATTAACATCATTTACGCCTAGATTTTTAACGGCTCTAGTAACATTAGCTTGGCATGAAGCACAAGTCATTCCAGTAATATCAAATCGTTCTTTCATTTTACCTCCTTACTAACACCGGGTGGGGGTGTATATTTATATTATAATACAAATTTTAAATATGTAAAGGAAAATCAATTGGGTATTAATATAAAAAAGTTAGGAGTTAAAATATGAAAAGATATAATTTGATTTTTAAAGGAAGAGTCCAAGCGGTTGGTTTTAGATATAAGGCCTTGATGCTTGCAAATGAATTAAACTTAACAGGAAATGTCCATAATCTGTATGATGGTGATGTTGAAGTAAATATTCAAGGAAGTAAGCAATATATAAATGTTTTTATAGAAAAACTTAATAAGGATAAGTTTATTAGAATTGATGATATATTAATAAAAGAAATTGATCTTATAGAGGGTGAAGAAGAATTTAATGTAATATAGGGGATTTTGCAAAATTAGTTAATCTTTGCAAGGTCATTACAAGTTTTCAAAATTTTATATGCTAATTCCCTATAAAAATCTATCCAAACGATATTGAGATATGTTTTTAAAATGTTTAGGAATAACTTGTAATGATGCAAAGAAATACATAATTTGAAATAATACCTAATTTTTTTTGAATGAACTATCTAGTATTGGATTTATTATTGAAAGAATTATAGATGCAAAAATTGCTGTAGTAAATGAATCAATAAAAGCTCCACTAGATAGAGAAAAAGCTAGTTTTAATACAAATGCATTAACTATAAAAGAAAATAATCCAAAAGTTATTATAGTTAATGGCAAAGATAAGAGCTTTAAGATTGGTTTAATAAAGCTATTTACAATCATTAACATAAGAGCAGTGATAGCTAGTGATTTAATTTCTGTAAATGATATGCCAGTAAATAATAAATCTATTATATATAGGCTTATGCCATTTGTTATCCAACTTAGAAATAATCGACCTATAAAAAACATGTTTTTTTCCCCTTTCTTTTTGTTACATTATCTTTTATATTATATAAAAAAGCAAGTTTTAAGTCTTTTTGATTAAAAATGATAGATTTTGAAAGAAAATGATTGACTTTATTTTATTATGTGTTAAAATATATACAAATGATATTTGAAAAAAGGTTAGAGATTATTTTAGATACTCTAAAAGAGTTTAGACAAGTTTCTAATAAGATTTTGATAGATAAGCTTGATATAAGTGAATCCACCTTAAGAAGGGATTTAGATTTTCTTGAACAAAGAGGTGAGATTAAAAGGGTTCATGGTGGTGCGATTTTAACAAATGTAGAGTTTGAAGAAAAATCTTATGATAAAAATATTGTATTAAATATTGATAAAAAGTGTAATATAGCCAAAAAAGCTTCAAATTTAATAGGTAATTCAAAATATATATTTCTTGATGCAGGAACTACAACTAATTTACTAATAGATTATCTAGATAAGGATATTAATGTTGTAACTAATGGAATTATGCATATAGATAAGCTAAATAAGAAAAAAATAAAAACCATATTATTAGGTGGATTAGTTAAGTCAAAGACAAATGTGACTATTGGAGAGAAAACTATTTTAGAGCTTTCAAGTTTTAACTTTGATATAGCTTTTATTGGAGCAAATGGTTATGCAAATGGTGAATTTACTACTCATGATCCAAGCGAGGCGAAAATAAAAAGGCTAGCTATAGAAAGATCCAGAAAAGCATATATTTTAGCTGATAGTTCTAAAAAAAATAGAATATACTTTTCAAAAATATGTAGTATAAACGAAGTTGACTTAATAAGGGAGGACTTATGATTTACACTTTAACTTTAAATCCGTCAATAGACTATATATTAGGTATTGATAAATTTGTTGATGGGGAAACTTTAAGGAGTACCTATGAAGAAAAATATCCAGGCGGGAAGGGAATTATGGTTTCTAAGCTTCTTAAAAATCTTGGAGAAAGTTCAATTAATATTGGATTTTTAGGAGGCTTTACAGGAGATTATATTAAAAAAGAGCTTGATAAATTAGATATATTTCACAACTTTACTGAAGTTTCAGATGATTCGAGAATAAATGTTAAATTAAAATATGGACAAGAAACTGAAATAAATGCCAAGGGTCCTAATATTAGTGAAGCTGAAATAGTTAGCTTCTTAGACTTTATAGATGAACTTAATGAAGATGATTTTGTAATTATTTCAGGTTCTATACCAAAGAGCTTGGGAGATGATTTTTATAGGATAATTATTAATATCTTAGATATAAACAATGTAAGGTTTGCACTTGACACTAGTGGGAAGAAACTTTATGAACTTTCAAGCTATAAACCATTTTTAGTAAAACCAAATAAAGATGAGCTAGCAGATGTTTTTGATACATCTATCGATAATGAAGAAGATATAATAAGGTATGCTAAAAAGCTTTCAGATAGAGGGGCTGAAAATGTAATAGTATCTCTTGGTGCAAATGGATCAATTTTTATTGATGAAAATTTTGCTTATAAGGCAAATCCTATAAAAGGAAAGCTTATTAATTCAGTTGGTAGTGGAGATTCTATGGTTGGAGCCTATATTTATGGATATATGAGTGGACTTTCAAAAATAGATTCTTATAAGCTTGCAGTTGCAGCAGGCTCTGCTACAGCCTTTAGCCAAGATATAGCTGATAAAAAATTAATATATGAAATTTTAGACAAAGTTGAGGTAAAAGAATGGAAATAAAAGATTTATTAAAAAGAAATCTTATGATTATGGAGCTTAAAGCTTCTAATAAGATGGATGTTATTGATGAAATATCTCAAAAGTTTTTTGACGAAGGTATAGTTGAAAGTAAGGAAGAATTCAAGCAAGGACTTATAAAAAGAGAAGAGGAAACATCAACTGCCTTAGGTGAGGGAATTGCCATGCCTCACTCAAAAAATGATACTGTAAAAGAGCCTGCAGTTTTGTTTGCTAAAAAAGAAGAGGGGCTTGATTATGAGGCTCTTGATGGAGAAAAATCATATATATTCTTCTCAATAGCAGTACCAAATGGAGAAAACAATCTTCATGTTGAGACTTTGGCGCAATTATCTAAGATGATTCTTAAAGAAGGATTTATTGATAAATTAAAAGAAGCCAAAACTCCAGAAGATGTTTATAATGTAATTGACTGTTATAAAGAAAATGTAAAAGAAGAAATAGAAGAAGATAAAGAAGAAAAAATAAAAACAGACCAGAAATTTATAATTGGAGTTACAGCTTGTCCTAATGGTGTAGCTCATACTTATATGGCTCAAGAAGCTTTAGAAAAAGCAGGCAAGGTCAATAATGTAAGAGTAAAAATTGAAACTAATGGTTCTGATGGTGTTAAGAATAGACTTACAGATGAAGATATTAAAAATGCAGATGCTGTAATTATAGCTGCTGATAAAAAAGTAGAAATGAGTAGATTTGATGGTAAGAAACTAATCCAAAGGCCAGTATCTGATGGAATTAGAAAAAGTGATGAACTTATAAAAGAAGCTATATCAGGTTCTTTTCCAATTTATTATGCAGATAATCATGAAAAAGAATCAAATACCTCTTATAGTGAGAAAACAAATCTAAGATCTGAAATTTACAAAGATCTTATGAATGGAGTAAGTCATATGCTTCCGTTTGTCATTGGCGGTGGTATTTTAATGGCTATATCTTTTTTATTTGAAAGATTTTTTGGTGATTCATCAATTGCTTTCATCTTTTTAAATAAAATAGGAATAAGTGCATTTAACTTTCTCATTCCTGTTCTTGCAGGATATATTGCCTACTCAATAGCCGACAGACCAGCTTTAATGCCTGGTATGGTTGCAGGTCTTTTAGCTAGTGAGGGAGCTGGATTTTTAGGAGGACTTTTGGGAGGCTTTATAGCTGGTCTTGTGGTAAATACGCTTAAAAAAGTATGTAGAAACATGCCAAAGTCACTAGATTCTGTTAAACCAATGCTTATTTATCCTGTATTTGGTCTATTAATTACAGGAGTTATAATGTTCTTTATTGTAGATCCAATATTTACAGGAATTAACAACGGACTAAATAGCTGGCTTATGAATATGGGTACTACTAATAAGGTATTGATTGGTTCTCTTCTTGGAGCTATGATGGCAGCTGATATGGGTGGTCCTATAAATAAGGCGGCCTATACATTTGCAACAGGAGCTTTCATCGGAACAAATGATGGAGCCTTCATGGCAGCTGTTATGGCAGGCGGAATGGTTCCACCAATAGCAATAGCTTTAGCTTCAACATTATTTAAAAATAAATTCAATGAAAATGAAAGAAAGTCAGCCTTATCAAATTACCTACTTGGATTATCTTTCATAACAGAGGGAGCAATTCCATTTGCAGCAGCAAAACCACAACTTATAATTCCAATATCAGTTATAGGAGCTGGTATAGCTGGAGGATTAACTCAATTGTTTAATGTATCAGTACCAGCACCACATGGTGGGGTATTTGTACTTCCAGCAATGAGCTCTTTAAATCAGGCTATATTTTTTATTCTATCCTTTGTAATAGGTTCAATAGTTTCTGCTATACTCCTTGGTATATTTAAGAAAAAAGAAGATTAGTCAAAATATTAATTATTTAACTGAACCCCAAATCTAAAATACAGATTTAGGGGTTTTTTTAATTTCTAAAATTGGGTATTAATATCTTAAGGTATAAAGGAGAAAGTTATGAATGAATTTAAAAATATAATAAATGAACAAAAGATATTATTTAAATCTGATAGAACAAAAAATGAAGAATTTAGAATAAATACACTAAAAATTTTGAAAAAATCTATTAAAAATAATGAAAGTGAAATTATTCTTGCTTTAAAAAAAGATTTAAGTAAATCAGAAACTGAATCATATATATCTGAGATAGGTCCTGTATATAGTGAAATAAATTTTGCTATAGATAATTTAAAAAATCGGATGAAAAAGGAAAGAGTTCAGACAAATTCTATATCTATGCCTGCAAAAAGTTATATTATATATGAGCCTTTGGGACTTACTCTTATTATATCTCCTTGGAACTATCCTTTTATGCTTTCAATGGTACCTGTTATTTCGGCTATAGCTAGTGGAAATACTGTAATCTTAAAAACATCTAGAAAATCCAATCATACATCTTATATAATCAGAAAAATTATTAATGAAAGCTTCGATAGATCGTTTATATATTGTATTGATAATGAAAAAATAGATTATGATGAACTTTTAAGTTATAAATATGACCATATATTTTTTACGGGTTCATCAAAAGTTGGTAGGACTATAATGAAAAAAGCAAGTGAAAATCTTGTAAAAGTCACCTTAGAGCTTGGTGGAAAGAGTCCTTGCATAGTAGATGAAACAAGCAATCTAAGGCTTGCAGCTAAAAGGATAATTTGGGGGAAATTATTAAATGCAGGACAAACTTGTGTTGCACCAGACTACTTACTTGTGCATAAAGATGTTAAAGAAAAGCTTTTAATGTTAATGAAAGCTTATATTATAGAATTTTTTGGCGATTTTCCTTTAAATAATCCTGACTATCCCAAAATTATAGATACATATGCTTTAGAAAGGCTTGTTTCATTGATAAAAAATCAAGATATTTATAGTGGTGGTTTATATGATTTAAATCTTTTAAAGATTGAACCTACTATTATAGAAAATGTAGACTTTAATAATAAAATAATGAAAGAAGAAATTTTTGGACCTATATTACCTGTGATAGCATATGAAGATATGTTCGATATTATAAATAAAGTAAAGAATATGGATAAGCCACTTAGTATGTATATTTTCTCTGAGGATAATGAACATATAAATAGTTTTGTAAATGGTATTTCAGCAGGTGGTGTCTGTATAAATGATACTATTATGCATATAACAAATCCTAATCTAGAATTTGGTGGAGTAGGAGAGTCTGGTATGGGAGGCTACCATGGGAAATTTGGATTTATAAATTTTTCTAATAGAAAAGCTCTTATGCAGAGGTCAACAAATATTGATATTAAGGTAAAATATCCTCCATATTCTAATGGACAAAAAATTTTACTTAAGAAAATATTTGATAATTAGGATAACTACCTTATCCTTTTATTTTAATTATTGAAGAAAAAAATTATAAAAGTATAATAACTTAATATCAAGGGGTGGTTTAATGGTATTTATATCTGATGAAAAGAAGAATGAAATTTTAGACAATTCGGATATTGTAGCTATAATAGGAGAATATGTCGATTTAAAAAAAGCTGGTTCTTCCTATAAGGGTTTATGCCCGTTTCATCATGAAAAAACTCCATCTTTTACAGTTGATGACAAGAAACAATTATTTCATTGCTTCGGTTGCGGCCAAGGAGGAGATGTTGTTTCTTTTATTATGCAAAAAGAAGGTCTTTCTTATATTGATTCAATGAAATACTTGGCTAATAAGGCAGGTATTAAGATAGATAATAATGTTTCTTCTAAAAAGAACGCTATTTTGAATTCTTATTATGATATAAATAAAGAAATTATGATGTTTTTTTATAAAAATCTTTTAACAAATAAAGAAGCTCAAATTTATCTTAAAAATAGGGGATTTTCTTCTAGTGTCGTTAATACCTTTATGCTTGGATATGCCAAAAATTCTTGGGATGATTTATTAAATTTTGTAAAAAAGAAGGATTACCTACTTGAAGATATTCAAAAGCTAGGTTTAATAAAGAAAACTGAAAATGGAAGATATTATGATAAGTATAGAAATAGACTTATTTTTCCAATAATAAATCATTATGGGAAGGTAATAGGTTTTGGTGGAAGAAGTATAGATAATTCTATGCCTAAGTATCTTAATTCACCTGAAAGTGAGGTCTTTAAGAAAAGATATAATCTATATGGATTAAATATCTATAAAAAACAAAATACTAAAGATATAATTTTAGTAGAAGGCTATATGGATGTTATGGGACTTAATAACCAAGGTATAGATATTGCAGTGGCAAGCCTAGGTACAGCTTTAACTCATGATCAAGCGAAGCTTTTGAAAAGATATGCTGATAATGTCTATATCTGCTATGATCAAGATAGTGCTGGAATAAAAGCTACAGATAGAGCTATTGAAATACTTTTAGATGAGGATATTAAGGCGAGGGTAATAAAACTTGAAGATGGTCTAGATCCTGATGATTTTGTAAAAAAATATGGAAAAGATGTTTTTAAAGAAAGAATGGAAGAAGCTGATGATGTATACAACTATAAGTATAATAAAATACTTGATATTTATGCTTCAAGTAACAAAAATGAAAAACTTGATAAATTAAACTTATTTATTGAGTTTTTGGCATCAATAAGATCTGATTTAACTAGAGAAATATTTATAAATAATGTTAGTAAGCTTTTTAATATTGAAAAACAAACTTTAAAACAATCCATATTAAAGTATAATGAGAACTACACAAATAAAACAAATTCTAGAAACTTAAAAGAAAAATCTTTCAAGAAAAATAGAATTATTGACTATAAAAAATATACCATATCTACAAATGAACTTGAAACACTTAGGTTATTTTTAAACCAAAGAGATGATTACAATGATGATGCGGAATTTTTTGATAAGGTTTTAAAGGATGAAAGAGTAGAAAAGCTGAAAGACTACATCAAAAGTCATGATGATATAGTAAATATAAGAGATGATTTTACAAAAGATTACTATTTTATAATAGATTATATAGAAAACAAAGCAAATAAAATTGAATCCTTCGAATTAAAGGAAAAAATAAAACTTGAAAATAAAAGAAAATTACTTAAAAAACTTAGATCAAAGAAAGATTAATCACTTCAGAGCTGGAGGGGAGACTTATGACTAGTGATAATGATAAGATGCTGGAAGATGATCTTCTAAAGGAAATTATAGATGAATTTAAATCTATAAGTGAATCACAAGATGGAGTTGTAACTTATAAACAAATTTACACTTTTGAATCTATTAGTGAAATGGAAGATGAAGGCAAAAAGTACGTTATAGGCCAGATAATTTCTAATGGTATTGAGATTGTAGAAGAACAAAGAACTATACTAGATGAAGATGAAGATACAGAAGATGATTTGGAAGATGACTTAGATGATGATTTAGAAGATGAATTAGATGAAGATGAAGATTTTTCAGATGAGTTATTAGAAGATCATATGAAAAGGGCTAATGTAAAGGAAAAAATAGAAAAAAAGGCTAGTCAAAATGATGTCGTCGGAATAAAGACTGATGATCCAGTTAAGATGTATTTAAAGGAAATTGGCAAGGTTAAGCTTTTGGATGCAAGAGAAGAAATTTATCTTGCTAAAAAAATGGAGTTAGGGGACATAGCTTTAAGATCAAAAGCTGGGAAAAAGCTAACTAAACAAAACAAAACAAAGCTTGCTTTAGATATATTTTATGGGGATTTATCTATAACTTTGCTCAAGGCAAATAGCCTTACAAAAGAGGGAAAAGAGCTTGATGAAGATACAAGGGTAAATATATTATCCTTAATAGGTATTGGCAGTCAATTTCAGAATATGCTTAATCAAGAGCTTACAGAAGATCAACGTGATGCAATAAAATCAAAGATTTTAATATGTGATATAGCTCAGAAGTCGATTTTAGATAAGGAATTAAGCGAAAAAGAAGCTAATATCTTGTGTGATTTATTTGATAATTTTGGTAAACTTGTTGCGACTAAAGAATCAGATGATATAGTATCATTGATTTATCTTGCTTTTTCAGATCTTTATAAAAAAGGTGTAGAAGTTCAATCATTGAAAACAAATGATAGACTTTTAATTAATGATTTAATTAATTTTGGGAATAAGGCTAAACAAATTCTAGATAAAAAGACACTATCAGAAGATTCTATAAAAGATTTAGAAAGATTTAAAGCTATCAAATCTCTTTGTAATAAAATTTTCAGTGATAAGGGATTTGATTCAGAAGATGTAAAAAAACTTAATAAGGCAATATTTGATGCCAATAGAGCTAAACAAAAACTTGCTGAAACGAACTTAAGATTAGTAGTATCAATTGCGAAAAAATATGTAGGTCGTGGAATGAGCTTTTTGGACCTTATTCAAGAAGGAAATATGGGTCTTATGAAGGCTGTTGATAAATATGATTATAATAGAGGGTTTAAATTTTCAACTTATGCTACATGGTGGATAAGACAAGCTATAACTCGAGCTATAGCAGATCAAGCAAGAACTATTAGAATACCTGTTCATATGGTAGAAACTATTAATAAACTTGTAAGGATTCAAAGGCAATTAGTTCAAGATTTGGGTCGTGATCCTTCTAATGAAGAAATAGCTGAGCAAATGGGAATAGAGGTAGAAAAGGTTCAAGAAATTAGAAAAATTGCACAAGAACCAGTTAGTTTAGAGACACCTATAGGTGAGGAAGAGGACAGCCACTTAGGAGATTTTATAGAAGATGATACAGCCATAAATCCTGATGATGCTGCAAATTATTCGATGCTTAGAGACCAATTAAATGAAGTTTTATCGTGTCTTGGTGCAAGAGAGAAAAGAGTATTACAACTTAGATTCGGACTTATAGATGGTACACCTAGGACACTTGAAGAAGTTGGTAAAGAATTTGACGTTACACGTGAAAGAATAAGACAAATTGAGGCAAAAGCACTTAGGAAGTTAAAATCTCCTAATAAGAGTGAATTATTGAGAGACTTTTTATAAATGAAGATTACAAAAAGATTAAAAGAGATAGTAAATATTGTAGACTGTGGAAAGAAAGTTATAGATATAGGGACTGATCATGGATTGGTCCCTTTATATTTAGCAAAAACTGGTAAATCATATGATATACTCGCAACAGATATATCAAAAGCGAGTCTAAAAAAACTTGAAGATGAACTAAATGATGATTTAAGAAAGATAATAAAAACAAAAGTGTGTGATGGTTTTGAAGGAATAGATATAAAAGAAAATCAAATAGCGATAATAGCTGGTATGGGAGCTGTAAGTATAATTGAGATTTTAAAGGCTAATATAGATAAGGCAAGAAAGCTTGATTATGTAATTTGTGAGGGAAATATTGGTAACGAAAAGCTTAGGGAATTTCTTAATAATAATAATTTCTATATAGATAAAGACTTTCTAATTAAAGATGGTAGAAAACATTATGATATAATTAGATTTAAAAATGGAGCTGACAGAGTTTTAAAGCTTTCGGAAATTTATTTTGGTAAGTTTATATATGAGGAAGAAAATCCTTTACTAATGCCAAGACTTTTTAAAATTGAGAAAAAGAACTTAGCTTTTAAAAAGCAGATTGAGAACAATTCTATTAATAAGGAAGGGCTTGATTTAGTTCAACAAAGACTTAGAGCAATAAAAGAGGTAAAAGAATATGAAAATAAGAGAAGTAATAGAATTTCTAAATGAAAAATTTCCAGAAGATTTACAAGAAGATTGGGATAATTCTGGTCTTCAAATTGGAAATCTAGAAAAAGAACTTACAGGAATACTAGTATCCATGGACTTAAGTTATGAAACTATAATAAATGCTAAAATAAACAAATGTAATCTTATTATAAACCATCACCCGATGTTTTTTATCCCACTTAAATCAATAGATTTATCTACAAAATATAATAAAAATATAGAACTACTTATAAAAGAAGATATAAGTGTCTATGCTATGCATACTAATCTTGATAAGGCTGAAGGTGGAGTAAATGATAATCTTGCAAAAATATTAAGCCTTAAAGATGTCAAAAAATTGGATGATTACAATGAATACCCTATTGCTAGATTTGGAAATGTAGAAAAAATTAAAGCTAGAGATTTTGCACAGATTGTTAAAGAAAAACTAGAATGTAAGGGAATAATTCTTTATGGAGATCCAGATAAAGAAATATCAAAAGTTGCCTTATGTGGAGGAGCAGGAAGTGATTTTATAGAAGATGCCATTAAAAAAGAATGTGATCTTATAATAACAAGTGATGTAAAATATCATGAAGCTTTAGATAACTATAAGGATATAGTTATACTTGATCCAGGGCATTTTGCAAGTGAGAATCATGTGATATGGATGCTTAGAAAACTTTTATTAGATAATTTTGATACCAATATAGTATATTTTTCTTTTAATGAAAAATTTAGAGAGTTTATTTAATTTTGAAATTTATAAAAATATGGTAAAATACTAAATAGAGTAAATCGAATAATCGCGTCTTAGACGAGGAAAGTCCGTGCACCACAGAGCAAGGATGCTAGATAACGTCTAGTAAGGGTGACCTTCAGGCAAGTGCAACAGAAAGTATACCGCCAATTTATTTGGTAAGGGTGGAATGGTGAGGTAAGAGCTCACCAGGTGATTAGTGATAATTACGCTGTGTAAACCCCATCCGGTGCAAGAACAAAAGGGACAGTAGGATTGCTGCTCGTAACGGTCCAGTATGGTAGTTCGCTTGAGCTAATTGGTGACAATTAGCCTAGATAGATGATTATTTTAACAGAACACGGCTTATAGATTTACTCTTTTTTTATATATAATTTTATTAAAATAATTTTTAATAGTTACAAATGTTTCGTAAAAGTGAATAAAAAATTACGAAATTTATTTTTTTATTTTTTAATAATTTAAATTTATTGGGAATTATCATTCTAAATTATAAATATACATAAAAAAAGCTGCTAAAAGTGTAATTTTTTTGTAACTAATTGTTGACTATTTTATCAAAAAGATATATTATTATTCTAGATTTCATAACAGAATTTCATAACAGATAATAATAGACGGAGGATACAATGAGTAAGAAAAATATAGGATCGACAATTGGAGTATTAGCAGCAGTAACTATCGGGGCAACTGCTTATGCTTCTACAATGAATAATCTAGATAAAGAAGATCAATCAAAAAAGGTACTTGATAGCAACGTATCTTATGTGGACAGTAATCTTGCTTCAAAAGTAGAAACTGTAAAAAAAGACTATGCTAATGAAGTTAAGAATACTAAGTTTGCTGAAAAGGATAATAAAAGCAATAGAAAAAATGAAAAGATTGAAACATCTAGAAACTTAGCTGATCCTTCAATTCTTGAATCTTCAAGTGAACAAGCAATCGTAAAAGCTGTTGACAAAAAAATCAAAGAAAACGATGTAAAAAAAATTGAAGAAGATACAATTTCAAATGTAGTTGAAAAAAAGAATGATAAAGTAGATGAATCTGTAGTAGAAAAATATGTAAGTGTTGATTCTCTTAATATTAGATCATCAAAAACAGACCAAGAAAATAACATAGTAGGTGTTTTAAATAAAAATGATAAAGTTTCAGGTATTATAGAAGATGGTTGGCTAAAAACTGAAAAGGGATACATAAACTTAAACTTTTTATCTGACCAAATAGTTGAAGAAAAAGAGCCTGAAGAAGCTCAAAAGGTAGAAGCTGAGAAAAAAGCCGAAGAAGAGGCTCAAAAAGTAGAAGCCGAGAAAAAGGCTGAAGAAGAGGCTCAAAAAGTAGAAGCTGAGAAAAAGGCTGAAGAAGAGGCTCAAAGAAAAGAAGCTGAGAAAAAAGCTGAAGAAGAGGCTCAAAGAAAAGAAGCTGAGAAAAAGGCTGAAGAAGAGGCTCAAAGAAAAGAAGCTGAGAAAAAGGCTGAAGAAGAGGCTCAAAGAAAAGAAGCTGAGAAAAAGGCTGAAGAAGAAGCTCAAAAGCCAATTGCTTACACAGGATGGGTAAATATTGAAGCACTTAATGTAAGAAGTGGTGCAGGTACTAGTTCAAACTTGTTAGGAGCCGTAACTAAAGGTGATAAGTTAAGTGGAGAGCTTAAAGATGGTTGGCTAAAGATTTCTTACAATGGACAAACAGGTTTTGTAAGTGCTGATTATCTGTCAGATACAGAAGTAGCAAAACCAGCTCCAGTTGTAGAAGAAAAAGAAGTAAATGAAGAAAAAGAAGAAGCTAAGGCTGTTTATTATACAGGTTGGGTAAATACACCATCATTAAGAGTAAGAAGTCAAGCGAACACTTATTCTAATACTATAGGTAATATAAGTAAAGGAGATAAGGTAGAAGGACAACTTGCTAATGGCTGGTTACAAATTTCATATAATGGACAAACAGCTTATATAAATGCAAGCTATCTTTCAGATACAGAAGTAGCAAAACCTGCTCCAATAGTTGAAGAAAAAACAAATAATATAGTAGCAGAAAAAGCTTCATACCAAAATAACCAAGTTTCTGGAAGTGGGCAACAAGCTGCAAACATTGCCGCATCATTTGTAGGATATCCTTATGTGTGGGGTGGCTCAACACCAAGTGGATTTGATTGTTCAGGATTAGTTTATTATGCTTATAGACAAGTAGGAGTGAATTTAAATAGAAGTTCTAAAACTCAGTTTTATAATGGATATTCAGTAACTAATCTTCAAGCAGGTGACCTAGTATTCTTCTCATCTGATGGAGTTATAGATCATGTAGGAATGATTATTAATTCTAATGGAGATTTTGTACATGCATCTACACCATCAAGAGGAGTAGTTATAGATAATATCTATAGTTCATGGTATCAAAATTCATATGTTGGAGCTAAAAGAATATTTTAATATAAGTAAAGTACAAAACGTCCTTAGGGACGTTTTTTATAAATAATATGAAAATTATAAATTCAGATAAAATAATAGAAAATCTAATTAAAAAAATAAAAAAAAATAAATACAAAAAGAAACTTTTAATAATTTCTCAGATTAATAAGGGGCCTGTTTTAGCATATAAAAAGGCTATTTTAAAAAGATGTGAGGAATTTGAAATTGATGTAGTTGATAAGCTCTTTAGTAATGATCAAAATCATATAGATATAATTGAATATTGTAATAAGCTTAGTAATATTGATGGCTTTATAATCCTTCAACCTTTAGATTCAAATACTGATTTGAAATATCTTAGAAATAATATGCCTTTTAACGATTTAGATGGGTTTACTTATGAATCTTTAGGAGAAATTATGGATAAGGATTTCTCGCATATGCCTCAAACTGCAAGGTCTGTTATAAAGTTTATTGAATATATGAACATAGATTTAAGGGGCAAAGATGTAATTGTAGCTAATTCTAATAATGTTATTGGAAAGCCATTATTTATGTATCTAAATTCAAAAAAAGCTACGGTGACAATGTTTAATTCCAAGAGTGAGAATCAAATAGAAAAAGTAAAAAATGCTGATATATTTATAAGTGCTATTGGTATAGCTAATTACTATGATAAAAAATATTTTAAAGATGGGCAAATACTTATAGATGTTGGAACAAGTTATATTGATGGTGTTTTATATGGAGATATAGATTATGAAAGTATATCTTCACTAAATATTGATTTGGTAAGTTCTAAGAAAGGGGTTGCCTCTATAACAACCCTATCTTTAATTGAGAGTTTGCTTTATAAGAATAGTTAACTTAGATAATTAGAAAATATATTTTTGTGTATCATTCAATTATAGTGATTTTAAAACATATGAATAATATGTGATAAAGTTGCTATAATCTGACTTTTTGAAAGCTAATAAATTGTATTAATGATTTTTTAGCTTAAGAAAATGTAGATATAGATTAACTATTAGATTAGAGCATTATAAATAAAATTCAAATAGTTTTTAATATTACTTTAGAGTATTTAAAGGTATTAAGAATTTATATCTATCTAAAAAACATCCCGTTGGGATGTTTTTTGAATAGATATTTAAATTAAATTTTTAGCAGCTTCTATAGCAGCTTTATAATCAGGTAGAGATGTATTTTGTTCAAGATATTCAATATGAACTAATTTATTATCTTTATCTATTACAAAAACTGCTCTATTTTGTAATTTTAGCTCTTTAATTAAAGTTCCATATTTATCAGCAAAGTCAAGATAGTTATAGTCGGATACTGTTTTTACTTGGTCAATACCTTTAGCTGAGCAGAATCTTTCTTGAGCAAAAGGTAGATCGTTTGATATAGTAACTATAACTACATCTGGGCTTATATCAGCAGCAGCTTGGTTAAATTTAGTAGTTTGTATTTCACAAACTGATGTATCAAGTGAAGGAACTACTGATATAATTTTTATTTTTCCTTCTTCTTCTTTATAAAAGTCATATTCTGATAAGTCATTGTTTATAGCTTTAAAATTTGGAGCTGTATCACCAATATTAAGCTCATCACCAATAACGGTAACTATTTCTTCACCAAATTTTTTCTTTCTTTCTGTCATATATACCTCCTAAAATAAATCTTATCTATAATAATATACCCCAAATTTATGTTGTTATTATAAAAAATATAAATTTGATATTTAAATTGTCAAAATAAGTAAAATAAGGTATAATAAGTCAGTATGAAGTGATTATGAAAATAAGGAGGACACAATGGCAGATATAGTATTAGAAGCGAAAAAAAGAGATGCTGTTGGAAAAAATAAAGTTAATAAACTTAGACAACAAGCTATTGTACCAGGTGTTGTATATGCTAAAGATAAAGACAATGTAAATGTACAATTTACATCAAGAGATTTTGAAAAAGTACTTAGCCAAGCAGGAACATCTACAATTATTGATTTAAACATTGATGGAGAAAAAGTAGCGGTTTTAATTAAGGATTATCAAATGCATCCTTTTAAATCACAATTTTTCCACGTAGACTTTCAAGCAATCAATGCTAAGGAATCTATCAGAGTAAATGTACCTGTTTACCTAAATGGAAGAGATGATATAAGAGTAGAGCCTTCAGTTCTTGTTCAAAATATTGACACTGTAGAAGTTGAATGTTTACCTATGTATATACCACAATATGCCGAATTAGAAGTAGCTGAAATGCAAATAGGTGATTCATTCACAGTAGCTGATCTTGATATAGCTAAAGATAATAACATTACAATATTATTAGAAGATGATGAAGTTATATGCTCACTTCAAGAACCTCAAGAAGAAGTTATTGAAGATGAAGAAGAAGCTAATAGTGATGCAGCTGATGTTCCTACAGTTAATGAAACTGAAGAGAAAGAGAACGAAGAATAAAATTAAGGCCGAGTAAGGTCTTTTTTTTATACAAATTTATGATTAAAGTTTATAGATATTTTATATATAACATCTTGTTTTAATCTTTCCTAAATTAATGTATAATAAGGATATGAATGGTAAATTAATTGTATTTGAAGGTCCAGATGGTTCTGGAAAAACTACTGTCTTAGAAAAAATATATGAAAAATTATCTAAAAATGGGTATGAAGTATATAAGTTCAGAGAACCAGGTGGAACGCAAATTTCAGAAAAAATTAGAGAAATAATATTGGATAATGAAAATATTAATATGTCTGATAAGTGTGAAGCTTTGTTGTATGCATCTAGTAGAGCACAACTAGTTGATGAGAAACTAAGACCACTCTTAAAAAAGGGAAGTTTAATCTTATGTGATAGATATGTCTTAAGTTCAATGCTTTATCAAGGTATAGGAAGAAACTTAGGTATAGATGAAATAAAGAAAATTAATGATTTTGCTATAGGAGATGTCAGTGCAGATTTGACAATTTTTCTAAATATAGATTATAAGACTGCTCTTGATAGAAAGAGGAAAAACTTTGTTTCTGATAGGTTAGAGAATGAAGATTACACTTTTCATAAAAAAATATATGATGGATATATTAAACTTTCTAAGATGTATGAAGATGAAATTATATCAGTTGATGCTAATAAAGATGTTAATACTGTTATTAATTCATGTTTGAAAATTATTAATGATTATTTAAAGGAGATAAAATGAAACTTTTAATAGCTATAGTTCAAGATGCAGATGCAAACTTTTTGATGGACTCATTAACAGATAAAAGATATAGAGTAACTAAACTTGCAACTACTGGAGGTTTTTTAAGAGAAGGAAACACAACCTTACTTATAGGTATAGAGGAAGAAAAACTTGAAGAAGTTAAGAAAATTATAGAAGATAATTGTAGAAAAAGAACAACCCAATCTTCAGTTATAAATCCTACAGCTGATTCTCCACTTCTTGCTGCAAGTGCACCAGTAGATGTGAATGTAGGTGGAGCAACAATATTCATTTTAGATGTAGACCAATATATTAGAATCTAATTTATGGAAATATTAGGAAATCAATTAAAAAATAATAAAATTTTTAATGCTTACATCTTTGAAAGCATAAACAAAAAGTACACTTTAGAGAAGGCAATAGAGTTTTCAGAAAAAATTTTTAATAATTATGGTGTTGATATAATAGGTAATGAGAATCCTGATCTTGACATAATTAATAAGGACTTTGATCTTAAAAATATTCCTATAACTATTATTAGAGATATGATCAGAGATATGTATCTAAGACCATATAATGGAAAAATTAAAATCTATATAATAAATGATAGTCAAAATCTCACTTTAGAAAGCTCTAATGCCTTATTAAAGAGTATAGAAGATTCTAAAGATTATGTGGTAACTATATTTACGACAAATAATTCTTATAATTTACTTAAAACCATTAGGTCAAGATGCCAAATTATTAGTTTTGAAAGTAAAAACGAAAATGAATCAGTAGATTATGATGAACTTTGTAATATTTTAACAGGTATTATTAAGGGAAATCTTTCAATATTTTATAAAAACAAGGAATTCTTTAATAAGCTAAAGGATAAAAGAGAAGATTTGTTTGATCAAATATCAGTTTTTTTTAATAATTTATTAAGATATAAGTATTTTAGTAAAGATATGATAGAAGATAAGAATTCCATATTCTACTTTAAAAGAATAGAGGATTTGCCTTTTGACTCTATTGAAAGGATAGTAAAAAAAATAGAAGAGATTAAAAAAGGCTTTAAAAATAATGTTAATTTTGACATTTCTGTTGAAAATTTCATTTTTTTTATATATAGAGAGGGGAAAGAGTTTGAAAGTAGTAGGAATAAGCTTTAAAAAAGCAGGGAAAATATATTACTTTGATCCTTGTGATCTAGACCTTAATTTTAATGATCAAGTTATAGTTAACTCTAACTCATGCCTTGAAATAGGAATGGTAAAAGTGGTAAATAAGGAAATAAATCCAAAAGAATTTGATAAAGAATTAAGTAAAGTAATTAGAAAAGCTAATGAAGAAGATTTAATTAAAGACTACAAAAACAAAAAAGAAGCTAAAGAAGCAGTTCAAATTTGTCAAGAAAAGGCAGATAGACTAGGTCTTAATCTTCATGCCATAGATGGAGAATTTACATTTGATAGGAAAAAACTAATGATTTATTTTTCTTCAAATACTAGGGTTGACTTTAGAAAGCTTGTCAAAGAGCTAGCATCAATTTATAAAAATAGGATTGAGCTTAGGCAAATTGGAGTTAGAGACCATGCAAAACTTATTGCAAGTGTTGGAATATGTGGTCAAAAGTGCTGCTGTTCTAGATTCTTAAATGACTTTCAACCTCTTTCTATAAAAATGGCCAAACAACAAGAAATAACTCTCGATCCTAATAAAATTTCAGGTTTATGTGGAAGACTAATGTGTTGCCTTGCTTACGAAGATGAAAATTATAAAATTGCTAAAAAAAGTATGCCAAAACCAGGTCAAAAAGTAAAAACAGAAGATGGCATTGGTATAGTTTTAGAAAATAACTATGTAAAGAAAAAATGTAAGGTGAGAGTTAAACTAGAAGATGATGATTCTGAAATTATAAGAACATATTGCTCTAAAGAAATAAGTGAAATTAGTTAAAGTTGTTGATACTTACTATCATTTGACATAAATAAAGCTAACTACTATAATATAAATATAATAAATTAGGAGGTAAATTATGGCTTATAGAATAGATGAAAATACATGTATTTCATGTGGTTCTTGTGAAGGAGAATGTCCAGTTCAAGCTATTGAACAAGGAGATGCAGCTTATGTTATAGATGAAGATACTTGTATCGACTGTGGATCATGTTCAGCAGTATGTCCAGTAGAAGCAATCTCACCAGCAGAATAAGATAATACATAATTTAGCCCAGATTCTCTGGGCTTTTCATATGCCTATTTTTAAGATTATTATTGACAATATAATCTATATTTGTTAACATAACTCTTAGTAAAATATGGAGGTATTATGAAAAATTCAAAAAAAATTTACCAAGTCGAAGATAGAGTACCCTTTAAATTATTATTGCCCTTGTCAATCCAACATACCTTTGCAATGTTTGGAGCAAGTGTACTAGTTCCTATTTTATTTAAAATAAATCCAGGAATTGTGCTATTTATGAATGGTATAGGAACTTTATTATTTATATTAATTACAAAGAAAAAGGCACCAGCTTATTTAGGTTCTTCATTTGCATTTTTAGCACCAGGTACAGCTATAATTGCAAAAGATGGGTTTGAATATGCTCAAGGTGCTTTTATTGTTGTCGGACTTCTAGGTTGTTTATTAGCTTATTTTATTTATAAATTTGGTATAGGATGGATAGATTTAGTACTACCGCCTGCCGCAATGGGAGCAGTAGTAGCCCTTATAGGTTTTGAACTTGCTGGAAATACAGTAACAGGTGGTTCAATTGGTGCCAATCTAATGACAAACACAGCTACCACTAGTGACTTTTTTGTATTTGCCATAACATTATTTACTGCCATAATTGGCTCTGTTGCTTTTAAGGGATTCTTTTCAACAATCCCTATTTTAATAGCTATAATAGTAGGTTATATTTCTGCTATATTTTTTGGCATGGTAGATTTCACACCAGTAATAGATGCAAAAATTTTTACTATACCAAACTTCTCTTCACCTAAATTTTCAGCAGAGGCAATTCTATCAATGATTCCAGTAATACTTGTAATAACAAGCGAGCATGTATCTCATCAAGTTGTCACAAGTAATATTATAGGAAGAAATTTACTTGAAGACCCAGGACTTCATAGGTCAATATTTGCTGATAACTTTTCATCTGCGCTTTCTGGTCTTGTAGGAGGGGTACCAACCACAACCTATGGTGAAAATATTGGAGTAATGGCTATAACTGGAGTATATTCTGTTCAAGTTATAGGCGCTGCTTCAATTATATCAATCATTATGGCATTTTTTGGACCACTAGCTGCCTTAATTCAAACCATACCGGGCAATGTAATTGGTGGAGTTACATTTCTACTTTATGGAATGATTGGAACAAGCGGAATAAGACTTCTAGTTGATCAAAAGGTTGACTATTCTAAATCTGTTAACCTAATTCTAACTTCTGTAATTTTTATAGCGGGATTATCTGGATTAAAAATTAAATTAGCATCAATTGAACTTTCTGGAATGGTATTAGCATCAGTTGTAGCAGTACTTCTTTCCTTATTTATGACAATATTAAGAAAATTGAACTTAATAAATGAATAAGATGAAATTGAGACTTTCTTTAAGTCTCTTTTTTTGTAAGAAGAAAAATGATTCTTAAATCTTTAAATAGTATTAGTTATTATTAGTGATTCGTCAAAATATAGATTACCATAAATTCTGAAATTACTTCAGTCTAAAATGAAAATTATTATATACTATCGATGAACTAGGTTTTATTACTGACAATCCATCATCTGCTGAGGCTATTAAGGCAAGTCATGAGACTTTAAGGATTACTGCTAGAAAGGCTCAAAGATGTTTTGGAGCTGGGTTTTTAAATGTTGGCTATGTGGCAAGGTGTCTTGAAGATAAGCATCCATATTTAAGGAATCAGTTTTATTCTATTAAGCCTAAGTGGCAACCTGTGTTCGAGCCTGATGTGGCTACTCTTTCTGGGATTGGAGATGCATCTATTAAGATTAATCAGGCTATACCTGGATTTTTTGGCAAGGATAATCTCTCTGACCTTACTGGTTTTAATGCAAGTGAGAATCCTCCCGAAATAGATAAGGGCGGTTTAAATGGATAAGGATATAGTTCCTGAATTAGCTAAGGCTATAGATGAATCTTTTAAGCTTAAGACTAAGGAATCTAGGGTATTAAAAGATAAGCTTTTGAGGTTAAAAAAGAAGATGGCCAATCATGAGGATTCATCTCAATTTGCTAAGGAGCTTGGAGATATTTTAGCTGATGCTTTTAAAGACAATTTGAAAGATGGAGTTCTTCCTGATGGAAAGATGTATTATAATATAGCTGATAGACTTATTAATCCTAGGCTAAAGGAAAACTATAATATTATTAATGATTATGGAAAGGAAGTTCAAACTAGTCTAAATAAGGATGCAGGCATTAGCATAAAGGCTATAGACAGTGGGTATAACGAAGATAAGGTTCGTGGTATTGTAAATTATGTATCTAATAGTGATAAATATGAGGATGCAGCTGATACCTTTTATTCTTCTATAGAAAACTTCTCTATGTCTGTTATAGATAATCTTATTAGGTCTAATGCAGATTTTCACTATAAGGCAGGTCTTTCCCCTAAGATTATAAGAAAGAGTAATGGACATTGTTGTGATTGGTGTTCAAATCTTGTTGGTGTATATGATTATAAAGATGTCAAAGATAATGGTAATGCAGTCTTTAGACGTCATAGACATTGTGATTGTACTGTTATATATGACCCTAGAGATGGGGGTAAGAAGAGGAATGTTCATACTCATAAAGATTGGACTGATCCCGATAAAAATGATAAGATAAAGGAAAGAATAAAACTTAGCGAGAAAGAACAGAGCAATAAAGGTCTAAATAGAGAAACTAGAATAGACAAAAAAAAGATTTTTTCTAACGATTATGATAGAAAATTTAATAGTCTAGGAGAAAATAAAAGAGTTACTAAAGAATTAAGAAGTAAGTCAAAGGAAATTCTAAGACATAGAGATGGAACCAAGTTTGAAGACTT
This sequence comes from Anaerococcus faecalis, assembly GCF_013371425.1. Lineage (NCBI taxonomy): Bacteria > Bacillati > Bacillota > Tissierellia > Tissierellales > Peptoniphilaceae > Anaerococcus > Anaerococcus faecalis. The sequence continues at coordinate 48,071 of NZ_JABVBA010000001.1, forward strand.
AGTATTTGTAGATAGTAAGACTGGGAGATCATTAGTTTCTAATAAATTTAATGTAGAAAATACAGCTTTTCAAACAAAAGAAATGAAAAAAATGATAAAATCTTTGGAAGAAGGTAGAGTAATTGCAATTCATAATCATCCAGGAAGTTTATTTCCTAGTGTGGATGATTTAAACGTATGTTACAATAGAAAGTATAAATATGGTTTAGTAATTGCACATAATGGAGAAGTTTTTAAGTATAGCGTTAATAATAATTTTGATATGATACTTTATAATATTGTTTTCAATAAAATAGGCATTAATGGTTATTCTGAAGAGTATAAAAACGAGTTAACAAAATTAGGTATAAGCATAGAGGTTTTGAAATGATAACAATTGAAGAAATTAATAAAAAACTAGGATTTAACTTTGATGAATATGAAATTAAAGAACTAAAAAATACTGAGTATGATCCAGATCCTAAAGAAGATCCATTTTCAAAGTTAACTCTCGAAGAATTAAATTTCATTTACGAAAGAAGAAAAAATAGAATAAAGTCTAAGCACAACTAATAGCTTACAGGTATAAGATATTAGAGGTGCTTTTTTAATGTTAATTTAAAGAAAGGAAAACAAAATGAAACATGAAGATTTTATAGAAATAGCAAAAAGAGAAGTGGTAAGTGTTGAATCTGTTTATCTTGATATTCCATTAGATGTTAGGGAAAAGTTGGATGTTAAAGATGTATTTGTTGTTTGGTCTTGTAAGACTTTACAAAATTCAAAGGCTCTATTGTCTATGCCACATAAGGGGGCCTTATATTATGAATTTACTTTGAATGGAGATAAAGAAGAAATATATATGAATGCATATAGGAAATTAGTTAATAAGAAATTAGATAAAAACTATATAAAATCAAATCATAAAGATATTTATGAGAGAACTTAAGGTTCTTTTTTTATTGGAGGTATTATGGAAACGAAGAGTAAAGGGGTTAATTTTTATGAGCTACTAACTTTGCTTTTTATAGGGTTAAAACTTACAGGCTTTATTGATTGGTCCTGGTTTTTGGTTTGGTTGCCTTACATTGTGGATCTTGTAGGTAGTGTTTTGGCTCTATATATAGATATTAATTTTTAAATTCGATTGACCTTAGTATGTCGTTAAACTGCTTTTTTTATTTGCAATTTTTTAAGGGGGTTTGTTATATGAATAGATTAGGTAAGCAGACTCCTACCCATAAAATAAGTCATAGTTATAGTAAGTCGAATTATAAAGAGGCTATTAAGCTTTATGAAGGATCTAAGAGAAAGACGATGGAGTGGCAGAGGTTACTTTTAAAGGATATCTTGGCCATTAATAAGGATGGGCTTTGGACTCATACTAAGTGTGGATATTCTTTGCCAAGAAGAAATGGTAAGAGTGAAATCTTAGTGATGAGGGAGATATATTCCCTTCTTAATGGTGAAGTTGTAAACCATACTGCCCATAGGACCAATACTTCTCATGCATCATGGGAGAAACTTTGTAGAGTGCTTGATGATGCTGGGATTGAGTATGAATCTCTTAGGGCTACTGGTCGTGAGAGAGTGGAGATTCCAGAAACTGGGGGAAGGGTTGAGTTTAGGACTAGGACTACTACTGGTGGTCTTGGAGAAGGCTTTGACCTTTTAATTATAGATGAGGCTCAAGAGTATACTGATGATCAAGAGTCGGCTTTAAAGTATACAGTTACCTCTTCTAAGAATCCTCAGACTATAATGTGTGGGACTCCTCCAACTCCTGTATCATCAGGTATGGTTTTTGTTAATTTTAGAAAACAATGTCTTTCTTCTCATCCTAATAATGCTTATTGGGCTGAGTGGTCAGTTCCTGAAATGAGTGATATACATGATATGGAGTATCTTGATTATGCTACTAATAAGATAATAATATAAGAAATTATTATTCTTTCTCAAGGTTTATTTCCAAAAAAGGATACAGGGAATTCATATATTTAAAGATAAGAATACCAATAAGTTAAATTTAATAAAAAATAGTCAAAGCCAAAATTTCGTGTAAAATTTACTAGTCCTTTATGAGTATATTATATTATCATTTAAGCACAGATAGGGCTTTAGCTTTTATATATTTGAAGAAATTTTACCATGAATACTTGCTTTCACTATAACTTAGGTCTAATCCTATGATTTTTCTATTTTCTTTTTCGTTTATTCTTATTGTAATATTGCAAGTTTTTGACACCACTCTATGATTTTGTCTTAACTTTATGTAAACCACGTCTAAAAGTAATTATGGATATTTTATTATACTTAAGTTACTATTCTCTATAGTTTAACTTCTTTATCAAGATTCTTGCTTAGTGTTGATATAAAAGATTTAGAATATGTTTTTGTGTACATATTCTCTATTACTTTAGATACTTTCTTAGTAGATACGTGCCCTATAGTTATGCAAAGAGTTCGACTAATGAAGATCTAGTTGGAAAGTAAAAATAGAAAAGTTTCAATAAAAAGAATTACATAGGCTATAGTCATGGAGCTCAAAGGATAATGAAAGGTATGTTTTGTGTAGTAATGGAACCAGCTTGTAGTTGATAAAAATTTTTTGTGTTAAATAGTCTGTGTTTCAGCTTATTCATGGTTGATGCAAACTGATATTTTTTGTTTAATTAAAAAGCAATCATCAATAGGTTTTTTAATTTATTCTTTTGAAAATTAGTGTTATTTGCATTTTTAGATGATAGTAAGTTAAAATATAGAAAACTTAAGAAGAGGTGATTTTTTGGAAAACTATTTAACTGTTAGAGAATTGGTTGATAAAAATTATATAAATAAGAGTACTTTAATAGCTGGACGAGATGGTTTAGAAAATAAAGCAAAGAATATTTTAATATTGGAAACTCCCGATGGAATGGATTGGCTAAAAGGAAATGAGTTAGTTCTTACTGCAGGATATGCATTTACTAGTAACGAGCAATATAAAGAAAATTTAATAAAAACTGCGCACGAAAAAAATGTTGCGGCAATAGGTATAAAAGTTGGGAGATATTTCGGCTCTATATCTGACGAATTAATAAATGAGGCAAATAAATATTGTATTCCTGTTTTTTTGTTAGAGCGAGAAACTGTTTACTCAGATCTTGTTAATAGATTTTATGATTTATTATTTAATAAAGTAAATGATAATATTCTAAATATATTAAAATCTTACTATAAATTATTAAGCAAGCAGACTGATGGAGTCTGCATGGAAGAAATAATAAGTGAAGTACGAAAATTAACAGGTCTAGATGTATGCTATGAGAAGTTTAGTGAGCTACTTGGTAATTCAATGATAAAAAGTAATTACTATATTCCTCTTAAACATAGGGGATATATATTTGCTTATCTAATAGTTAAGGGGAAAAACAAAGAAGATCTGACGGATTTTCAAGAAAGCTGTATTAATTATGCGATTTCACTATTGAAAAATATAGTGATTTCTGAACAAAATATTCTTTTAGCACAAAGTGCTAATAATAGAATCATTACGGAAATACTTTTGAGTGGACAAAAACTAGATGAACGTTTCAGAGATAGCATTTTGTCATATATGGGTTGGTATGAAGAAAGTTATTACGCTATATATTTCAAATGGTTAAATTCTAGAGAATCTAATTCTAGAATACGCCAAATAATGGAATTTTCTCTAAATGAAAAATTTCTATTTACGGAAGATGGAAATAATATGGTAACATTTGTATTTTCCAAAAATGATCCTATTTCAGATTTGATAAAAAGAATTGCAGCCACTTACAAAGATTTAAAAATTGGAGTATCAACTCTAAAAAATAGATTAGAGAATATTAATCAAGCATACAAAGAGGCTTGTAATATTTGCAATATTTCAAAAGAGCAAGTTGATACCTTAGATAACTCTGTAAACTTTAAAATATTACTAGAAATTCTAGAAAACGAAGAAATGAAGCTTTATCTTTTTGATATCTTAGAAAAACTTAAAAACTATGATGATGAGCACAACGCTGAATTGTTAAATACACTTTCGACATACATAAGAAATAATTTGAGCAAAAAAGAAAGTTCTGAAAAACTTCATATACATGTAGAAACTTTAAGATATAGACTGTTGAGAATAAGTAAGATAACAGGATTAGATACTTCAAGACTTGACGATTTGTTCATTCTTAAATTGATATCCCATTTGAGTATTTATGACTTTTCATAAAATATAACTTTAATATTCTTGTTTTTATATATATTAAAATTAAACAAAATGATTTATTATTATGTTTAAGGAGGGTAGTATGAAAAAACAAAGAATTAGTGCATTTGAACCTAAGGTGTTCATTTTAGGAATTATTCTATCTGTATTTTCTGCAATAATATGCATGCAGATAATTGCGAAAGTTGGTTTCACGCCAAATACTTCAATTATTGGGGCAATAGTAGCGATGGTATTAGCAAAAATACCTTTACAATACTTAAGCGGATTTAAATCCCTTGAGAGACAAAATTTGATACAAACGACAGTATCGGCTGCTGGTTTCTCTTCAGCTAATTGTACCTTTCTAGCATGTGCGATATTTTTTGTATTAGGAAAAGAAGAAATGATATTTCCAATGGCAATAGGAAGTGCTATAGGAGTAGTAGTTTCAATAGTAATAGTTGGAAAATTGTATGATACGCCTGTTTTTCCAGCTAGCGCAGCATGGCCTCCAGGAGTTGCTACTGCCGACGCTATAATTGCTGGCGACCAAGGTGGAGATAAAGGAAAAAGATTACTTGAAGGGTTAATTGTAGGGGCTGTTGCTAGTCATTTTGGTTTACCTGCAGCAGGTATAGGAATTGTATTTATTTCAAATATATTTTCCATGGTAGCATTAGGAGTTGGATTGTTAATAAGAGGATATTCTGAACAACTTTTCGGATTTAATTTAGGAAATACTTATATTCCACATGGAGTGATGATTGGTGCAGGATTAATGGCGCTTATTCAATCTATTTTAATTATAAGCAAATCTGATAAAAAGACTAAAACAGAAAATAATGAAAATATTAAAACAACAGTCAGTGCGTCTCAAACAAAGAAAGTAATTTTAGTGGCAATAATTGTATATTTAATATCTTCATTAGCACTTGCGGCGGTTTCTGGAATAATTACTAATATGGGAGTTTCTCAGTTGATATTATGGGTATTGTGGACAACATTTTCTGCTGTTGTTGCTATGATTCTGGTAGGGATGGCTGCTATGCACTCGGGATGGTTTCCGGCGTTTGCAATTACAACTATATTTATGACCATAGGTATGTTCATGGGATTTGAAGTAGTTCCTTTGGCATTATTGACAGGATTTGTTTCATCAGTAGGTCCATGTTTTGCAGATATGGGATATGATTTAAAAACTGGATGGATATTAAGAGGAAAAAGCGAAGATATAGAATATGAATTATATGGAAGAAAGCAACAAGTTATAATAGAAGCAGTTGGTGGATTAATCGGTGTGGTGGTTGTAGCTTTAACCATGTCGGTATATTTCAATCAAGATTTAATGCCACCTGTAAGTAGAGTTTTTGCAACTACTGTTCAGGCTCAAGCTGATACTGAATTGATCAAAACGTTGTTGATTTGGGCAATACCAGGCTTTATTATACAAGCTATTTCTGGAAGCTCAAGAATGGTTGGAGTATTGTTTGCAACGGGTCTTTTAATAAATAATCCAGTGTATGGAATAGGAGTAATTTTAGCTGTTATTGTCAGATTGGCAATAGGAACTGAATTTATGGAAACTAGGGATGCAGGATTAATCGCAGGAGACGGTATTTATGGATTCATTGCAGGATTAATTAATTCGATATTTTAGGAATTTATTATGTATAAAATAGGATTGGTAAGAGTTTTATCAAACTTTGACAAAAATTTTATGAACTCACACGGAAGAATTATAGAAAAAAATTTCCCTAATATTGAAGTTGAATCTATGGCTATCAAAGATCAGTCAGAAGGTATACATGACGAAGAAACCGAAATAATTGCTATACCAAAAATAATTGAACTTGTAAAAGAAAATTACACTGACAAAGATGCAGTGATTATTAGTTGTGCTGGAGATCCTGCTTTACAAGAGTTAAGAAAAGAGGTTAAAGTTCCGGTAATTGGTGCGGGAGAAAGTGCTTCATTGGTTAGTAAAATTTATGGAAAAAAAGTTGGCGTTGTTGGAATTACAAAAAAAGTTCCAAAGTCTTATAAAATGATTATTGGTGATGACATTGTGGGTAAGCCATATATCGAAGGAATTGAAAACACACTAGATTTAATGAAAGACTTTGGTAGAGAAAGAGCATTGAAACATTGTCATAATCTAAAGTCTTTAGGTGCAGAAGTTTTGGTTTTTGCCTGCACAGGACTTTCAACAATAAAGATTGCTCCGTATATAGAAAAAGAAATTGGGTTAAAGGTTGTCGATTGTGTTTACGCTGAAGGGTTAATGGCTTATGGTGCTTGTATTAGGAGGAATTTTTATGAAAAAATTAAATGAAATTGATGTTGAAAAAGCAATCATAGGTGGTAGTGTCTTAGGAGGCGGTGGAGGAGGATCAAAAATTCAAGGTAAAAAAATCGGACTTTTGGCTCTTGAAAAGGGTGAAGTAAGGTTATCTGACATAAATGAATTTGATGATGAAGATATAATTGTTTGTACATCACTTGTAGGAGCTCCATCTTCAAAAGAGCAATATGTAAGTCAAGATGATTATCTATACACAATCAGCAAAATGAGTGAAGAATTAGGAAAAGATATAAAAGGTGTAATAACAATAGAAAATGGTGGTGGTGCTACAGTGAACGGATGGATGCAAAGCGTTATTTCAAACGTTCCTGTTGTAGATGCACCAGCTAATGGAAGAGCTCATCCTACTGGAATAATGGGTAGCCTTAATCTCCATAAAGTTGAAGGTTATGAAAGTATTCAGGTTTATGCTGGTGGAAATCCAGAGAAGAAAATGAATATTAGAGGAGTTGTTAGAGGGGATATTAATAACTGTGCAAAACTTGTAAGAGAGGCTGCGGTTCATGCGGGTGGCTTAGTTGTTGTTGCTAGAAATTCAGTAAAAGCAAGTTATTTGAAGAAAAACGGAGCTATTGGTGCCATATCTAAAGCATTAAGTCTAGGAGAAAAGATGCTTGAAGTAAAAGAAACGAATGGAAACCCTATTGAAACAGCAGTTGAATTTTTAGGAGGTGAGATAATTACTGAAGGAAAAATCGAAAACTTTAAATTGGATATGAAAGAAGGATTTGATATTGGTTCCTTTAATGTTGGTGATTATCAACTAACGTTTTGGAATGAATATATGACTATTGATAAAAAAGAAAAAAGACTTTACAGTTTCCCAGATTTAATAATGACTTTCAATAAAAAGAATTATGATACAGTAACAACTGCTGAGGTCGAAGAAAATATGAAAGTGGTTATTATAGGCGTAAAAGCAGATAAGTTAATTTTGGGTTCGCCAATGCATGAAAGAACACTGCTCGATGAAGTATCAAAAATAATTGGGAAGGAGATATGAACAAGATATGCTAATTAAACAAATAATCGATGTGTATAATTTAGTAGATTCATCAGATATAACAGGAGAAAAGGTTGCGGAATATTTAAAATCAATAAGAGATACTGAAATAGAAGTACATACGATTTCAGGAGAAGAAGGCTCAACCGATTTTATTAGGATAAAAATTAAAGGTAAAAATGGAAAGTCAGAAGGGGGAAACGCGCCAACTTTAGGCGTTTTAGGAAGACTTGGAGGTATCGGAGCTAGACCAGAAAGATTGGGAATAGTTTCTGATGGAGATGGTGCACTTGTTGCTTTATCAGTTGCTGCAAAATTACTTGATATGCAAAACAAGGGTGACTTTTTAAATGGAGATATTATAGTTTCAACCCATATTTGCCCTGACGCACCTACTCAACCACATGAACCAGTTCCTTTTATGGGTTCTCCAGTCGATATGCAAGTGGTAAATGAAGAAGAAGTAAGAGGAGATTTTGATGCTGTTTTATCCATTGATACTACAAAAGGAAATAGGATAATTAACTATAATGGGTTCGCAATTTCTCCAACAGTTAAAGAAGGATATATCTTAAAAGTTAGTGATGATTTGCTAGATTTAATGGAGATAACCACAGGACAACTTCCAAAAGTATTTGCATTGTCTGAACAAGACATTACACCTTATGGAAATGACTTATATCATTTGAACAGCATTTTACAACCTGCTACAGCTACTGAAGCACCTGTTGTTGGTGTCGCAATTACAACAGAAACAGTGGTTCCAGGATGTGCCACAGGCGCATCACATCCGAGTGTGTTGGAAACTTGCGGAAGATTTGTAGTCGAAGTTGCAAAAGCCTATGGTAAAGGAAAAATAAATTTTTACGACAAAATAGAATATGAAAAAATTTTACAAAAATATGGTTCAATGAAAAAGTTTCAAACACTAGGTGATTAAATGAAGACGTTGTTATGTATAACGATAGGTCAAGCGCCAAGGAATGACATTATATCTTCAATGGGCAAATACCTGAAAGAATTTAATATTATTCAGCGAGGCGCATTAGACGGTTTGTCAAAAGACTATATTGAGAAAAACTTTTCTCCCAAAGATAGTGATTATGTTTTAGAGTCAAAACTTAAATCTGATGAATATGTTCAGTTTGCAGAAAAATATATTTTGGAAAAAATACAAGATATAATTTACAAAGAAGAAAAAAATGCCGATTTAATTCTAATGCTTTGCACAGGAGTTTTTGAACATAAATTTATTACAGAGAAAAATATTATTTTTCCACAAAGATTAATTTTTCCAGTAGTTAAAGAATTGGTTGGAAATGGTTCGCTATTGATTTTAGTTCCGGATGAATTACAAATTCCACAATCAAAGGAGAAGTGGGGAGCGATAATTGAAAAATTATATTGCATAAACGTATCTCCATATGCAAAAAATCAAAAAGAATTTTCAAACGCAGTAGAATATATTGAAAAAATAAATCCAGATGTTGTTTTTATGGATTGTATGGGTTATTCAAAGGAAATGAGAGAGTTTTTTGTTGAGAAAACAGGAAAAAGTGTTGTATTGGGTAATAACTTGATTGGCAAAATAATAAGTGAAATGGGGTGATTTTTTGAACAGTTACAAAAAGGTTTTAATTGATGCAATGGGTATAAAAGAACAAGAAAAAGTTTTAATATTCACTGATGACAACAAAATTAATATAGCAAATAAATTGTATGAAGAAGCAAAAAACATAGCGAAAGAATCTTATCTATTTGTTATGAAACCAAGAAGAGTAAGTGGGGAACAATTACCTTTAGAAGTTGAAGAACTAATGAAATCGGTAGATGTCGTTATTGCAGCTACTACAGTTTCAATGACGCATACAAATGCAAAAGTAAATGCATTAAAATCAGGTACAAGAGTTGCAAGCATGCCTGGAATTACTGAAGATATGTTCGAAAACGGTGCAATAAATGCCAATTATGATGAAGTTATCAAGTTAACTGAGGTAATTACAGAAAAACTTACAAAGGCAAAATATGCAAGAATAGAAAAAGATGGCTATACTTTAAATTTAAACCTAGACGGAAGGTCTGGTGTTTCTTCCCCTGGCGTATATAAAAATAAAGGCGAAGGCGGAAATTTGCCTTCTGGAGAAGCGTATATAGCGCCTATTGAGACTGGTGTAAATGGAAAAATGTTAATTGATGGTTCAATGGTTGGAATAGGCCTTTTGAAAAAACCATTGCTTGTTGAAATAGAAAATGGCAAGATAGTCAAATTAGAGGGTGATGATGACAATAAGCTTTCAATTCTCTTTGTAAGTGAAGAAAATCACACTATAGCAGAACTTGGAATTGGAACAAATTCTGCCGCAAGACTTACTGGAGTGATTCTTGAAGACGAAAAAATATATGGAACTGTTCATATAGCTTTTGGTACAAATACATCATTTGGCGGGAAAAACCAAGCAAGTTGCCACCTTGATGGGATAATTCTTAATCCGACGCTGTATCTAGATGATGAAAAACTTTTAGAAAACGGGAGATTTTTATAATTATTTTTTCTAAGTTTAAAAAAGTGGTTCAATATCTGAACTCAATTCTGTAAATATTGAATCTAATAATCTATTTTGAGCGGAATGTAGTCTGTAATTTACAGAAGATTTCGCTTGATTTTTTAGTGAAAAAAAGGCATATTTAATTATTTACCTTACAATTAATTAACCACAACTTAAAAAGGAGACTAAATATGTCTATTGATTATTTTATTACAAATTTACTAAATATTAAAGTGGATAATATATCTTTTTTGGGTGATATTCATCATGAATTTATTAAGGGTGTTAAGAGACATTTAATGTATTTTAATGATAAGATTTATCTTAAGATGCATGTGTCTATTAATATTTATTTTGAGTATTTAGATTTTATTGAGAATTCTTTTATTTATAAATATCCTAATGATTCTATTGAAGGGATTAACAATTTTATTAAGCTATTAAGCATATTTATTTTAGATCATTTGTTAATTTTAGGACTAGAGTTTTTGTAAGTAGGAATCTAGTTTTAAGAAATTAAAAACCAAGAAGTAGTATGTTCTACTTTCTTACTTCCTTGGAAATAATTGTGTTTATTTTATCTACCAACACTATTTAACAAAGAATAAAAAAAGAAGAAAGCAGATCACTTTCTTCTTGATTCTCTATATTGTACCATTAGTTATTTTTTTATTGTGTTACCAACCAGTTACCAACGTGTTACCAAACCAGTCGGATTTCTCCAAATTTCTTAGCATTTTTATCAATACAAACGTTGAAATTCCGTAAAAATGGGCATAAAATGGAGCCACTTCCCAGAATCGAACTGAGGACCTCATCCTTACCATGGATGCGCTCTACCTACTGAGCTAAAGTGGCACTTAATTAAGTATACTACCTGTTTTAAAAAATTGCAAATTTTTTATTTATTCAATAAAAAACGGTATAATGTTCTTAATTCTAGTAAAATTATTAAATTTATGGTATAGTAAAATTATAATATTTAGGAGGATGAAATGAGTAAAGAAACATTTGAAAGAAGTAAACCACATATTAATATTGGTACAATAGGACACGTTGACCATGGTAAAACAACAACAACAGCAGCAATTACATTAGTATTAAATAAAAAATACGGAACAGGTGAATCAATTGATTATGATAAAATCGATAAAGCTCCAGAAGAGAGAGAAAGAGGAATCACAATCAACACATCTGTAGTAGAATATGAAACACCAAACAGACACTATGCACATATTGACGCACCAGGTCACGCTGACTACGTTAAAAACATGATAACAGGAGCAGCCCAAATGGACGGAGCAATCATAGTAGTATCAGCAGCAGACGGTCCAATGCCACAAACAAGAGAACACATTCTACTAGCAAGACAAGTAGGAGTACCAAAAATCGCAGTATTCTTAAACAAAGAAGACCAAGTAGATGATCCAGAATTAATCGAACTAGTAGAAATGGAAGTAAGAGATTTACTAAACGAATACGACTTCGATGGAGATGGAGCACCAGTAGTAGTAGGATCAGCATTAAAAGCAATCCAAGAAGGTGGAGAAGGACCATGGTCAGATAAAATCCTAAACCTAATGGAACAAGTAGATGAATACTTTGACATACCAGAAAGAGACAATGACCAACCATTTCTAATGCCAGTAGAAGACGTAATGACAATCTCAGGACGTGGAACAGTAGCAACAGGAAGAGTAGAAAGAGGAACTCTAAAACTAGGCTCAACAGTAGAAATCGTAGGATTAACTGACAAAACAAGAGAAGTAGTAGTAACAGGAATAGAAATGTTCCACAAATCACTAGAAGTAACAGAATCAGGAGATAACTGTGCGTTACTACTAAGAGGAGTTCAAAGAAACGAAATCCAAAGAGGCCAAGTAATAGCAGCACCAGGTTCAGTACACCCACACACAGAATTTGAAGGCCAAGTATACGTACTAACCAAAGAAGAAGGTGGACGTCATACACCATTCTTCTCAGGCTATAGACCACAATTCTTCTTTAGAACAACAGACGTAACAGGAGACATCCAACTAGAAGAAGGAACAGAAATGGTAATGCCAGGAGACAATGCAACATTCAAAATCACATTACAAAAACCAATAGCTCTTGAAGAAGGACTAAGATTCGCAGTAAGAGAAGGTGGAAGAACAGTTGCTTCAGGAGTTGTAACAAAAGTTATCCAATAAAAAATATAGAGTGGGTCTTTTTGACTTGCTCTTTTTTTATTTTAAACAAGCTAGGAGTTTTTATGAAGCATAGAAATTTTTTATTAGCTCTAATTGTTTCTCTTATTTTCATGTTTACTTCTTGTGTCAGTAAGGATAATAAAGGTAATGATTTATCAAATGATGTAAGTTCCAATAAAAAATTAAGTGATAAAAGAGAAAAAAAGCCTATAGGTGAGCCTTATGAAGTAGGGATAACTCCTGATGACTATAATATGGATTATGATACATCTAGGCTAAAATCATTAGACGAAAAAAAATCTAAATATTATCCTAAGGACGGAGTTAAGGGTTTATACTTTAATACCTATGCTATAGCAAATCCAAAAACATATGATAAAATTATAAATTTATTAGATTCTACCAAGCTAAATTCAGTCGTGATAGATATTAAGGATGATTGGGGAAATATCACTTGCGAATTTAAAACAGATAATGAAGATATAAAATATGCAACAAGTAAGGTTATAGATGTAGAAAAATTTATCAAGGATATGCATTCAAAAGGTATTTATGTTATAGGAAGAATAACCACTTTCAAAGATTCTGTTATAACTAAAAAACATCCTGAATGGGGTTTTACATTAAAAGATGGGTCTTTATGGACTAATGCTAATGGAGAAGCTTTTATGAATCCATTTATGGATGAGGTTAGAAAATATGATTTAGAGATTGCAGAACTTGCGGCAAAATCAGGATTTGATGAAATCCAATTTGATTATATAAGATTTGCTGAAGGATTTGAAACTTTCCAGGGAGAACTTAATTATCCAATGGGTAGGTGGCAAGATTTAAAAATGAAAGATGGAGAAAAAAGAATAGATGCTATAACTTCGTTTGTGAAAGATGCAAGAGAAATGCTTCAAGCCTACGATATGCCTTGTGGAATAGATGTTTTTGGTTATGCAATGCAAGTTGGAAGAGCTGAGGGAATTGGTCAGGATTTTAAGGAAATGGCTAATGAAGCTGATGTAATGAGTTCAATGATATACCCATCCCATTGGAGTTCTTTTTCGTTTGACCTAGAAAAACCAGATCTTGAACCATATGAATTAGTTAGAAGGTATCTAAAAGAAGAGCAAAAAGAATTTAAAGAAATTAACCATAAACCTAAGTCTAGACCATGGATTCAAGATTTTACAGCATCATGGATAGGACAGGGCAATTATATGGAATATGATGCTGGTGCAGTTCAAGCTCAAGTTGATGCTATCTATGATAGTGGACAAGATGAATTCTTAATATGGAATTCATCTGCAGAATATACTGAGGGTGTTAAATATTAGTGAGGTTTTATGGAGAAATTGATTAGAGAATTTATAGATAAGGCTATAAAATTTATAGAAGTTTTAATATGTATTGCCATATTAATATCTGTCCTATTGTCAGTTCCAAATCTTTTAAGATATGGGATTGATATCGTTTCATCTTCTAATGTAAGAAGTAACTATGAGCTTTTAAATGAGTTTTTAAAGCATGCACTTTTATTGGTGGTGGGTATTGAGCTTTTGGAGATGATAATCACTAAAAGTCATGAATCTGTTCTTACTCTAATTCTTTTTGTAATAGCAAGAAAAATGTTGGTTTATTCTGTAGGTTTAGTTGATATACTTATTGGTTCAATATCTATTGGACTTATATTTGCAATAATAAAATTTGTAATAAATGATGACAAACTTATGGCAACGATTGATAATACTTTTTCTGCCGCAATGACTGTAGAAAAGATAAAAAAAGAATTTGCTCTAGATATACCTCAAGATATGTCAAATACTCTTGGCGGTTTAGTTTATGAGATTGCAAAGCTAGAAGATGTAAAAGAAATTAAAGAAAAAACAAAACTTATATATGGAAATTATATGTATAAGGTGGTTTCAATTGAAGATAATGTTATACAAAGAGTAAGAATTGAAGAGTTAAAAAACTAAAAAAGGGTTGTTGCAAAATTACATTTGCAACAACTCCTTTTTTAAATTCTATGATTTTTTCTAAATTGTGAAGGTGTTATACCGACCTTCTTTTTAAAAACCTGATTAAAATAAGACTGAGAATTAAAACCCACTATAGAAGAAATTTCTTCCATAGAGTGATTAGTACTTATTAATAAGTTTTTAGTTACCTCGATTCTTTTAAGAATAAGGTATTCTATAGGGGTTACCCTATAATTTTGCTTGAATTCTGAAATTAAATGGAACTTATTCATATAAGCCATTTTAGATAAGTTTTCAAGTCTTATATCTTCTGAGTAATTGTTATCAATAAAATTTTTGATATAATCAATTTGTTTGTTGATTTTTATATCGTTTGTTATCTTAAACTCATCGCTTAAATTTCTAAGTAAAGTTATTACAAATTCGCTTGCTTTAGCATTTGCCATAGACTTAGAATAAGGATCTTTTGAATTAAATTCATTGTTGATGTCATTGAAAGAATTTAAAAAGTAATCTTTCATCTCATCTATAGAGTTGTAGTAATATTTATCCTCTTCTAAATTTTCGTTATTATCTACTGATTTGACAAAAATACTATCAACTCCGAATGAAACATAAATAAGATTCTCATCATCTTTCGATGAATATATACTGTGACCAACATTTGAATTTATTATCAAAAAGTCATCTTTTTTTACATCAATCATTTTATCTTCAATAGAAAATTTTCCATTGCCATCAATAATAAAATAAAACTCAGTAAAAGGATGAAAATGAATCCTAGAGCTTATTTTATTAGATGAAGAATTTTTTTTAGCATAAAGTACATTTAAGTATATACTTTGCATTGCTGTGTTATCGTTTTCGTTATTATCTATCATTACCATAATCATCGTCCCTTTTTGCTTGATTCATATACCATTATACAGAAAATGACAAGTTAAAACAAGTGAATTTTACAGTACTAAGCAAGAAATTTGTGATATAATGTACTATAGTTAATAATATTAATAAAAGAAAGGAATATTTATGGATACAAGGAACTACTTAGAAGGAAAATCAAATGAAGGTTTTAAATTTTTTGGTAATCATAAAAAAGGAAATAAATCTTATATATTTAGGCTCCTTGCACCGAATGCTGAAAATGTTTATATAAAGGGAGATTTCAATAATTGGGAAAGTGAAAAACTCAGAAAATACAACACAGGTGTATTTTCAAAAACAATAAAAAATTCTAAGGTTAATGATGAATATATCTATATAATAGAAGATAAAAATGGAAATAAGATTTATAAGCTTGATCCATATGCAAAAATTCAAAATAAAGATTTTTCTAATTCAATAGTCTATGATGATTCTTATAAATTCTCTTATAAATATAAAAATAAGAAAAATCTTAATTTATATCAAGTAAATTTAAGATATTTAAATGAAATTGGTGTTTTTGATGATGATAAATCAATTACAAAATATATTGAATATATTAAAAATTTAAACTTTAGCCATATTTTATTTATGCCTATAACTTCATATAAAGATGTAGAATCCCTAGGTTATAGCCCATTTAGTTTTTTTTCTTTGGATTCAAATTTAGACATTGACAAGATAAAAAGATTTATAGATTTAAGTCATAGGGATGGCCTAGGAGTTTTAGTAGAATTTTCCCTAAATGAGTTTGATAATAGCGAAAAGTCCCTAATAAATTTTGATTTTTCTAATATGTATAACTATGATTATGAAGATATACTTTATAATTATAAGGGAAATATTAATCTAGATATAGGTAAAGATATGGTTAAGTCTTTTGTTAAATCTATTATATTTTATTGGATTAAAGAGTTTAATTTAGATGGTGTATTCATATCAAATCTAGAAGATGTTATTTTTTGGCAAGGAGATATTAGTAGAGGAATCAACGAAAAATGGCTTAATTTTTTAAAAGATTTAAATGAAGAAATAAAAAATGAATCAAAAATTTCTATTGGAAATTATAATTCTATATATAATAATGATATAAACAAAGATTTAGGTTTCTCTTATATTTTTGATAGGTCGTTTTCTAATATTATTAAACTATTTCAAAAGATTCCTTTTTATAGAGATAATTACAAGGAAATGGTTAAAAAATATTTTGAAAGAGATTTAAATAACTTTATTTTAGGTTTTAATTACTATGATAGCTTAAGTGAAGGGTGTTCTCTTTTAATGAAGATGTATTCTGAGGATTTTAAATATGACCAATTAAAAACTCTTTTTACTTTTTTATATAGTATAAAATCTAATAAAATTATTTTTATGGGAGATGAATTTGGATCAATTGAGAAATTTGATTTAAGAAAATTATCAAGAATTAAGATAAATAAAGATGAGGAAGAAGATTTTTTAGAGTTTTTTAAGGATTTATCTTATATATATAATAACATATTTAATAATTTTTCTGGAAAAATAAAGGATGAAATTTTAGAAATAGAAGGTTATAGTTTATATGCTATTAAAAGATTATACAAGAAGAAAAATTATTTACTTTTATTTAACTTTACAGACCTAAGCTACAATCTTAAATCTCCATATTTCTTAGATACACTTATTTCTACAAAAAATAATAAAAAGAGTATTGAAAAGGATGAAATAATTAATATAAAACCTTTTGAATCTTTTATATTTCAAATATATAAGCCATAATATAGTTATAACCCAAAAGTTGATTTTAGTTCCAACTTTTGGGTTATTAACTTACTACAGCTTATTTAATCTTTTTATAAGTTTATATTCATTTTCAATATTGTGAGCTATATTAGTAAATCTCTCTAAAACTGTCTTTCTTGTAATTATACCTAAAAAATAACCATTTTTATGTGTAATACAAATAAAATTATTATTAATAATTAATCTTAAAACATCCTCAAGGTCAGAGTCATCAAATAGTATAGGAACTATTTGGTCCATAACTTCGTATACTTTCGTTTCAGTTAACTTTTTTTCATTAAAAAAACTTACATCTTCGCATGAAATAACAATTTTTGATATAGAAATTAAACCTCTTACTCTATCTTTAGTATCAAGAACAGGAATTGTTTGATAGCCTCTATTAGATAGGACTAAAATAGCATGTAGTAAGGAGTCATCTTCTCTTAAAACTGCAACTTCACTTGCTGGAGTTATAATATTTGCAGTTGGTTCATTAAACAAATCTTTGATTTTTTTACCGATCATATCTACTCCTATTAGCTATAAAAATAGCCCTTTGTAAAACAAATAACAAAAGGCTAAATTATATAATATGTAAGCACACCCAAGCTCGTGCGATAGAATCTATACGTTACTTAGACAGCCAGCTCATGATAGGTGACCTTACGGCACATAGAAAAATCTGCTTAATGCTGCTACGTTCCCGTCCTGACATGGTTCACAGCTTTCTATTGCGTAAGACCCATCAATCAACACTACTTTTCTAAGGCAGGCTATATATTTTAAAACCCTAACTTGGGAATTCAACCCTGCTATAGCGGATTGCAGGTTATAGGGCACCGCTAACTCCCCATCTAGTGCATGGCGGAGAGCAAGGGATTTGAACCCTTGATACACTATCAATGTATACACGATTTCCAATCGTGCTCCTTAAGCCACTCGGACAGCTCTCCATGATGCTTACAAAAATAAATTATACTTTAAATACTTAGAATTTCAAATTAATTTTTAAAATTATAAATATTTACCTACTATGGTATAATTTTATAAAGAAAGGAATGATTATGGCAAAAGCTTTATATAGAGAATATAGACCACAAAATTTTGATAATGTTTTGGGGCAAGATAGGGTTGTAAATGTATTGAAAAATCAAGTAAAATCATCTCAGATATCCCATGCTTATCTATTTGCTGGGGAGAGAGGTTGTGGTAAGACCACCTGTGCAAAAATATTTGCTAAGGCGATAAATTGTTTAAATCCTAGAAATGGTTCTCCTTGTGGAGAATGTGAAAATTGCAAGTCTATTGATGAAGAATCGACAATGGATATTGTAGAAATGGATGCAGCAAGTAATAGAAGAATAGATGATATTAGAAGTTTAAAAGAAACAGTTATATATCCACCAAATAACTTAAGATATAAGGTCTACATAATAGATGAAGCGCACATGATTACACGAGAGGCCTTTAATGCTTTATTAAAGATAATGGAAGAACCTCCTAGTCATTTAGTATTTATATTAGCTACAACAGAGATAGATAAAATACCAAAAACCATTCTATCTAGAGTTCAAAAGTTTGAATTTAATAAGATTGGAAAGACTGATATAATAAAACAGATAGATACTATTTTAAGAGATAAAAATATAAGCATGGACAATGAGGCGAAAGAGCTTGTTGTAGCAAAGGCTAGTGGAGCTATGAGAGATGCTTTATCAATACTTGACCAAGTTTTATCTATTAATAAAAAGAATTTTACACTTGCTGATGTACAATCTATTCTGGGAGTTGTAGAATCTAAGAATATAGATCTATTACTTGATAAGATAATTGGTTTAAATCAAAAAGGTGCTTTAGATATTTTATTTGCTTTAAGAGAAAATAACAAGGATGATATGGATATTCTTGATTCACTTACTATTTATTTAAGAGATATCATGATATATAAGACAAGTGCTAGCGAAAAACATATAAATTCTTTAGATTTTCTAGATAATATAAAAGAAAAATCAGAAAAAATTTCTAATAATCAAATTATCTCTTACCTTGAAATTATAAATGACTATTCAAATAGAATGAAAAATTCTTTTAATACATCACTTTTAATGGAAATGCTTTTGTTAAGACTTATCAATTTAAAAGATGAGAAAAATATTGAATCTAGGATAGAGAGGTTGGAGAAAAATAATCCAAGTAATAATATAGATCTTATAAATAAGATAGTCGAAGAAAAACTTGCTGATATTGATGTATTGTCTATAAAAACTAGACAAAATAACAATTTTAAAATCAATGATGAGTCCACTGAAAGAGATGATTCATTGAAGAAAGACATAAATGAAGAAATTAAAGATAATAATTTAGAAGTTTTATCTTCTAAAATAGAAGAAAGAAACAATGAAGAAAGGATTTTAAGAGAAGATAAAACTCTAAGCAAAAAAGATGAGGAAAATATTAAAAAGGCTCTCAAAAATAACTGTTCACCATTGATTAGAACTTTTATAGATAAAGAAGGCTTAAATTATGATATAATTAAGAACAAGCTTGTTATTTATTACGAAAGCTCTTTTTATTATCAATCTTTAGAGGCAGCAAAAGATAATATAAAATCTATAATTAAGACTATTACTGGTATAGATTTCAATATTGATATTGAAAATATTGACAAAAAAAATTATAAAAAGAATAATAATATAGAAGAATCTAATAATATTAAAATAGACTCAGAAAATATAGTAGATAAATTAGAAAAAGTCTTTGGAAAAGACATAACAATTGAAGAATAAAGGAGATTAACATGGTAAGAGGCGGATTCCCAGGTGGTGGAAATATGAATAATATGATGAAAAAAGTACAAAAAATGCAACAAGATATGGCTAAGGCTCAAGCTGAGATAGAAGAAAAAGAATTTACTTCAACAGCTGGAGGCGGAGTTATTGAAGCAACTGTTAATGGAAAAAAAGAGCTTATAAAAGTAAAAATTGACGAAGATGTTGTTGATCCAGAAGATACTGAAATGCTTGAAGATCTAGTGGTTGCTGCTATTAATGATGCACTTAAAAAGGCTGATGAATATAGTCAAAAAGAAATGGGCAAATTAACAGGAAATCTAAATATTCCTGGATTAATGTAATGAGTTTATATCCTGAAAGTTTAACTAATCTAATAGAACAATTTCAAAAGCTTCCAACTATTGGTAAAAAAAGCGCTGAAAGATTAGCCATGAGTATAGTTGATAAAGATTCAAAGTCTGTAGAGGACTTCTCAAATGCCTTAAAAGAAGTTAAAGATAAAATTCATCCTTGCAAGATTTGTGGTAATCTTACTGAAGATGATATATGTAATATATGTAAAGATGTTTCAAGAGATGAAACAACTATTTGCGTCATAGAAGATGTAAGAAACCTCATAGCGATTGAGAAATCTTCGGTCTATCATGGAAGATATCATATACTTGGAGGACTGATATCACCATCTGATAATGTCAAAGCAGAAGACTTATCAATAGATAAACTTTTAGAAAGAATTGATAAGGAAGGAATAAAAGAGATTATACTTGCCATATCATCAACTATAGAAGGTGAAACAACTTCTCTGTTTTTGGCTCATCTTCTAGAAAATAAGGATGTAAGAGTATCAAAAATAGCATCAGGAATACCCGTAGGTTCAAATCTCGAATATTTTGATCAACTTACCTTAGAAAGAGCTTTGGAAGATAGAAGAGAAATATGAAATTTATAGAAAATGTAGGTTAGAATTTAGTTTTTTTATTTAAAAATTTTGTGAAAATAATAGCAAAAATAAAGTAAGTGAATATCGACAATTCTAAGTATTTAAGTTCAGAATAAGCATTAGATATAGTTAACAATTAATTAGAATTTGTTATAAAAATCAAAGAGTTGATATAAACTTATAAATAATATAAGTCCTAGTGATATGAGTAAAGCTTATGATATAATAAAGAAGAATTATATAGTAAGTGATAAAGAAATTGACTATATTATTAACAATATTAGTTTTATGATTTTAAGTCAATTTAAATAAAAATTTGTCATAAGACAATGTTTATATTATATAAAATTACAATTTATATGATAAACTTTATTATAATTCAAATTGAATTTGAACAAGACCATCCTTAATGGGATGGTTTTTAAACTTAAAGGAGTAGCAATGTCTGTTTATGATGTAAAATCAAAATATGCAGAAGAATTTATTAATCACGAAGAGATTATGGAATCTCTTGATTATGGAAAAAGAAATAGTAAAAATGATAAATTAATAAGAGAAATTCTTGAAAAGGCAAGAAAAGCTAAGGGATTAAGTCACAGAGAAGCATTTGTCTTACTTTCCTGTGAACTTGATGATTTTAATGAGGAGATATTTAAACTTGCAAAAGAATTAAAACTTAAATTCTATGGAAATAGGATAGTTTTATTTGCACCTCTCTATCTTTCAAATTATTGTGTAAATGGATGCTTATATTGCCCATACCATGCTAAAAACAAGACCATACCAAGAAGAAAACTTAATCAAGATGAAATTAGGAAAGAAGTTATTGCTCTTCAAGATATGGGGCATAAAAGATTAGCTCTTGAAACTGGAGAAGATCCTATTAATAATCCTATTGATTATGTTTTAGAATCTATAAAAACTATTTACTCTATAAAACATAAAAATGGATCTATAAGAAGGGTTAATGTAAATATAGCAGCAACAACAATTGAAAATTATAAAAAACTTTTAGATGCAGAAATTGGAACCTACATATTATTTCAAGAAACCTATCACAAAAAAAATTACGAAACCTTGCATCCATCAGGACCAAAACACGACTATAATTATCATACAGAAGCTATGGATAGGGCAATGGAGGCAGGAATAAATGATGTTGGATGTGGTGTTTTATTTGGACTTCAAAATTATGAATATGAGTTTGTTGGACTTCTAATGCATGCAGAACACTTAGAGGCAAAATTTAATTGTGGTCCTCACACTATATCTGTTCCTAGAATCCAACCAGCAGATGATATAGATCCTGATGAATTTGATAATTCATTAAGTGATAGAATGTTTGAAAAAATAATAGCATGTCTTAGAATTGCAGTTCCTTATACAGGTATGATTATATCAACTAGAGAATCCAAAGAAGTAAGAGAGAAAGTCTTAGACTTAGGTATAAGCCAAATTTCAGGTGGCTCAAAAACTACTGTTGGTGGATATTCTAAAGACATAGGTGATGTATCAGGCTCAAATCAATTTGAATTATCTGATAATAGAACTTTGGACGATGTTGTAAATTGGTTAATAGGTATGGATTATATACCTTCATTTTGTACAGCTTGTTATAGGGAAGGAAGAGTTGGAGAAAAGTTCATGTCCATAGTAAAAGAGCATGGTATAGGACAGATGTGCCAACCTAATGCTCTCTTGACCCTAGATGAGTATTTAACTGACTATGCAAGTGATGATACAAGAAATATTGGACAAATTTTAATTAAAAAAGAAATAGATAAAATTGAAAATCCAAATCTTAGAGAAAATGCAAAAGAATGGCTTAAAGAAATCAAAGATGGAAAAAGAGATATACACGTATGATTCAATATAATTCAGAAAGACTTACCATGGCCTTGGTTGGAAAGACTAATTCTGGTAAGTCTTCCTTTTTAAATTTTATAACAGGAGAAGATACTTCTATAGTTTCAGAAGAAAGAGGTACTACAACTGATCCTATTAAAAAATCTATGGAAATTCATGATTTAGGACCTGTATTGTTTTATGATACGGCAGGATTTGACGATGGGTCAAGTCTTTATGAGAAAAGGTTAGAAAAAACAAAAAATTCTATAAAAAAGGCTGATATTATTCTTTACTTCCTATCTATAGAAGATAATTTAGATGATTTAATATCTATAAAAAACAATCACAAAAATATTATTTATATAGCAACAAAACAGGATATTTCAGATGGAATTAAGCTTATAGAGAAATTTAAAATTCTTGATCCTCTTGCGATTGATATAAAAAACAAAAAAAGTAAGGAGCAATTTTTTTTAAAGATAAAATCTTTATATGAATTTGAAGATAATACAATAACAAAGAAATTAGTAAAAGAAAAAAACCTAGTCTTACTTGTAATTCCTCAAGATAGTGAAGCTCCTAAGTTTAGGCTGATAAAACCACAGGTTATGACTATAAGAGAGATTATAGATAAAAATGCGAGTGTGGTTTGTACTAATCTAATAAACTTAGAAAATACACTTAGTTTTTTAAATAAGAAGCCTGATCTTGTTATTACTGATTCTCAGTATTTTAAAGAAGTTTATAAAATATTAGACAAGGATATAAAATTAACTTCATTTTCTGTACTTTTTTCAGCTTTTAAAGGTGATATTAATTATTATATTGAGTCTGTTAAAAAACTTAAAGATGGTAATAAAATTCTAATTACTGAAGCCTGTTCTCATCCACCTTTAACCGAAGATATAGGGACTGTTAAAATTCCAAAACTTCTAAGAAATAAATATAAGAATATAAGTATTGATTTTAAAAGAGGAGATGATTTTAAGGATATAGAAAAATATGATTTAATTATTCAATGTGGGGCTTGTATGTTTAATAAAAAATATGTAAGTGAAAGAATTAGAAAAGCCAAAGCTAAAAATATTCCTATGACAAATTATGGAATTTTAATAGCTTATCTTAACGGAATACTAGATAAGATAGAAAAATAAAAAGATAGACTGAGAGAGCCTATCTTTTATTTTTTAATATTTCATAACTTTCCTTATAAAAGATTGATTGCTTAACCTTTTTTTTATTTCTTTTAGATAGGCTTAAGATATAAAGGCTATTTTTAGCTCTTGTAATAGCAACATAGAAAATCCTCCTTTCTTCTTCTAACCTTTGTTTTCTATCCTCATCATTAAATATAAGAGGAAATTCATTTTCAATAAGGTCTATTACAAATACTTTGTCATATTCTAGACCCTTTGAAGAATGTATGGTTGAAAGATAAAGTTTAGATTTTATTAAAGATTTGGATTTTTTCTGAAGTTTTTCAATCTTTTCTAACAATTCTTCTTTTGTTTTAATTCCTTTGGTAAAATTTATAGCACTTTCTATATATAAATCTTTATTTACTGTTTCTTGCATATATTTTCTACTTATCATATTTATGTAAGACTTATATGAGAGACTATTATAAATAAAGGATATTTTTTTATCATATGAAAGTTTTCTTATATGCTTAAGCTTTTTTTCAATATTAAACAAAGAATCAATTTTATAATCTTCTAATTCAATTCTATAAAAATAATCAAATATGTCTTCATTTATGGCCTTATAACTTAATTTTTCTATATCTTCTTTGCTTAAGTAGCTACTAACTTTATAATAAATTTCCTTAAAGAGTTCAACATTATTAAAATCATTAGAAAAATCTATTATAGATAAGAGATCTTTAAAAATCTTGCTCTCAAAAAAATCCAATACATTAATATTTACATTAAAATCAATATCATTATCAAAAAAATACGCTATAAGTAATATGGCTGAAATATTATTTCTAAAAAGAATTGCAGTTTTTTCATCACTTTTAAGATTTTTTCTTATAAATTCATATTCTTTAGATGAGTCAGCAAAAGTTTTTAAAATTATATCATTTTTTTTATCTCTTTTTGCTATAAAGTTTTTATCATACCTTAACTTGTTATTTTGGATTAAGTATTTTGATAAATTAACAATATTTGATCCAGATCTGTGATTAGTATCAAGCCACATTATTTTAGAATTTTCAAATTTATTTTTAAAATTTAATAAATAAGATGGATTGGCTGCCCTGAATGAATAAATAGATTGATCATCATCTGCAACTATTAAAATATTATTCTCAGGATATATTATCTCTTCTAAAATCTTAAACTGTAATAAAGATGCATCTTGTCCTTCGTCAAGTTGATAATACTTATATTTACTCTTTATGGACATTAAGATAGATTTATCGTTTTTAAGTATCTCTAAAGCTTTTACTTGCATATCATCAAAATCTAGGAGATGCTTTTTGTTTTTTATTTCTTCATATATTTCATAAATTTTACTTATATTTTTTATTTCTATATTTTTTAAGTAAGACTTATCTAAAATAGAGTTTTTCATAAAAGAAACTTCCCTAAAAAACAAAGCCAAATCTTCTCTAGAAATAGGGTAATGATTTATCTTCTCATAAATTTCACCGACCAAATTATATTTGTTGTAAATTTTTTCATCTTCTATAAGTCTTATTTCTCTATTGTATTTTCTTAAATAATTTCTAATTATTAAGTAGCAAAATGCATGGATTGTCATAAAATTAGACTTTAAGTCCTTAGATCTTTCTTTCATATCTTCAGCTTGAATTTTTGAAAATGTTAGAGAAAGTATTCTTGTCTTATCAATAATTCTTGAAAGTATTTTTATTCTTTCTAAAAGCATTGTTGTCTTACCACTTCCAGGTATGGCTAATACTAATAAGGGTCCCTCTTTATGATTTGCTGCTTTTTCTTGTTTACTTGTCAATATCATATTTATATTTTATCATATAAGTATGGAAATTTACTATATAAAGCTTTTCATTATTACTTTGGCTTAATTTAAGGTATAGTATAAAAAACGGGAGGAATTATGTTAACTACAAATTTTTTAAAAACAAGAACATCTACTAGAGAATTTAAAGAATCTAAAGTAGAGGAATCAAAAATCGAGAAAATATATGAATATGTAACAGATATTAAAGCAGGACTTTATGAAGAAGATTTATCCTTTGAAATTTCTAAAGATGGAGAAGGTCTTTATGAAAAGTTAAATGGAAAGGCTGGATACAAAGGAGTGATGATAAAAGCTCCTATATATGTAGGTCTTGATGTTAAAAATCATAATCAAAAAGCCCTTGTTAAGGGGGCATATGGTCTAGAAGAATTGATTACAAAATTAAGCGAAATAGGACTTGCTTCATGTTGGATTTCAGTAGTAGATGCAAGTGAAGATGATTTAAATAGTGCTTTTTTAGATAGTAAAGGTAATATCAAATCTATTCTAGCTGTAGGTGAAGCTCTTAATGAAGAGGTAAGAGAGCATAGGTTTGATGATAGAAAAGGAATTAATGAATTTGTTTTTATAGATGATTTAAACCATAAGGCAAGTGTTGAGGAAATCGAACAAAGAGGCATGGATGATTTGTTTTCTTATTTAAGATTTGCACCATCTTCATATAACTCACAACCTTGGAGGTTTGTTCTTGTAGATAATCTTGTAAAACTTTATTTAGAAGATTATAAGGATGAATCAAACTTAGTTGATGCAGGAATAGTAATGTATTATTTCGACCAACTCACAAAAGACTTATCCATTAATTCTTCATGGGATGTTAAACCTAATCTTGATGGTTCAAAACAAGTATTTATAGCTCAAAAAGAATTATAAATTAAAGAAGGATATTAATGATAACTTTAAAGACAAGTAAAGATATAGAAAAGATGTATAGGGCTTCAGAAGTACTTTGCAAAACTCATCTAGCTATTAAAGAAATCATAAGACCAGGTATAACCACTTTATTTCTTGATGATTTCGCTAATAAATTCATCAAATTTCATAAGGCTATACCAGCTCAATTAGGCTATCAAGGATTTCCATATACACTGTGTATTTCTGTAAATGATGAGATATGTCATGGATTTCCTTCGGATTATGTTCTAAAAGAAGGGGATGTCGTGTCAATAGATAATGTAATAGATTTAGATGGAGGACTTGCTGACTCTTGTTGGACTTATAAAATAGGTAAACTATCAAAAGAAAATGAAAAATTAGTTGATGTTAACTTAAAAGCCCTATACAAAGGAATAGAAGAGGCAATACCAGGAAATAGGATTGGCGATATAGGAGCTGCTATCCAAGAATATGTAGAAAAAGAAAATGGTTTTTCTGTAATAAGAGATTTTATAGGACATGGCATAGGAAAAGAAATGCATGAAGATCCACAAGTCCCTCACTATGGCAAAAGAGGTTTTGGACCAAGGATTCAAGAAAATATGGTCTTTACTATAGAACCTATGATTTGTATAGGCAATTGGAAGTCAAAAATAGATTCAAATGGATGGACAGCTAGAACTAGTGATGGCTCTGTTTGTTCTCAATTTGAACACCAATTAGTAATAAGAAAAAATAAGGCTGAGATTATTACAGACCAAGATAAGTTTGAACTTAGTGACAAAGATTTAAAATTTATTGAAAATTACAAATAAAGGGGGGTACCCCTTTATTTTTATGAAAAAACCAAAATATATAAATTTAATCTATTATTATTCTTCTTTTGAATATGCCTTAATAAATTTTAATTTACAAACGCTTTTATAAAGGGATTTTTAAATATATACAAAACTGATGTTTACTTATGCAATTCATTATTCAAAAATTTAAGATATATTTGTAATTTTATTTCAAATATATTAATTGTTGCTATATATTTTTTTAAAACACTTAATAAGTAACCAAAAAACTGGTAAAATATAAAAGTACGTTTAGACTAACTAAGGAGAAAATTAGAAAATATGTAAAATAATTTATGAATAGAAACGCTTTTAAAAACAATAAAAATAAGCATAGGAAATAAAGCTAGTTAATCTAGCTTAAAAAATTAATTAATTTGTGGTTCAAACTTGCAGTTATCTTTAAGAAGTTTAAAAATAACTCTAATAAGCTTTCTAGCAGTATTGGTAAGTACAACATAATGATGTTTACCCTCAGATTTCTTTTTCTGATAATATAAAGCAAGAGTTTCATCCCTCATAGCTACTAGCCTTGCAGCATTTAAAAGAGCCACCTAAGATAAGGTGACCCTCGTTTAACTATAGACACACCTGTAGCAACAAACTTACCTGATTGGTGAGTACAAGGATCTAGACCAACAAAAGCAAGGAGTTGACCATCATTATCAAACCTATTGATATCAACAATTTCAGCTAAAATGATAGAAGCTAAGGTATAAGAAATCCCAGGAATAGACATCAGTGGTGACTGAATCTGATCCATAATCATATTGATTTTATCCTCTAACTCTTTAATTTTAGAAGAATAGAAATCAATTAAATCAATAGTTTGGATAAGTTCAAAACTAATAGCATCAGAATCAGAACCAATAGAATTCTCCGCGGCTATCTTTATACAAATAGCCTTATCCTTATAGAATTAGACTTAAGAACATTAGTAAGTTTTGTAAGATGAGCATATGCAATGAGCTTTTTAGAAGGGAAACTCTAAACTCTTAAGCATAGCTAAAGTAGACTTCTGATTAATAGAATAGACACAAGACTCAAGCTCAGGAAAAATGATATTGACAATCCTAGAAATTGAAATCTTAAGCTTAGATAATTGCTCTTTAAGTCTAAATCTGTATCTAGTAAGTGACTTAAGCTCCAAAATATAATAAGATAAACCCAAGTGGGGTTTAGCATCACTGGCAAATAACATAAGAGCAATTAACTTAGCATCAATTTTATCAGTTTTAGTCTTTCTAAGCGTATGAGCTTTTCTGAAAAGATTAATTTGAAGTGGATTGAAGATAACAGGATTAAAACCATTCTCAACTAAGAAATTGATCAATTTTAAAGAATAATGTCCAGTAGCTTCAAGCCCCACTTTTACATTTTCAGAAGAATCAGGCAAAAAAGACAAAAGCAAATCAAAGCCAACCCTATTGTTATCAAAAGAAAAAGAATCTTTAATAACAGTTCCATTTGAATGACAAATATAGCAATCATGCTTATCCTTAGCAACATCGATACCAACTAAAATCATAAAATATCCTTTCAAATAAAATGGTTGTGATATCCACAAAAAAATATGTATCGTATCCTTGCTTGAGATAAAACGTCAAGCGTTATCTAACTCATAAACAAATAAACATAGAATTGTGGTTGCACCCTAAATAAAATAGTCAAAAGCTATAGGAGGAAACAACAATCCACAAGCCTATGATTATCATATAGTAAAAATGAAATTTGAACACTATTTACTATGTGTTCATTATACAAGGAGGAAATATGGATATAATAGTAATAGGTTTTGCATTATTTGCAATGTTTTTTGGAGCAGGAAATTTGATATTTCCACCAATGCTCGGTTATACATATGGAAATAATTGGCTCTATGCAGGCATTGGTTTTACGATAGTAGGGGTTGGCCTAACTTTAATTGCAGTTATAAGTGTTGCAAAAAGTCATGGTAATATATTTTCATTTACTTCACTTGCAGGAAACAAGTTGTCTAAAGTTATAATTTTTATTATCGCTCTTTGTATAGGACCTTTGGGAGCTATACCAAGAACAGCAGCTACAAGCTCTGAAATGCTCACATCTAGTGGATTTAATATATCGCCTTTAGTGTTTTCTATAATTTTTTTCTTTATATCTTTATGTTTAGCCTTAGGAGAAAGTTCAGTTGTAGATTTTATAGGTAAGTTTTTAACACCTCTTTTACTAATTTCCTTGTTTATAATGATTATAGTTGGTGTTATAAACCCTATAGGAGAAATGAAAGATGTAAATATGCATACTGGAAAAATTTTATCAAATTCTATGCTTGAAGGATATAATACAATGGATGCACTAGCAGCTTTAGCTTTTACTCCTATTATAGTAAAGAGTATTGTAAAGAAGGGCTATAAAAATGAAATTCTTAAAAAAACAATAGAGGCTTCATTTGTAGCTGTGATTGGTTTAGTGTTAGTATATATGTCACTTGCATATTTAGGAGCAAGTGTATCTAAAAGTGTTGATGGTCTGTCAAGGGTAGAGCTATTAAACTTTATTTCAAAAGAAATATTAGGCAGTAAGGGGAGGTATATACTACTCATAGCATTAATATTAGCATGTTTTACAACAGCCACTGGTCTTATATCATCAATATCAGAAATATTTGTTAAGTATTCAAATAATAGACTTTCATATAAGTTTAATGCATGTCTAATAACATTAACTTCCTTAGTTTTATCGGTATTGGGAGTGGATAGTATAGTTGAATTTACAGGTCCATTTTTACAATTTGCTTATCCATTAGCTATTTTATTAGTTATTTTTAATCTATATGGTAAGAATAAGTTGGATAAAATTTTGGTAAGAAATTCATTTATAACTGTTTCCATTGTCTCTTTTATAGATGCTATAATAAGTTTTATAAGTGTAATTGAAAAGTTGCTAAATATTAATTTTGAATTATTTGATGCTATACAAGAAGCTTTAAGTAATATTCTTAAAATTATTTCAATCAATAATAAAGATTTTCCTTGGGTATATCCCTTTATAATTGTTTTCATATTAACTTTAATCTACGTAAATAAATTCAATTCAAAAACTAACATTGATCTGTCTAAGTAAAATTAGGCAGTTTTATTTTAAGAAATAGTTTGCAAATATATTTATTTCATGTATATTTTTTATTAGCTAGTAAAATAGTTTTAATAAAGAATTTCATAAAAATCAAAAAATGTTTGATAAATTTTTAACCACGTGTTATAATCTACATATAAGTTAATTATTTATCAAATATTGAAAGGGGAAAATATGACAAGAAAAGTAGTTATTGCAAGTGCAGCAAGAACACCAGTAGGAAGCTTCGGAGGCAGTTTAAAATCAAAAAGTGCAGTTGATTTAGGGGTTGTTGCTGCAAAAGCAGCAATTGAAAGAGCAGGAATTAAACCAGAAGATATAGAAGAGACAGTATTAGGTTGTGTATTACAAGCAGGATTAGGTCAAAATGTTGCTAGACAAGTTTCTTTAGGGGCAGGAGTTCCAGAAACAGTTCCAGCAATGACAATTAATAAGGTTTGTGGTTCAGGTCTTAGAACAGTATCACTAGCAGCTCAAATGATTTTAGCAGGTGATGTAGATGTAGTTTTAGCAGGAGGAACCGAATCTATGTCTAATGCTCCATTCTTAATCAATGAAGCTAGATGGGGAGCTAGAATGGGTGATAAAAAACTTGTTGATGAAATGATTATTGATGGACTTTGGGATATTTATAATAACTATCATATGGGAGTTACAGCTGAAAATGTAGCTGAAAAATATGGTATTACAAGAGAAATGCAAGATGATCTTGCAGCAGTAAGTCAACAAAGAGCAAGTAAAGCTCGTGCTGAAGGAAGGTTTAAAGATGAAATAGTTCCTGTAGAAATTACTGACAGAAAAGGTAATGTTACAGTTGTTGAAGATGATGAATATATAAGAGATGGAGTTACTAAAGAAAATATTTCTAAACTTAGATCAGCTTTTATCAAAGATGGTACAGTAACAGCAGCCAACGCATCAGGAATCAATGATGGTGCAGCATGTCTTGTAATTATGAGTGAAGAAAAAGCTAAAGAATTGGGAGTAAAACCTCTTGCAACAATTATAGGATATGCATCAGCAGGTGTTGATCCAAAAATTATGGGAACAGGTCCAATCCCATCAAGTAAAAAAGCTTTAGAAAAAGCCGGTGTTACAGTTGATGAACTTGATTTAATTGAATCCAATGAAGCTTTTGCAGCTCAATCTTATGCAGTAAGAAATGAAATGGGATTTGATCCTGAAAAAACAAATGTAAATGGTGGAGCGATTGCTATAGGCCATCCAATAGGAGGATCTGGAGCAAGAATTCTTACAACACTTTTATATGAAATGGAAAAAAGAGATTCTAAAAAGGGTCTAGCAACACTCTGTATAGGTGGAGGAATGGGAACTGCCCTAGTTGTAGAAAGATAATATAAACACAAAAATACTGTAAGATTTTAAAATCTTACAGTGTTTTTTTATATTTTTCAATTGATATTTGGTTCTTAGATTTTTCTCTATCTTTCATCTTTTTTGTGTAGCAAGATCTACATAAAGGTTCATATGAATCCTGAGCTCCTATTTCTATTCTCTCTTCATTATATGATTTTCTAAATGATACCCAGGCATCTTCTCCACATGATGCACAGATAGCATGGTGTTTGATAAGTTCATCTGCAATAGGCATAAGTTCCTTCACTATCTCAAAAGGTCTTGCTTTATAGTCCATATCAAGTCCAGATACTACAATTGTTATGTGGGACTTCATAAGTTTTAGAAAACACTCTACGATTTCTGTTGGATTATCTGGGAAAAATTGAACTTCATCTATTCCAATAGCATCAACTTCATTTCTTGAACTATATTCTAAAATGTCATTAATAGAATCTATTTTCAAAGCATCAAGTTCAAGATTATCGTGGCTTATAATTTTTTCATCTTCATGTCTTGAATCTACTGAAGGTTTAAAGGCAACAGTTTTATACCCTGCAATCTTCATTCTATATAGTTCTCTCCAAAGTGAAGTTGTCTTTCCTGAAAACATTGAACCTGTGTGAACAATAAGTTTAGCTTGTTTCTTCATATTACACCTAAACATTAAATTTAAAGTTCGTAATATCGCCGTCTTTCATAACATAGTCTTTTCCTTCCATTCGAAGTTGACCATGTTCTTTAACTTTTGCCATATTACCACATTCTTTAAGGATATCAAAGCTTACAATCTCGGCTTTTATAAATCCTCTTTGGATATCAGTATGAATTTTTCCAGCAGCATCAACTGCCTTTGTCCCCTTAGTAATTGTCCAAGCTCTAGTTTCATCTTCTCCCGTAGTTAAAAATGAAATTAAGTTAAGTGTTTTATATGAATCTCTTATAACTTGGTCACATCCTGACTCTTGAAGACCGATCATTGCTAAGAATTCCTTTTTCTCTTCATCTGTATCAAGGTTTGAAATCTCCTCCTCAATCTTAGCACTTACTACTGATACTTGGGAGTTTTCCTCTTTTGCAAACTCTCTTACTTGATTTACATATTTATTTGAATTTCCATTATCAATTACATCGCTTTCGTCTACATTACATACATATATTATAGGTTTAGTTGATAGAAGTTGATAGGATTTAAGAAGTGACATATCATCATCATTAAGATTTAATACTCTAGCTGATTTTCCTTCTTCTAAAATTTCTTTAATTTTTTTTAAAAGCTCTACTTCATTTCTCACACTTTTATCAGACTTTGCAATCTTTTCCCTTTTAACCAATACCTTATCAACAAGTTCTAAATCAGCAAGGATTAACTCGAGATTTATGGTTTCTATATCTCTTAATGGGTCAATAGATCCGTCTACATGGGTTACATTTGGATCGTTAAAGCAACGCAAAACTTCTACTATTGCATCTGTTTCCCTAATGTTTGATAAAAATTTATTTCCTAAACCCTCACCTTTACTAGCACCTTTTACAAGACCTGCAATATCATAAAATTCTATTGCAGCAGGAACTATTTTTTTTGAATTATGCATTTTTGCAAGGTAGTCTAACCTTTCATCTGGTACATTTACAAGACCTACATTTGGGTCTATCGTACAGAATGGGTAGTTTGCAATTTCTGCTCCTGCCTTTGTTATGGCATTAAATAGTGTTGACTTGCCTACGTTTGGTAGACCAACAATTCCTAATTTCATTTAATCACTCTCTCTTTTTTTATTCTTTCATTAGCCTTAATTATTATATGCAAAGGGGATTAAAAAATCAATTTTTATATTATTTAACAATGGTATAATAATAGAAAGATAAGATTTAATATAAAGGAGCTTTTATGAATATAGATGAAAAACTAAGAAAGTTACGAGAATTGATGGCAAGTCGTCAAATTGACGCCTATATAGTAAATACATCTGATCCTCATCAATCAGAATATATTAGTAATTATTATAAAACCCGTGAGTTTATTTCTGGATTTACTGGTTCAGCAGGTACTTGTGTTATAACTATGGACAAAGCAAGGCTTTGGACGGATTCTAGATATTTTCTTCAAGCAGAGAAAGAACTAGAATTTACTGAGTTTGAGTTTTATAAGCTTGGCTTTGAGGAAGATCCAAGCATAGAAGAGTTTTTATTGGAAGAAGTTAGTGAGTTTGGGAAAATCGGCTTTGATGGTAATTGTTTTTCCGTAAAAGACTACAAAAATTTAAGTGAGAATATGGGTTCACGTGCTTTGGTTTATGATATAGATTATATATCAAAAATATGGAATGACAGACCAAGTCTTCCTAAAGAAAAAGTTTGGGTATATGATTTAGAATATGTAGGGGAAAGTTTAGAGTCAAAGATTAAAAGGTTAAGAACTGAACTTAAAGATAAAAATTGTGATTATAATTTTATAGGTTCACCTGAAGATATATGCTATCTGCTAAATATTAGGGGAAATGATATAGAGTATAATCCAGTGTTTTTATCATATCTTTTAATATCTATGGATGAGATTCATCTTTGTGTTGACCTTGATAAAATAGATGATAAGGTAGAGGAATATTTAAAAGAAAATAATGTTAAGCTACATTCATATGACTATATTTATACATTACTTAAAGATATAAGGGGAAAAAATAGAATTTATCTAGATCCTGAAAGAACTAATGTATTAATTTATGATTCAATAAATTCAAATGTAAGAATAATGACAGGAATCAATTTATCTACAAAGATGAAGGCAATCAAAAATGATGTAGAACTTGAAAATGAAAAAAAAGCTTATTTAATAGATGCTTTAACTCTTGTTAAGTTCTTTAATTGGGTTGAAGTTGGAACTAAAACAGGTTCTTTGACAGAGCTTATAGCTAGCAAAAAACTTCATGACTTAAGGAGTGAGAATGAATCTTATATTGAAGATTCTTTTGAAACTATAGCAGGTTACAAGGAAAATGGGGCTATAGTTCATTATTCATCAAATTCATTATCTTCAAAGACTTTAGAAGAAAGATCTCTTTTACTAGTTGATTCTGGAGCTCACTATATGGAAGGAACTACTGATATAACAAGAACAATTTCCTTAGGAAAACTTACTGAAGAA
Organism: Anaerococcus faecalis; assembly: GCF_013371425.1. Taxonomy (NCBI): domain Bacteria; kingdom Bacillati; phylum Bacillota; class Tissierellia; order Tissierellales; family Peptoniphilaceae; genus Anaerococcus; species Anaerococcus faecalis. The sequence continues at coordinate 82,937 of NZ_JABVBA010000001.1, forward strand.
GAAAAAGAAAACTATACTTTGGTATTAAAGTCTCATATTGCATTAATGAGCGCTAAATTTAAAGAAAAAACAAATGGACAAAGACTTGATGCTATTGCAAAATATCCATTATGGAAGGCTGGAAAAGACTTTTTCCATGGTACAGGTCATGGGGTGGGTTTTACACTCACAGTTCATGAAGGACCAAATAGGATATCAGCCTTTGATAATACAGAATTTATAGAAAATATGACTACATCTATAGAACCTGGTCTCTATATAGCAAATAGGCATGGAATAAGAATTGAAAGTGAAGTATATGTAAAGGAAGATTTTACAAATGAATTCGGAAAATTTATGAAATTTGAATGTTTAACCTTTGTTCCAATAGATACAAGACCTGTTAATATAGATATGTTAGAAAGATGGGAAATAGACTGGCTTAACTCATATAATAAGAAATGTGAAGAAATTCTTTCTCCATATCTTGAAGGAAGTGATTTAGAATATTTGAAAGAGAGTTGTAGGGAAATTTGATAAATAATCAAATAAAAGCTAAATTAAAAGACTTACCAGATTTACCTGGTGTTTATATAATGAGGGATAAAAATGACGAAATAATCTATGTAGGCAAAGCGATTAATTTAAAAAAACGTGTCAGACAGTACTTTGACAATAACGCCAATAAGGGTAGAAAAGTACTTGCTATGGTAAGTCATGTAAAAATATTTGAATATATAATTGTTGAAAATGAAGTTGAGGCCCTTGTTCTAGAGTCGAATTTAATTAAAAAAAATAGACCAAAATACAATATAGTACTAAGAGATGATAAGCAATATCCTTATATAAAAATTACAAATGAAAAATATCCTAGAATAGAAAAGGTAAGAAATGTAAAAAGGGATAAGGGACATTATTATGGACCTTATCCTGATGCCTATGCTGTCAACGATGTTATAGAATTATTTCACATACTTTTTCCTTTTAGGACTTGTAATATTAATTTTGACAAGGGACAACAATTAGATAGACCTTGTCTTAATTACTATATAAAAAGATGCAATGGACCTTGTATAGGTAAAGAAAAAGAAAAATCCTATATGGAAAATATAAAAACAATTAGAGAATTTTTAGAAAATAAGTCTAATGAAATACCGAAGCTTGTAATAGATAAAATGAATTATGCAAGTAAAAATCTTGATTTTGAAAATGCAGCTAAGTATAGAGACTATCATAGGGCACTTTCTACAATTTCTCAAAAACAAAAGGTTACAAATACAAATCAAGAAGATATTGATATTATAGCTATGAGCAAGGGATTATTTTATGTAACTATGCAGGTATTTTTCATGAGAGATGGAAAAATTGTGGATAGGGAACATTTTATATTAAAAGATGATTATAGAGAAAAAGAAGAAGATATTATGGCATCTTTTATGAAACAATTTTATTTAAATCTTATGTATATTCCTAAAGAAATTTTGGTAGCTATTCTACCCTCAGATCTTGGTGCATTAACCTCATTTATTGAAAAGAAAAAAGGCTCCAAGGTTTCTATAATTCAACCTAAATTAGGTAGAAAAAAAGATTTGATTAAAATGGCTGAAAGAAATGCTAGTGATATGATGAAAAAATATGAAAAAAGACTCGAAGAAAAGGAGAGGAAAAAACATAGGGGACTTAATGGTCTTAAGCAGGTTTTAAATCTTAAGTCCATTAAAAGAATTGAAGCTTATGATATTTCCAATACTGCTGGTGTTCAAACAGTAGGGTCTATGGTAGTATTTGAAGATGGATTACCTGAGAGAAAAGAATATAGGAAATTTAAGATAAAAACAGTAGAAGGACCAGATGATTATGCTTCATTAGAAGAAGTATTAACAAGAAGATTTAAAAGAGGAGAAAAAGAAATAAAGGAAAATAATACATCTACAGGATTTGGTAAACTTCCAGACTTGATTTTGATGGATGGTGGTAAGGGGCAAGTAAAGATTGCAAAAACAGTACTTAAAAAATTTAATTTAAATATAGAAGTAGCAGGACTTGTAAAAGATAATAAACATACGACAAGGGCTATTATTTATGAAAATCAGGAAATAAGTATAAAAAGAAGAGATCCAGTCTATAAACTCATATATGAAATTCAAGAAGAGGCCCATAGGTTTGCAATAAATTATCATAGAAAACTTATGACAAATGCAATGAAAAAGTCAGAGCTTGATAATATAAAGGGCATAGGCAAAAAAAAGAAAGAAAATTTATTTAATCACTTTAAAACGATTAATAATATAAAAAATGCAAATTTAGAAGAGTTGATGGAGGTTGATTTAATTAGTAAAAATCAAGCTCTTGATATAATTAAGTACTTTAAACTAAATAGTTAAGGGGAGAATATGACTAGAAGAACTAGTGTAAAATTAAGGGATGTAGTAAATAATTTAAAGCTTGAAATAGTTCATAAGTCAAGTGACTTTGATGAAGTTGAGATTACAAGTCCTGATATCAATAGACCAGGATTACAACTTACAGGTTTTTTGGAAGAATTTCCTTATAGACGTTTGCAAATAATAGGAAGTGTCGAGTATAACTACCTAACAAGTCTTGATAATAGAATGCAATATGAAAGATTTAGAGGTATTTTATCATATAATATGCCCGCAATAATTTTCTCATACAATGCAGGACTACCCAAAGATATGCTAGACTTAGCTGACTATTATGATATAAGTATATTAAGAAGTAAACTTCCTACAACAAGGCTTACTTCACTTATATCCCAAGAGTTAGAATATGTATTTGCTCAAAGAACTCAAGTTCATGGAGAGTTACTTGAAGTATACGGTGTAGGTGTACTTATATTAGGGGAAAGTTCAGTAGGGAAAAGTGAAACGGCACTTGATCTTGTATCAAGAGGTCATAGACTTGTTGCTGATGATTTAGTGGAAATTGCATCCTATGATAATAAAGTTGTAGGTCAGGCTCCAAAAAATATAAGACACTATACAGAAATAAGAGGTCTTGGGATATTAGATATTAGAAGGCTTTATGGTACAGGTTCAGTTAAGGTATATACAGATATTGATATGGTAATTGAGCTTGAACATTGGAGAGAAGATTATGAATATGATAGGTTAGGATTAGATGATCATTATACAGACCTTTTAGGAGTTCAACTTCCTAAAATTCTTGTTCCTGTGAGAGCTGGAAGAAATATTGCTATGATTGTAGAAGTGGCAGCAATGAACCAAAGAGAAAAGTCTATGGGATATAACGCAGCAAAGGTAATGACCGAAAACTTATTTAATGATTTAGAAGACTAGACATTTTTTAAATCATTAATTACTTGACTTAAATAAGGATATTTATTATACTCATAATAGTGTTAACGATAATTGATTCATATAATTTTTAGGAGGTCTTAAATGACAATTAAAAGAGCTATGAAGACTATGGATGGTAATACAGCAGCAGCTCACGTATCATATGCGTTTACTGATGTTGCAACAATCTATCCTATAACACCTTCATCACCAATGCCTGAATCAGTAGATGTATGGGCAGCAAACGGTAGAAAGAATGTATTCGGAAGACCAGTAGAAGTTAAAGAAATGCAATCAGAAGCAGGTGCAGCAGGAGCTGTACACGGTGCATTAGCAGCAGGAGCACTTACTACTACATATACAGCAAGTCAAGGATTATTATTAATGATTCCTAATATGTATAAAATTGCTGGAGAAAGATTACCAGGTGTATTCCATGTTGCAGCTAGAACTTTAGCTACTCACGCACTTTCAATTTATGGAGATCATTCTGATGTTATGGCAGCAAGACAAACAGGATTTGCTATGCTATGCTCAGGCTCAGTTCAAGAAGTAATGGACTTATCTCCAGTAGCTCACTTATCAGCTATAGAAGGAAGAATTCCATTTTGCAACTTCTTTGATGGTTTCAGAACAAGTCATGAAATTCAAAAAATAGAAGTTTGGGATTATGATGATTTAGCTCCATTAGTAGATTATGAAGCAGTTGATAAATTTAAAAATGAATCATTAAATCCAGAAAGACCAAAAACAATTGGTACATCTGAAAAGAATATTTTCTTCCAAAGAATGGAAGCTTCTAATCCAGCTTATACAGACATCGTTGGAATCACAGAAAATTACATGCACAAGATAAATGAATTAATCGGAACAAATTATGAATTATTCAATTTCTATGGTGCAGATGATGCTGAAGAAATTATTATAGCTATGGGTTCAGTTTGTCAAGCAGCTGAAGAAGCAATTGATAAGTTAATAGAAGACGGAAGAAAAGTTGGTATGATAGAAGTTCATCTTTACAGACCATTCTCTAAAGATCACTTATTAAAAGCTATACCAAAAACAGTTAAGAAAATAGCTGTACTTGATAGAACAAAAGAAAAAGGCTCAATTGGCGAACCATTATTATTAGATGTTAAATCAGCATACTATGATGTTGAAGATAAACCACAAATAATTGGTGGTAGATATGGACTTTCATCTAAAGATACAATACCTGCAGATATTGAAGCAGTGTTTAACAATCTTGAAGGTGAAATGAAAGATGACTTTACACTTTCAATTACTGATGATTTAACATATAAATCACTTGAAAGAACTGACTTAAGAATTAGACAAGAGGGAACTCACAGATGCAAATTCTGGGGATTTGGATCTGATGGAACAGTTGGTGCTAACAAACAAGCAATAAAAATCATTGGTGATAATACAGAAATGTATGCTCAAGGATACTTTGACTATGACTCTAAAAAATCAGGTGGTTTAACAGTATCTCACTTAAGATTTGGTTCAAACCCTATTAAATCAACTTACCTACTAGATGAAGCTGACTTTATTTCATGTTCAAAACCAGCTTATGTTAATCAATATGACTTACTTGAAGGTCTTAAAGATGGAGGAACTTTCTTACTTAACTGTTCATGGTCAGTAGATGAACTTGAAGAACACCTTCCAGCAAAAATGAAGAGATATTTAGCTAAACACAATATAGAATTCTATATTATTGATGCATCTCACATAGCTGAAAGAGTAGGATTAGGTTCAAGAACAAATATGATAATGCAATCAGCATTCTTTAACTTATCACAAGTAATTCCTATAGATGAAGCTGTTAAATACTTAAAAGATTCTATAGTTAAATCATATGGTCACAAAGGTGACGACATAGTAAATATGAACTACAAAGCAGTAGATGAAGGAATTGATGCAGTAGTTAAAGTTGAAGTTCCTGAATCTTGGGCTGATGCAAAAGATGAAGAAAAAGAAGAAAAAGAACTTCCAGAATTCATTAAAAATATCGTTAAACCAATGATTGAGCAAAAAGAAGATGAACTACCAGTATCAGCTTTCAAAGATAGTACTAATGGAGACTTTGAACCAGGTACAACTAAATATGAAAAAAGAGGAATTGCTCTTAATGTACCTGAATGGCAAATAGATAATTGTATACAATGTAACCAATGCTCATATGTTTGTCCTCATGCTGTAATTAGACCATTCTTAGTAACAGAAGAAGAAAAAGCAAATGCACCGGAAGGATTTGAAACAAAGAAAGCAATTGGTAAAGGAATGGATGGTTATGAATTCAGAATTCAAGTTTCACCACTTGATTGTACAGGTTGTGGAAATTGTGCTGATGTATGTCCAGCTCCAAAAAAAGCCTTGCTAATGAAACCTTTCGAACAACAAGTTGAACTTGAAAAAGATCATTGGGAATATGCACATGAAGTAGTAGGATATAAAGAAGATGTTATGGATCCAATGACACTTAAAGGATCTCAATTTAAACAACCACTTCTTGAATTCTCAGGTGCTTGTGCTGGTTGTGGTGAAACACCATATGCCAAGCTTGTAACTCAACTATTTGGTGATAGAATGTACATTGCAAATGCTACAGGATGTTCATCAATCTGGGGAGCTTCATCACCAGCTACACCATATACAACAAATGCTTGCGGTAAGGGTCCAGCTTGGGGTAACTCTCTATTTGAAGATGCAGCAGAATATGGATATGGTATGAAACTTGCAGCTGACTCAAATAAATTACTCCTTGAAACATATATGAATGAATTTAATGAACTTAATATTGATTCTGAATTAAGTGAAGCATTTAATGCATGGCTTGAGGGAAAAGAAGATGTTAAGGCTTCTAAAGAAGCAACAGCTAAGATTATAAACCTTGAAGATAAAGCTAGATCAGTATCAGATGAAAAGGCTAAAGACTTATTACACAAAATCTATACATTAAAAGATTATATGATTAAAAAATCAGTATGGATTTTTGGTGGTGATGGATGGAGCTATGATATAGGATTTGGTGGACTAGACCATGTACTTGCTAGTGGAGAAAATATAAACATACTAGTATTTGATACAGAAGTTTACTCAAATACAGGTGGACAATCATCTAAGGCTACACCATTATCAGCAGTTGCACAATTTGCTGCAAGTGGTAAGAAGGTTAAAAAGAAAGATCTTGGCTTGATGATGACTTCATATGGTTATGTTTATGTAGCACAAGTAGCTATGGGAGCTAATCAAAATCAAACAATAAAAGCTATGAAAGAAGCTGAAAGTTATGATGGACCATCTCTAATTATTTGTTATGCTCCATGTATCAACCACGGTATCAGAATTGGTATGGGTAAATCTCAATTTAGAGAAAAACAAGCAGTTGATGCAGGTTACTGGCACTTATGGAGATTTGATCCAAGACTTGCTGATGAAGGAAAGAATCCATTCCAATTAGATTCTAAAGAACCTAAAGAATCATTCCAAGAATTTATTCAAGGAGAAGTAAGATATTCTTCACTTAAGAGATCATTCCCAGAAACTGCTGATCAGTTGTATCAAGAAGCAGAAAAAGCTGCTAACGATAGATATCAAACATACAAGAGATTAGCTGGAAAATAGGAAAATCATTTAAATTAGAACTTGCTAATATTTTCTAGACAATAATTGTTTTTAAAAGTGCTTACATGATAGGTTTAAATTGATTAAATAAAACGACTAAAACTATATTATATCGCTTCAGACTCATAATTAGCTTGTTTCTTAAAATTAAATATTAACTCTAAGATAACCTTAAATTTGATTTTTAACAAATTTAAGGTTATTTTTATTGTCTGATAAATTGTAAAACTAATGCAACACTTATATTAAGTAAAATTCATAGTAACTTTATGGAAAATGTTAATAAATATAAAAATACACATAGATTAATATAAATTACAAATAACTTACAATAAATTATAGACAGTTATAGGGTATTGAAGCTTACTTTTTTCTAGGATTATCACATATGTTTGACAATCTTAGAAATTACTATATATAATACTTTTATACAATTATACTAGGAGACTAATTAATGGTATAATGATAATTAGAAGAAAATTAATGGAGGAGTATATGGCAATTAAATATAAAAACAATTACGGTAAAGTAAGTATATCAGAAACAGTAATTGCAAATATTGCTGCATCTTCTGTTATAGAGTCTTATGGAGTGGTAGGACTTGCAAGCAGAAGTACAAAAGATGGAATATATAAACTTTTAGGTCTAGATAATATGAATATGGGTGTGAAAGTTTCAAGGAATATAGACGGTTCAGTAACAGTAGAAATATCTTTGATACTAAATTATGGTGTTAGAATCGCAGTGGTATGTCAAAATATTATAGAAAATGTTAAATATAATATTGAACACTCTCTAAATGTTAGTGTAAATCATGTGAATATATTAGTTCAAGGAATTAAAAATTAGGTGAATTATGAAGAAAATTGATAGTTCTAAGTTCAAAATCCTTATTGTGAAGGCTTTCGAACTTTTAAATGAGAAAAGAGATATTGTGGATAGTTTAAATGTATTTCCAGTGCCAGATGGAGACACTGGTACAAATATGACTATGACAATGAAGTCTGGAGTAGACAAAGTTAAGAGCATTGATACAAGTTCTTGCTATGAGATAGCAAAGCTTCTAAGCCAAGGTACCTTAATGGGGGCTCGTGGAAATTCAGGAGTTATCCTATCCCAACTTTGTAGGGGTATGGCTAAGGCTATTAAGGGAAAAGATACAATTAGTGCGTTAGAGATTAAGGAGATTTTTAAAGTTGCCAATGAAACAGCATATAAGGCTGTAATGAAACCTACTGAAGGCACTATTCTTACAGTATCAAGATTGATGGCTGAAGAAGCAGAAAACTCTTATATAGATAATATTGATATAGATAAGTATCTTTTAAAAATTATTAATAAAGGTCAAAAGGCCTTATTAGATACACCTAATCTGCTACCAGTATTGAAAGAAGCAAAAGTAGTAGATTCAGGTGGTCAAGGACTTATGTTTTTATTAGAAGGTGCTCTCAAAGCCCTTAATTCTGATATTGATATTGAAACAGACTTATCTAAACTTGAAATAAAAGATATTCCTTCAAAATCCTATAATGTTGATTTAATTTTATTAATAGATGAGGATTATAAAATTTTAGAAGAAAAATTTTATAACATATCATCATCTTTAAGCACAAACATTGATAATGGGTTACTTGATGTGTCTTTTGATTGTGATAGCTTAAATGACCTATATGATATAATCAAAGATTATGATGTGATTAAGTTAAATATAGAAAATACAAATCCAGGTGTTTTAGTAAATATTAATATTAATAAAAAACCTTCTAAAAAATATGGTTTTATTGCTATATCCAGAGGAGAGGGATATGATAAGGTATTTGAAAGCCTAAATGTGGATAAAATTATCTCAGGCGGACAAACTATGAATCCATCTACTGAAGATATCTATAAGGTCATTGAAAAAATTGATAGTGAAAATGTTATAATTTTTCCAAATAATAAAAATATAATAATGAGTGCTAAACAAGCTTGTGATTTATCCGAAAAAAATTGTAGAGTGGTTGAAACTAAATCAATACCAGAATCATTTTCTGCACTTTTATCATTTGATGAGTCTCAGTCATTAGATAAAAATATGGAGAATTTCAATGAAGCTATTGAAGATGTCAAAGTATGCGAAGTGACTATAGCAGTCAGGGATACCAGTGTAAATAATATTTCGATTAAAAAGAATGAATATATAGGAATTGTTGATAATAAGATTGTAACAAGCAAAAAAACTATAGATAGGACTGCCAAGGATACTTTAGTCAAGGCTGTCGATGAAGATACTTCTTTAATTACCATATACTATGGTGAGGATGTTGATGATAAGGAAGCTAAGAAATTTTCAAAATCTATTGAAAAGAAATTTAAGGATGTTGATGTAGAATTGATTTATGGAGGTCAACCTCTTTATTATTACACAATTACCTTGGAGTAAATAATGGATCTTACTGATATTAAGGGTATTGGTAAAAAGAAGAAAGAATGTTTGCAAAGATTATCAATAAATTCAGTTAGTGACTTATATAATTATTATCCAAAAGAGTATGAGGATAGGTCAAAAAAATTTATGTTATCTTCAAATATTGATGAAAACAAGCACTATTTTGAATGGACTATCGAATCAAAAATTTATATGAAGTATTCAAGAAAATCTACCATATCTTATCTTTATGCTAGTGAAAATGAAAAAAAAATAAAATTAATATGGTTTAATGATAAGTTTTCACCAAGAAAACTGAAGATAGGTGAGACATATAAGTTTTATACCAAAGTTAAAACTGATGGGCAAAATTTTGAATGTTATAACCCGATGTTTACAAATCTTAAAGATTTAAGTATTGGAAGTATCATTCCAATCTATTCTTTAACTAGATCTATAACAAATAATAACCTACGAAATTTTATCAATGAGGCCTTAAAATACTACAATATGGATGAAAATTTTTTAGGTGACAAGCTAATAAGAAAGTTTGAATTTTCTAGTAAATTATCAAATTTAAAGGAAATTCATAGCCCAAGTTCAATTATTAAATTAAAAAAAGCAAAGTCTGAAATAAAAATTGTAGATTTCTTAAAAGAATTGATTTTTATATATCTGATGAATAAGGAGAACTACTATCAAAAATTAGATTTAGAGTATAATCTTGATGAAATTTTAAGAAAACTTGATTTTAAGCTAACCTCAAGTCAGTATAAGTCATTGGTCGACATTTTAAATGATATAAATAGCAATAGTCCTATGAATAGACTACTTTGTGGAGATGTTGGAAGTGGAAAAACAATTATAGCAATCATAAGTATGATTATTTTTGGTTTAAATAAATATCAATCTGCAATGATGGTACCAACAGAGGTGCTAGCAAGTCAACAATATGAGAAAAACAAAGATTTTATTGAATCTTTTGGCCTTAAAGTTTCTCTTCTTACATCATCGACTAAAAATAAAGATAAGATTAAAATGGATCTTAAAAAAGGTAAAATTGACATTCTTATAGGTACCCATGCCTTAATAGTTGACGATGTAGATTTTAATAATCTGAAATTTATAGTAGCTGATGAACAACATAGATTTGGTGTAAGACAAAGACAAAGTCTCTATCAAAAGGGAAGTAATGCTAATTATCTTACAATGACTGCTACACCTATACCTAGAACACTTTATCTAAAAATTTCGAAATTGTTGAATTTATCACAAATAACAGAGCTACCTAAGGGAAGAGGAGAAATAAGAACAGAAATAATTCTTGAATCTATGAGAAACTCAATTGATAATAAGTTAAAAAAAGTATTAGCTGAGGGTAGGCAAGTTTATATAGTAAGTGATTCTATAGATAGTGATGATAAGAATTCTGTTGAAAACTTATATTCTTATTATAAGAGTAACTTTAGAGAATATAAGGTTAAAAAGCTTCATGGAAAATTAAAATCAATTGAAAAAGAAGATATACTTAAAGAATTTTCAAAGGGAAATATAGATATACTTATATCAACAACTATAATTGAGGTTGGTATAGATGTTAAAAATGCTAATACTATGCTTATATACAACGCCAATAATTTTGGTCTATCTTCTCTTCACCAACTTAGAGGAAGAATAGGTAGGGGGAGGTATGAGTCTTATTGCTATTTAATATGTGAAAAATTCAATGAAAAGAGTAAGCTTAATATTATAAAAAACTCTAACGATGGTTTTGAAATTGCTAGAAAAGATCTAAAGCTTAGAGGTGCTGGGAAAATATTATCTACAATTCAGCATGGTAAAAACTTAAATGACATAGACTATTTTAACTTAAAAGAAAATGAGATTAATTTGTGTTTTGAAATTTTCGAATTTTCAAAAGAGGAAAATTTCAAAAATATAAACCTAAAATATCTAGAAAATTATTTTAACATTGATAAGGGAATTGTACTAAACTAATGAGAGTAATATCAGGAATCTATAAGGGATTTAATCTTAAATCTCCAAAAGCAAAAAACTCAAGACCAACAGATAATAAAGTAAAAGAGGCAATATTTACTATACTATATCCTTATAAGGAAAGTTTTACAGCACTTGACTTATTTGCTTGCACTGGTCAAATGGGTATAGAATTTCTGTCCCATGGAGCAAGTTTTGTTGTATTTGGAGAATTAAACAGGTCTAATTATCAGATACTTAAAGAAAATTTAGAAAAAATTTCTAACAAAAAGAATGAAACTATAAAAGGAGATTTTAGAAAAACTTTAGAAATTTGTAGGGATAAGTCTTATAAATTTGATTACATATTCTTAGATCCTCCCTACAAAGAAGATTATCTTAAAATTAGTCTAGAGCTTATATTAAACTATCATTTATTGAAGAATAATGGTATAATAATAAGCGAATCAGATAGAAATTTAGATTTTTCTGACATGGATTATTTAAGACTAATCAAAGAAAAAAAATATGGAAGGAAAATCGTGAAATTTTATTGCTATGAAAGTGATATATCCAGGTAGCTTTGACCCAATTACTATTGGACATTTAGATATAATTGAAAGACTTAGTAAAATGTTTGATGAAGTTGTGGTAGCTATATTAATAAATGAAGTCAAACACACTCTTTTTTCAATTGAAGAGAGAATAGAATTAATTAAGCAAGACATAAAAGAATACAAGTTAGATAATGTTGTTGTAAAAGAATTTGATGGTTTGCTAGTAGATTTTGCAAAAAAAGAAAATTCAAAGACAATTGTCAGAGGTATAAGGGCTGTGACTGATTATGAATATGAAATTAACATTGCACAATTTAACTCTAGCCTTTATCCAGGTTTTGAAACTATATTTTTGCTATCAGACCCAAGATACTCCTTTATAAGTTCAAGCGGAGTGAGAGAGCTAGCAAGTTTTGGTGGAGATGTATCCAAATTTGTATCAAAAAATGTAAAAAAAGCTATAGAAGATAAGGTTGATATAGGAGGAAGGTAATTATGGCAAATATTAATGAATTAATTGATGAAATAGAAGATATAATGGATAATGCTAGTTCTGTTCCATTTTCTAGAAAGGTTTCAGTAGACCCAGATGAAATATTTGAAATTGTAAGAGAAATGAGAGATTCATTACCAGCAGAAATTAAAAATGCTCAATGGATTAATGATGAAAAGGATAGAATTTTACAAGAAGCAGAAAATGAAGCTAAGTCAAAAATAGAAAATGCTAATAGTCAAATTAATAATTTCAAAGAACAAGCTAAAAACCAATATCAAAAGATGATTTCGGAACATCAAATAACAACTCAGGCCAAAGATGAAGCTAGAAGAATAATTGAAGAAGCAAACAATCAAGCAAATAGTATTAAAAAACAATCTTATCAATATGTAGATCAATTATTTTCTAAATCTAGTGACAATTTTAATAAACTAGCTCAATCTCTAGAAAAAAACAGGCAACATATATTAAATCAAAAATAAGAATTAAAAAATGAATTCTTTATCATAGAATGCATAGTTTTTATGATTTAGAGTTTATTTTTTATCTAAAATATTACAATACTAATATTCTAAGTAATAATATTAATTATCTTATATATAATAAATTCAATTATAATTAATTAAATATAATATGTTATATTCTATTAAAATCAAATTTTTAAAATTTTTAAAAATATTGCTTAAATAAATACAAAGACACTTATTGTAGATTGTTATGGTGATGATACTTTAGAATTTAAAGATATAGATAAAGAAATAATTTAGATATTGAAAACAATATAGCTAATAAATTAATGTCAGACAAATCGTTTTCAAGTTCTTATTATGATGATTTATTTTGTGATGCAGGGATCCATTCTTTTGCAATTGATCCATTTCTAAATATTATACCTTGTCATATGTTTTTAGGACATGATGATTACAAATTAGGAGAATATAATAAAAGATATATTTTTAATTCTAAATTCAGAAAGATAACAAATAGTTTACAATCTATTAGGAAATTTAAAAGATGTAAAGAGTGTATAAATAAAAATTCTTGCTCTGTATGTCCAGCATCTATTTTGATTTATAAAAAATTTAATCATGGAAGATTATGTGAATTTAAAAGAAAAATTAAAGATAAATATATAAAGGAAAAATCAAGGAATCAAGATCATGATTAAAGAATATATTTTTAAAAATAAAAAATCTCTTATAATATCTCTAATTACTAGTTGGTTTGCTATATGTTTTTTTAGTATTCTTCTTTAAACCTATCCAATATTACAAGACTTATGTTAGATGGGGAATTTATAGAATCTACATATTATATAGGGATATCTATCTTTTTTTTCTAATTTATCTTTTGTGTATGTATATAAGTCAAAAATATGCTAATGATTTCACTATAAACATTAGTGATGATATAAGAGTAGATTATTATATGAAATCTTTATATAAGATGGAAACTTCAAAATATAAATTTGATACTAGCTATTATATAAATATTATTGATAAAGATGTAGATCAATTTAGATTAAATTATTTATTAAATTTAGTTTACTCATGTATGTATCTTGGTCAAGTTTTAATATTTTTGTTTTTTTGGTAAGAATACATGTAGCAATAATGTTAACAGCTATATTTGTATCCTTTATTCCTTTATTTGTAGGAAAAATTTTTGCAAAAAAAATTAATTTTTTACAAATGGAATATTCTAATAATAATGAGATTTATTTGAATAAATTATATGAATCTTTAGATGGATATTTACAAATAAAACAATCAAAAAATAGCAAATCATTTGTAGATTTTTTTCTAAAAGTGATAAAAAAGTATTAGAATCAATTAAAAAATTGAATATAAGTAAAAGAATGTTAATGGAAACAATGACTACTTTAAGTGGGATAACTTTAATTATTAATGTATCTATATGTTCTTTACTTATTTCTTTTAATAGTTTAGATTCAACTATGATACTTTCTGCAATTACAATTGTGTCAACATCATCAAATGCTATAGCAGATGGATTCAGACACTTTGTAGAACTTAATGCATCTAAAAGCATAAAAAATAAGATATTTTCTGGGATAATCAAAAGTGAAAATGTAAAATCTAAAAAAATAATTACACCAAAGCAAGAAATTACTATAAATAATTTAAGTTTCAAATATAAAAAAACACTAGTTTTTTCTGACCTTAATTTTAAATTTGATAAATACAAGTCATATGCTATTATAGGTTCTAGTGACTCAGGGAAATCAACTCCTGCAAAGATATTAATGAAAATAGAAAAAGATTATAGTGGTAATATATTTTTTGAAAATATACCATTAAAGCAATTTAAAGAAGAAGATATATATGATTTAATATATTATATACCTCAAGATAATTTTATACTTAAGGATAGTTTATATAACAATATAAGTATGTATAAAGATTATAGATGTAAGTCTTTATAATAAAGTTATAGATTTAGTTGGACTAAAAATTTTATCTAATAAGGTCAAAAATAATATTCTTAATAAGAATACTATTTCTGGAGGAGAAAAGAAAAGAATAGAATTGACAAGAGCTTTAGTAAATAAGGTAAAGATAATAATCTTTGATGAACCAACTTCAGGATTAGACCCAAAATCAGCACAAGTAATCGAAAAACTGATTTTTAGCTTAAATGATTTAACAAGAATAGTAATAACGCATAATCAAGATGAAAATTATCTTGAAAGATTTGATGGAATATTAAATATTGAGAATTTCAAGTAAAAAATTAAGAATTTATAAAAATATTATAATAGACTCTATAATAACTTGTAGTTTTGTAGAAACAAATTATTATAGAGTCTTATTTTATTTTCATTCAGTGATTTTTATATGTCTAGTAAAATCATAGTTTAATTCTCTACCTATGATAAGAGAGTAAAGATTGGAAGAATCAACCATTTTATCATAGATTTTTTTATTATCTAAATTTAAAGAGTCGGCATCTTTTTTTCTAATTACAAAATTTATATTTTTATTTTTTAATAAAACTTTAGAATCTTCGCTAAAGGATAGGACTTTTAAAAAGTTAATGTTTATATTATTCAACTCTGTAAAATTATCTAAGCAATAGTTTAAAATTAGTCTTCTAATTCTAGATTTTGTAAATCTTTGACTTATTGCTTTTTCTAAAAAGTCTTTATAATTGTTATTATTTTCAGCTAGTTTTCTTAGCAGATTATCTATTCCATTTTCATAACATAGACACTTATTCATTGGAGCTTTTTCTACAAGAATTTTATATCTAAAAATATTATATATATAATCATCTTTTGGAAAATTTTTATATTCATTTTTAAAAGCAAGGATTTTTTCATAAGAATATTTAGGTAAGTATGTATTTATATTTTCATTTTCTATATTATTTCTTATAGATGTTGATGATGAGAAAATATCTTTTCCTAAAGATAAATCTCTATTGTTTGCTCCAATTCTTTTTATTGCTATAGGCTTTATATTTGAGTTTATTTTTTTGATAGCCCTTATATATTCTAGGGCAAGAATATTATTGGATGTTAAAAATAAAGTATCATCTATTATTTCATTGCTTGCTAAGTAAGAAGCTTTTGTATATGAGTATCCGTTATCCATAAACTCTCTGATCTTAAAATTTATCTTATCTTCATTATCGATAATTTTATTAGCATAATCAAAAAATTGACTTTCTTCAATATTTTCAATTCCAAATGCTAAGTAGTCTATGTTAATCTTATTTAATAATTCTATATTTTTATAAGCAAAAAAGTTTGCAGATTGTAAACTTATAAATGTAGGCATTTCAACAATGAGGTCAGAATATTTAATTGCACAATTAGCTCTTTTATATTTATCAATAATACTTGCTTGACCTCTTTGGACAAAATCGCCACTCATTATACTTACAAGAATATCAGCTTGAGATATTTTTCTAGCTTCTTTTAATATGTATTCATGACCATTGTGAAATGGGTTAAATTCTGATATAATTCCTATTTTTTTCATTTTAATCACCACTTATATTATATCAGATTTATGTTTTACTATATGAAAAAATATAGGTTAATTTTACATAAATTTGCATATCAATTTAAAAAAGTTTCTATAAGTGGTATAATAAGATAAAAAGAGTCAATCAGGAGGAATTATGATATCAGCAAATGATTTAAGAAAAGGAATAACTTTTGAATATAATGGGGATGTTTATCAAGTAATAGATTTCCAACATGTTAAGCCAGGCAAGGGAGCAGCATTTGTAAGAGCTAAAATAAAATCTGTTATGCAAGGTGGAAATAAAGATGTAACATTTAATCCAAATGAAAAGTTTGAACAAGCTATAATAAGTACAAAAGATATGCAATATTTGTACAATGATGGTGAATTATATTATTTTATGGATCCAGAAACTTTTGAACAAATTCCAGTGGATCATGATGCAGTAGAAGAGGCTATATCATATATTAGAGAAAATGATACAGCAACAATGAGATTTTATAAGAATAAACCTTTTTCTATTGAAGCACCAAACTTTGTAGAGTTAAAAGTAGTTAAAACTGAGCCAGCAATAAAAGGTGATACAGCCACTAACGTTACAAAACCTGCAGAGGTTGAAACTGGAGCAATTATAAATGTACCAGTATTTGTTAATGAAGGTGACACTATTAAAATCGATACAAGAAATGGAGAATATTTATCTAGAGTTTAACTTTTAGGTAAAAAGGAGTAAAGATGGCTAGAGAGTTTAAATACGGTAGTGTAAAAATCGCTAATGAAACTATTGAAACAATAGCAAAAACCGCGGCAGAAGAAATAAATGGAGTTGTTGAATTAGAAGAACTCGATAGTAAAGAGCTTAAAAAAGCATCTAATATTTCAGTGTTTGAAGGCTTTGTAACTATAGATTTAAATTTAGTACTTAGGGCAGATGTTAATGTTAGAAAAACTATCAAACACGTTCAAGAAAATGTAAAAAGGCAAGTTGAAACTATGACAGGACTTCTTGTAAAAAGAGTTAATGTCCAAGTAAACAGTTTGAAGATATAATGAATAGAAAAAAACAAAGAGAATGGATTTTTAAGATAATATTTGAAAATCAAATAAATGAAGTAAGTAATATTAAAGATTCGTTTTATAATCATGAAATAGACTTAGGAGAAGATTCATTTTGCTACTTATCTTTAAAATCATATTTAGAAAATTATGACGATATAAATGAAATAATACTAAATCAAATTGGAAAGTCTTCTTTTAATAGATTATCTAAGGCTGATAAATCTATTTTGTTTTTAAGTATAAATGAAATTTTCTACTTAGAGATTCCAGTAAGTGTTTCTATAAATGAAGCTGTTAACTTATCAAAAAAATATTCTACAAGTGATGGATATAAATTTATTAACAGTGTACTTGGTAAAATTTCTAAAAAGAGATTATAGTTTTGAAGTCTTTAAGTGTAAAACAATTTAATCAGTATGTAAAGACATCTATTAAGTATGATCCTTTATTTCAAAATGTAAGTATTGAAGGGGAAATAGCTAATTTAAAAGTATCGCATGTGCATATTTTCTTTTCTTTAAAAGAGGATAATGATATAGTAGATTGTGCTATTTTTTTCTATAAAAATGAGGACTTTGAAAATATAAATAATGGAGATATGGTAGTAATAATTGGAAATCTTACTTATTCTACATACTCTTCAAGGTTAACTATTGCGATAAAAGATATTAAAGTTTCAGGCCTATCTGACGAATATTTACGTTTTTTAAAGTTAAAAGAAGATTTTTACAAAAAAGGTTATTTTGATTTAGATAGAAAAAAGAAAGTCAAAGATTATCCTAAAAATATTGGACTTATAACATCTAGTAAGTCGGCTGCAATAGTTGATTTTATTTCAGTAATAAATAAGGAAATGCAAGATATTGAGATTTTCCTTTATCCAGTAAAAGTTCAAGGAAGTAGTGCAAAAGATGAAATAATTAAAGCACTTAATAGACTTGAAGATATGGACTTAGACTGCATTGTACTAACTCGTGGTGGTGGTAGTAAGGAAGATTTAAAAGTTTTCAATGAAAAAGATTTAGTAGAGATGATTTATAATTTAAATACACCAATAGTTTCTGCTATTGGACATAAAATAGATAATTCACTTACAGATTTAGTAAGTGATATATCTTTACAAACTCCAACTGAGGCTGGCTCTTATCTTGTAAGAAATTATAAAAGACTTAGAGAAGATTTTAAAGATTCTTTTATTGAGATAAAAAAAGTTTTCTCGAGAAATTTAGAACTTAAAGAGATAGAAGTTTCATATTTAAAACAAAGGTTAGATTTATTTAGTCCTAACAGCCTTATCGAAAAGAAAAAAAATGAAATAGATATATCTTTTAAAAGCATAAAAGATATTTTAAACGATAGAATAGGACAAAAAGAGTCTTTGATTGAAAATTTAAATATAAAGCTTTCTTCAATCAAAGAAATATTAGATATAAGAAGTAAATCTATATCCATTAAAAGTTTAGATGGTTATGATATTTATTCTAAATTTTCTTTGAAAGATTATGATTTTGTTAAGATAGTTTTTAGTGATGGAGAAGTGAAAGCACAGATAAAATATGAATAATACATTTGAAGATAATTATAAAAAGATGAAGTCTTTACTTAATCAGCTTGAAGAAAATAAGGATAATTTAGACAAAAGTATAGACTTATACAAAGAAGCTATGGATATATATAATAATTTAAATAAGCAAATTGATGAGTATAAGGCTAAGATAAAAATTATAGATAGTGGTAATGATGAATAAAGAAGATTTTAAAACAATTTTAAAAGAAGATAAGAAAATAATTGATAGGGCATTTGAAGAAAAATTTAAGGATGATAATCCTTTAAACGAAGCCTTAAGGTATGCAACAGATTCGGGAAAAAGGATTAGACCAATACTATTTCTAGAATCCTATAAGATGCTAACTAAAAAAAGTTATCTAAATGATGAGATTATTGAAATGGCATTAAATATTGAAATGATACATGCTTATTCTCTAGTCCATGATGATCTTCCATCAATGGATAATGATGATCTAAGAAGAGGAAAGCCGACGGTTCATAAGAAGTTTGGTGAAGATATTGCAATTCTTATAGGTGATAGTTTATTAAATTTGGCTTTTGAAAATTCATTAAATTTGGCTAAAAATGGGCAACGTTTTCTAGATGCATCGCTTTATCTCTCAAAAGCTAGTGGAATAGATGGTATGATAAAAGGTCAGGTATATGACCTAAGAAGAAACTTGGAAATTGATTTATCCTATATATTAGAAGTTTATAAAAATAAAACTTCTAGATTATTTATGGCGGCGTGTGTTATGGCTGGATTATTAAATGGACTAAGTGAAGATAAATTAAAAGCTTTGGAAAATTACGCTTATTATTTAGGTTTATCATTTCAAATTCAGGATGATTTATTAGATAAGAATGAAAAAAATGAACTTAATATACTATCATGTAAATCGTTAGATGAAGCTAATAGCTTATTATTAGATTTTAACAATAAGGCTAAGGAAAATATTAATAAATTCAAAAATAATGATTTTCATATTTACTTAATTGATTATTTAACTGAGAGGACTAAATGAAAAAATATACTAGACAAAGATTAATTTTAGATATTATTCAGAATAACGAAGTAAAGACACAAAGTCAATTATCAAGATTGTTAAAGGAACAAGGTGTAGATGCTACTCAAGCAACAATTTCTAGAGATATCAAAGAGCTTAGGATTTCAAAAGTACAAACAGATGACTATGAATATAAATATACAGTGATTGATACTGTTTATGATTCTTTAAATGAGAGAATGGAAAAAATATTTAAAGAATCTGTTCTTGCTGTTGAAAGAAGTTATCAACTTGTAGTTATTAAAACTATATCTTATACAGCTACAGTTTGTGGGCTTTATATAACTAATGCTAAGCTTGAAAATATAGGTGGAATTGTTACTGGTCTTGATACAATATTTATTACACCTAAAAATCTTGATGAAATAGACGAATTGATTGAAACTTTAAGAAGTATGGTGAAGTAGGTGTTAGCAGAGCTTTTTATAAATAATTTTGTTATTATCAAGAGAGATCATATATTCTTTGATAAGGGCTTTAATGTCATAACAGGAGAGACTGGCTCTGGAAAATCACTTATCTTAGATGCAATAAATATCGTATTAGGAAAGAGAGCTAATAAGGATATTATAGGGAAATTTGATAATAAAACAATTATAGAAGCTGTTTTTTTACTTGATGATAGGCTTATAAATATATTAGAGCAAATGGATGTTGTTTTTGATGATAATAAATTAATCATTACAAGAACAATAAGTGATAAGTCATCATCAATAAGGATAAATGGTAGGATTACTAATTTAAATCTTGTAAAAGATATATCTAAATTTCTTATTGATGTATATAAACAAGGTGATACAAATATATTTATGTATAAAAATAATTACCTGGACATAATTGATTCTTATAAAAATGATACGGAAAGTAATAGTATTAGAAAAAAATTAGAATCCTTGTATATTGAAAAAAATAATTTTTTAAAAAAATATCAAGAATTTGATCTATCTCAAGAGGAAATATCAAGAGAAAAAGAATTGATTTCATATCAATTAGATGATATAGAGCAAGTTGACTTAAAAAATATTAATGAAGAGAAATTAGACCAAGAGTATAAGAGATTAAATTCAGTTACTGAGATTATAGAATGCATAGAAAAATGCGAAGAGCACTTATCTTCATATGACTATGATAGTCCATCAATTAGTTCAATGCTTGCAAGTCTTTCATCGAGTCTTTCTTCTTTTTCGAATATTGATGATAATATAAAAGAAATAAACTCAAAAGTGGATGAGCTTATAGATTCTGTAAATGAAATATACTCTGAATTAGATTTTTATAAGGATAGTCTTGATCAAAACCCTGAAAGATTATATGAACTTGAGATGATAAATCAAAAAATATTTGATTTAAAGAGAAAATATGGTAATAATATAGAAGAAATCTTAACTTACAAAGATAAAATAAAAAAAAGATATGACGAACTTGATAAAATTGATAATTATAAAGATAAAATTTCAAATTCTATTAAAAATATAGATGAAAGTCTAAAAAGTATGGCAAAGAATTTGTCATATATTAGAAAAAATAAGGCTAAAGAACTCGAAGAAAAGATAATTATCGAAATCAAATCTCTTAATATAAAAAATGCTGATTTTAGGATAGATTTTAGTAAAAAATTGAGAATTGACCCAAATGGTTTTGATAACATTGATTTTTTGATTAAAACTAATAAGGGAGAAGAGCTAAAAAGTTTGTCGAAAACTGCATCAGGTGGTGAAATATCAAGAATTGTTCTTGCTTTTAAAAAAGTTTTTTCTACATTTGACAATATAGATACTATGATTTTTGATGAGATAGATCAAGGTATAAGTGGAAGGACTGCTCAAATTGTAGGTGAGAAGATATTGGATTTATCCAAAGAAAGGCAAATTTTAGCCATAAGCCACCTTCCTCAAATAGCTTCTTTATCTAATAATCATATACTTATAGAAAAACATGACGAAAAATCTTTGACAATAAGCTCCTCTACAAATTTAAAAGGTGAAGAGAGAGTTAATGAGATAGCAAGACTTATAGGTGGAGTCGATATAACAGATAAAACAAAAGATTCTGCTAAGGAAATGCTAGATATGGCTGAGAGATTAAGAAAAGGATGATTTTATGGATAACTATGAAAAAACTATAAAAGTAGATAACATTTATGAAGGTAAAATACTATCATTAAGAGTAGAAACAGTTGAAATGCCAGATAAAAAATATTCAAAAAGAGAAATAGTAGACCACATGAAAGGTGTTGGGATTATTGCTTATGATGGGGAAGACTCACTTTATTTTGTACGACAATATAGAAAAGCAATAGATGAATTTAGCTTAGAAATACCTGCTGGCCTTGTAGAGTCTAATGAAAAACCAATTGAAACTGCAAAAAGAGAGCTTCAAGAAGAAATTGGATATAAACCTTTAGATATAGAATATCTTTTTGATATGCACGCATCTCCAGGATTTACAAATGATAAACTATCATTTTTTATAGCAAAAGACTTAGAAGAGTCTAAATTAGAACTTGATGAGGATGAATTTTTGGAAGTTGAAAGTATAAAAATTGAAGATGCTTATAATATGGTTATAAATTGTGAGATAACAGATGCTAAAACAATAATAGCAATAATGTATGCAAAAAAAATATTAGATGAAAGATAATAGTTTAAATATTGACTTAGAGGTCTATACAGGACCTTTTGATGTCTTATTAAGTCTAATTGAGAAACAAAAAGTTGATATTTATGATATTAAGATAGAAGATATTACAAACCCTTATATGGAAACTATTAAAAATATGGAAATTCCAATAGACCAATTAAGTGAGTTTATATATATATCTTCTATTTTGTTGTATATTAAATCATCAAAACTTATGCCAAAAGAGGGTAGTGATAAGGTAGAAGAAGATTTCCTTGAATATTTAATAGAATATAAAAAAATAAAAAGTGTTGAAGATGATATGAAAGTTCTTGAAAATAAAGGTCTTTTATATTATTACAAATTTCAAGAAGATTTGTCAAAATACAGTGAAAAAGAGGAGGTTATCAGCCAAGACGTAGAAATTCTTTCAAAAGAATTTAGAAAAATAATGGATAAATTTAAGGAAAAAAATAGACAAAAACCAGATATAATAAATACTATAAGAAAACTTGATGTAAATGATTATGTTCTTAAGGTTAGAAATACTTTAAAATTTACAAAAAAAATAAGACTTGAGTCCATAATTAATGAAATTAAATCTAAGGATGCATGTATAGGAACATTTTTAGCCTTATTAGAACTAGTTAAGACTAAGGAAATTTATTTAAAACAAGATTATGTAAATAAGTTTTTGATTTTAAAAAGGGAAGTTAATAGCTAATGGATAGAGAATATTTAAAAGGAATAATTGAAGAAATACTCTATATATGGGGAGAAGCGATTGATATAGACGACCTTGCTAAGATTATTGATGATTCAAAAAAATCTGAGATAAAAGATGCACTAAAAGATATGGAAAATGAGAGAAACATTAAGACTAGTGGACTACTTATAAGAAACTTCGATGGTAAATTTCAATTTTCAACAAGAAGTGAACATGAAAAATATATATCAAAGCTTGTAAAAAAATCAAGCAGTAAACTTTCTAACTCATCTCTTGAAACTTTATCAATTATTGCCTATAAACAACCTATAACAAGAGCGGAGATTGACAAAATTAGAGGACTTAATTCTCAATCAACTATTGATTCTCTTTTATCTAAGAATTTAATAAAAGAAAATGGAAGGCTTGATAAAATAGGTAAGCCAATTATATATGTAACTACTGAAAATTTCTTAAAACATTTTAATATAGAAAGTTTAGAAGAATTACCTAAGATAGATATTAAGGAAGAATCTGATGAGAATAAATAAATTTATTGCAAAATCTGGTATTTCTTCAAGAAGAAAGGCAGAAGAACTTGTAAAAAATGGACAAGTTTATATAAATGGTAAAGTGGTAGAAGATTTATCTTATATGGTAAAAGATAACGATGAAGTTGTAGTAAATCGAAAAATTTTAGAAATAAAAGATAAGTTTTACCTAAAATTAAATAAACCTATAGGTTATATTTCGTCAAATTTCGATCCATACAATAAAAAAGATTTAAATGATTTAATAGATATAGATGAAAGATTTTTTTGTGCAGGTAGGCTTGATAAAGACAGTCATGGTCTTATGCTTATAACAAATGATGGAGCTATAACAAATAAATTAATTCATCCAAGCAAAGTTATAGACAAAATATATATAGTTAAAGTGAATAAAAAACTTTCAGAAACTGAATTATCGAGTTTTAAAAATCCTATAAAATTATCTAGTAAGGAAATTACTTCAAAATCCGATATAGAATATTTGTCAGATAATACATATAAAGTTGTAATTCATCAAGGCTTTAACAGGCAAATTAGAAGAATGTTTGCATATTTTGGAGTGAAAGTATTAGATTTAAAAAGGATTAAAATTGGAAAAATAAAGCTGGGTAATCTAAAAAGCGGAGATTATGCCAAACTTAGCAATGAAGAGATTAATTATTTAAGGTGTTTGTAGGAATAGGTATGGAAAAAATAGGAATAATAGGTGCAGGGGCAAGTGGTGTATTTACTGCAATAAATGCAAAAACTGAAAATAACGAAATTACCTTAATTGAAAAAAATGATAAGATAGGTAAAAAACTTTTTATAACAGGCAAGGGTAGATGTAATATTACAAACGCCAAATTTTTTGATGAATTTTTAGAAAATATAGTGGTTAATAAGAAATTTATGTATTCATCATTTACAAACTTTGATAATTATGCCCTTATGGATTATATGGAAAAGAATAATCTAAAACTATCTATACAAAGAGGAGATAGGGTATTTCCAAAAAGTGAGAAGTCAAATGATGTTATAAAACTATTTGAAAAACAAATTAGAAAAAAAAATATAAACTTAAGACTTAATGAGAATGTAATAGATTTGTATAAAGATGATAAATTCAAGGTTAAAACAAGTCAAAGTGCTTATGAATTTGATAAACTCGTTATAGCTACTGGAGGACTTTCATATCCTTTGACAGGTTCGACTGGAGACGGCTATAAGTTTGCTAAAAAATTTTCACATAAAATAATACATCAAGTTCCGGGATTATGTCCTATTATTTTTAAAGACAAAAACTTAAATGTATTAAATGGCATAAGTTTAAAAAATGTAAGTCTTAATATAGAAACAAATAGAGGGGATTTTAAAGAATTTGGTGATATGCTTTTTGCTAAAGACTTTATAACAGGTCCAATTGTATTAACACTCTCATCTTTAATTAATAGGAGTAGAGTAATTAGAATGTATATAGATCTTAAGCCTGCTTTAGATTTTGAAAAGATTGATAATAGACTTCTTAGAGAGTTTGATAAAAATCCTAATAAAGATATATCAAATATCCTAAAAAAATTACTTTTAAACGCCTTTATAGATATAATATTAGAAAGATCTGAAATAAATAATCGGATAAAGGCTAATCAAATTACAAAAGAAGAAAGACATAGATTAATTAAAGAAATCAAATTTTTTCACTTAAGTTTTGATGGACTAAAAGATATAAATTCCGCCATAATAACAAGCGGTGGGATTGACTGTAATGAAATTAATCCAAAAACTATGGAGTCCAAGTTAGTTCCAAATCTTTATTTTGTAGGCGAGGTAATTGATGTAGATTGTTTAACTGGAGGATATAATTTACAAGTGGCATTTTCCCAAGGATATGCTTGTGCAAATGATATAAGGAGGAAAAATGAATAATTATATAATTGCAATTGATGGACCTAGTGGATCTGGTAAGTCAACTATTGCAAATGAATTATCAAAAAAATTAGAAATATCTTATCTTAATACAGGCTCAATGTATAGAGCCCTTACTCTTTATTTTCTAGAAAACAATATTAAGAAAGATGAAAATATAAATAAATCATTACTCGAGAAAATAAATATTGATATAAAAAATAATAAAGTATATTTAAATAATAAAAATGTAAGCTTAGAAATAAGGGATAGCTTTGTAACAGAAAATGTATCTTGGGTATCTTCAATCATGGCTGTAAGGGAATATTTAGTAAAACTTCAACGAAAAATCGCCTCAAATAAGTCCATTATATTAGATGGAAGAGATATAGGTACAGTTGTATTTCCTAATGCAAAATACAAATTTTATCTTGATGCAAGTCCTGAAATAAGGGCTAGACGACGTTTTGAGCAAAAAGAGATAAACAAAAGTATAGATGAAATAAAAGACGATATTATAAAAAGAGATTACATTGATTCTCATCGAGAGATATCTCCTTTAAAAAAAGCAGATGATGCATATGTAATAGATTCTTCAAATTTAAGTATAGAAGAAGTAGTCAGTAAAATTATAAGTTATATGGATAAAGAAGATGTTTTATAGATTTTCTTATATTTTAATAAAATTTATTATAATTCCTTTATATAGGATAAATGTTCATGGCATAGAAAATCTTCCAAAAGATAATAAATTTATAGTATGTGCTAATCACAAAAGCATGTTAGATCCCATCTTTGTTGCTGTATCATTAAATAGACAAATACACTTCTTAGCCAAAAAAGAACTTTTTAAAAATCCATTTTTGAGAAAATTTTTAGACTTGCTTGGGGCATATCCTGTTGAAAGGGATGGCAAGGATTTAGGGGTTTTAAGAAATTCTATTAAGGTATTGAAAAAAGGACAAATTTTAGGTATATTTCCTGAGGGTACTAGGGTAAAAGAAATAAAAAGAGAAAATGTGAAAGACGGAGCAGGCTTTATTGCTCTTAAATCAAATACAAATATATTACCAATAGAGATAATATCAGAATACAAAATATTAAAAAAAACTAACTTATATATAAAAAAACCTATAGAAATATCTGATTTTAAAGAACTTAAATCAAAAGATGCTATGAGCAAGATTATGGATGAAACTTATGAGAAAATATATGAAAATCATAATTTATTATACAAAAGGAAGGTTAAATGAAAGTAATAGTAGCTGAAAATTCGGGATTTTGTGGTGGAGTAAGAAGAAGTGTGGAACTTGCAAACAATGAAAGTAATAAAGAAAATAAGTCATATACACTAGGACCTTTAGTTCATAACCCAACTCAAGTTAAGATGCTAGAAGATAAGGGAGTAGAGGTAATTGATGAGAATAAAGTAAGAGAAATTTCAAATGCTAATATTATTATACGAAGTCATGGCATAAGTCAAAAACTTAAGGATGAGCTAAAAAAAAATTCAAACAATGTTGTTGATGCTACCTGTCCTGTATTAATAAATATATATAAGAAAATCAAAAGAAAAGAAGATGATGGATATCAAATAGTAATTGTTGGAGATAAGGAACATCCTGAAATAAAAGCTATGGCATCTTATGTAAATAATGGTATAATAGTAAAAGATGAGACTGAAGCAAAAAATATTACAAATATATCAAAACTATATGTTGTTAGTCAAACAACAAACAGAATTGATTTTTTTGAGAATATTGCTCATGAGTTAGAGAAGACGAATGATGATGTAGTAATAGAAAACACAATCTGCAATGCTACAAGACTTAGACAAGAAGCATGTCTTAGTCTTTCTAAGAAGGTTGATTGTATGATTGTTATCGGTGGTTTTAATAGTTCAAATACAAACAAACTTTATCAAATTGCACAAAAGTATTGTAAAAATGTTCTTAGAATTGAAACTGTTAAAGATCTACCTTTGCAAAAGCTCTCAAAATTTAATATAATAGGGGTAATCGCTGGTGCGTCCACACCAGATTCGGTTATCGAGGAGGTAGTAAATAGGATGGATGATTTAACAAATGAAGAATTAATGAACAGCATTGATGACAGTATGAAAAAAATATACCCAAGGGATGTTGTTACAGGTACAATTATTGATGTAAAAGATGATGAAGTTTTTGTCGACATTCAATATCGTGCAGATGGTATTGTAAAGCTTGATGAAATGACTGAAGAAGAAAGAGAAAATCCAAAAAATCATTTTGAAGTAGGTCAAGAAGTAGAAGTTTATGTTATTAAGCTTGATGATGGTGAGGGTAATGTAGCCTTATCTACAAGAAGAGTTGAAGGAATGAAAAACTGGAAGGCCCTTAGAGATGCGTACGAAAACAAAGAAACTGTTAAAGGTGATGTGGTAGGCTCTAACAAAGGCGGACTAACAGTTAAAGTTATGGGTATCAATGGCTTTGTTCCAGCAAGTCAAATAGCCCCATATTTTGTTAAAAACTTTAAAAAGTTTGTTGGGGAACATTGGGATCTTAAAATAATATCAATTGATGAAAGAAAGAATCGTTTAGTTCTTTCAAGAAAAGATATTGTTGAAGAGAAATTAGACGAACAATGGGATGAGCTTGAAGAAGGACAAGTAATTACAGGTAAAGTAGCAAGATTAACAGATTTTGGTGCATTTATAGAAATAGGAAGCCTTGATGGTTTACTTCATGTATCTGATATTGCTTGGACAAGGGTAGAGTATCCAAGAGATGTATTAAATATCGGTGATGATATAGAAGTTAAAATATTAAAATTAAACAAAGAAAAGAATAGAATTTCCCTTGGTAGAAAACAACTACTCGAAAAGCCATTTACAGAATTTGTAAATACACATGAAGTAGGAGATGTTATAACAGGTAAGGTGGTTAATTTATTAGACTTTGGTGCTTTTGTAGAAGTACAAGATGGAGTTGAAGGATTAATTCACGTATCTGAAATATCATGGGACCACGTTGAAAAACCATCTGATGAGTTAAATGTTGGAGATGAAGTTGAAGTTAAAATCTTAAGCATTGATCCAGAAGAAGAAAAAATTGGTTTATCAATCAAAGCTTTAAAAGAAGCTCCAGAAAGAAGTGAAAGAAAACCAAGAAGACGTGATAACAATGATAATAAAAACAGATTTAATGCAAAAGCTAAAAGAAAATCAGCTCAAAAGGAATCAAGTGATGACTTTGGGGATAATGATTTAAATAACAACATTGGATTTGCTATTGAAGAAATGCTATCAGGTATTGAGATTGATGAAGAATCTTCAGATGAATAATATTTGATAAAATACAATTGTACAAGAAAGAGGTGATTTTATCATCTCTTTTTTGCCTGTAAGGAGAAATATGCAATTAAAAACTAATGAAATTTATAAAGACCATTTTAAAGGCAAGACATATAATATAACTACTTTTGGGTGTCAGATGAATGAACATGATTCTGAAAGAATTTCATACTTATTGGAAGACATAGGATATAAAAAAACTGAAAATAGAGATGAAGCTGACTTAATTTTATTTAATACTTGTTTGGTTCGTGAAAATGCGGAATTGAAATTATATGGTCAAGTTGGGAGTTTAAAAAAATTAAAGGAAGAAAATCCAGAAAAAATTATTGTAGTATCAGGTTGTATGATGCAAACCAGTGTTGCAAGAGAAGTTATAGAAAAAAAACATAAAGAAGTTGATATAATCTTTGGTACTAAAAATATAAATTCTCTACCAGATTTATTATTTAGGTATTTAGAAAGCGGAGAAAGAGTCATAGATATATCTGAAGATAATGTTAAAGATGACTATGTAAATTACAACTCAAAAAATAATTTCCAAGCTTATGTAAATATAATGAGAGGCTGTGATAACTTCTGTTCATATTGTATTGTTCCACAATCAAGAGGAAGAGAAGAAAGTAGAAGACCTTCTCATATAATTGAAGAAATAGAAAATCTTGTGAGAGAAGGATATAAGGAAGTAACACTTCTTGGACAAAATGTAAACTCTTATGGAAATAAGTCCGATTTTAATGTGACTTTCCCTGAACTACTAGAAAAATGTGCTCAAATTGATGGTTTAAAAAGATTAAGATTCACAACAAGTCACCCAAAAGATTTATCAGATGATTTAATTAAAGTAATTAAAAAATATGATAATATTTGTAATTATTTTCACTTACCTATGCAAAGTGGATCTAATAAAGTTCTTAAAGATATGAATAGAAAATATACAAAAGAGAAATACCTTGAAAGAGCATTAAAATTAAAAGAAGAAATACCAGGTATATCTATATCTACGGATATAATTGTGGGCTATCCTACAGAAGATGAAGAAGATTTTATAGAAACACTTGATGTATGTAAGAAAGTTGGTTTTGATTCAGCATTTACCTTTAAATACTCGCCTAGACCAAACACTAAGGCAAGTAAGCTTACACCAATAAACGATATGATTGTCCAAGATAGGTTTGACAGACTACTTGATACCTTATATCCTATTTTTAATGAGAAAAATAAAGAATACTTAGGAAAAACAGTTGAAGTTCTTCTTGAGTCTGAAAGTAAGAATAACAGAGAAGTGCTGACCGGTAGGACAGATACCTTTAAATTAGTTCATGTTAAGGCTGATAATAGCCTTATAGGAAAATTTGTAAAGGTAAAGATTACAGATCACACATCATTTACTATATCTGGAGATTTAATAAGCTAGATAGAAAGAAGGAGAACATGAAGTCTTATGTAGTTAAAGCAAAGGCAAAACTAGGTAAATTACCGGATAAGACCATTAGAAGAGATTTATTATACGAAGATGATACAGATAGAAAACTTGATATTATCAAATCATTTTATCCGGAAATATCTTCTTTAACAAGTAAAAGTGATTTAGAAATCGGTCTTGAAAATCATTTATACGATAACCTTTATTCTTTTTTGAAATTTATAAAGGGTGAAGAAAAAGAATTTTTCATTAAATATATTTCTAGATATGAAATTTCAATTCTACAGCTTATAATACAAGCTTTGCTAAATAATCATATAAAAGATAGCTTGGAAATTATAAAAGAAAATAAGTTTTCAAAAGCCTTTGATATAAAAGAAGACTATGATTTTGAAGATTTTGTTTTAAAAAGTAACAATACTAGATATTATAGGAGCTTATTCCCATTTTTAAATGAAAATGTGGATAGAAGCTCATTAATATTTTTGTCTTCAAATTCTTTGAATAAATTCTATTATAGGGACCTCTTAGAAGAAATTTCTAAATTTTCTAAAAATGAAAGAGATGAGTTAAGAGACTTTATAGGAAAAAAAATAGATATATTTAATATAGAGATGCTTTATAGACTTATAAGATTCTTTGATATAAATAGTAATGAAATGTTTAACTATTTAATTGAAGGAGGTAAATATCTTAAGTCTGATGACTTGATAAAATTATCTAATATGAATTTAATTAATTTCAAAGACTTTATAATAGGAAGTCAATATAAAGATTTATTTTTAACTAGTAAAACTTTTTATAAGGCAAAAGAAGATTATTTATCAAAACTTTCAAAAAAATTAGCTAATTCTAAATATGATTTATTAAAACTAATCTATATTGTTGATATGATAGACATATCTAATAGAAATCTAATTAGTCTTTTGGAACTTGACGAAAGTTTTGATAAAGATGAGAAGAAAAAATATATAATAGAGAGGTGAATTATGGCTGTAGAAAAAATGCATCTAGTCAATATAATGGCAAGGTTAGATAATCTAGATAGTTTTTTAGAAGATTTAATAGAAATTGATGAATTTGACCAAGTTGATGCTTTAAGACAGATTCAAAATAGGGAATTTTCAATAACTTCAAATGAAGCAAATATTGAAAAAACTGAAGATTTCAATAATATTGAATCTTTTGAAAAATTAGACCCTAATTTTTTAAAGAAACTTGAAGATATGAAAGAGTTTCTTAACTTAAAAGATTCTACTCATGGGAAAAAAATTGATAATGAAAAACTTGAATATCTTTATAATATATTAGATGAAAAGATTAATGAAAAGAAAAAGTTAGAAGAAAGAAATATAAAACTTGAAGAATACATTAGAAATTTAAGAGCATTAGAAAATGAAGATATTGATATAAATAAGGTACAAAAACTTAATTATTTTTCGTATAGACTTGGTGAAGTAAGCAAGGACGGTAGATTTATATTAAAAAATAATTATGAATCAATACCATCATTAATTATTCACTTAAAAGAAAATGATCCTGATATTGAAATAAATAAGCAGGCTCTTGGAGATATCTATAATATTGATAAAGAAACTAAAAAACTTAGGGATGATACGGATAAAATTTTAGAAAATGAGAAGGCCAATGTTAATAAAATCAGCATAGAACTTAATGAGGAGTATGATAAAAAGACAAAAAATGATTCGTCTAAATTGTATGATGATATTCTAAGTAAGGCAAATGTAGAATCTAAAAATATAGAAGAATTTTATAAACAACAAAAGTCTGAAACTGAAAAAATTTATAAAGATAAGAAAGATAGCATTATAAAAGACTTCTTCCAAAAGATAATTAAATAGAAAGGAGGTTATATGAAATTATTAGAAAAATTAGGTTTTAAAGATAAATATAAAAATAGTCCAAAAAGTAAGAATATAGATCAGTCAAATGAGGATTATCTTTTAGTATATCCTAAAAATGTTGAGGATGAAGTAAATAGAACAATATCTTCCTTGGGTTTTATTGATAAAGAGATAGAAAATGGGACAGATATGGAAAGTCTTAGAAAAGAGTATGAAGAGAATAAAAGGAAACTAAAAGAATTAGATAAGAGCCTCAGTAAGATAAAAAATGATAATTTAGCTGATTTGGAAAATATCCCAAAAACAATAGATTATTATAAAAAATCTTCAAAACTTAAAGAAAAGATGCTTAGAGGAAATAAATATTTTTACCTTTCAGGCTGGGTTCCTGAATCAAAATTTAAGATATTAAAAGATACAGTCGATAAGTATGAAGACAGCTTGATCGACCAAAAAAAAAATAAGGAAACAATAGCCAATCCACCTACTAAGCTGAAGAATAATAAAATATTTAAGCCATTTGAATTTTTAGTAAATATGTATGGTGCTCCAAATTATAATGAAGTAGATCCTACAGGATTTTTTGCCATTACATATATGCTTTTATATGGAATGATGTTCGGTGATCTAGGACAAGGTTTAGTTTTTATATTAGCTAGCTTCTTTATAGGAAAGAAAAATGAAGTTTTTGGTCAACTTATTAGAAGGATTGGAATATCAGCATCAATTTTTGGTCTTATGTATGGTTCATTCTTTGGAATTGAAACTTTGATACCAACTCTGCTTATAAAACCATTTGATAATATAATAAAAGTTTTAGCAGCATCTGTAGGATTTGGTATTATTTTATTAATAATATCATATCTTATCGGAATATATAATAAGTTAGTCAAACAAAAAGATTTAGAAGAGGGTATTTTTGGTAAAGAGGGAATAGCAGGACTCATAATGATGATATCATTTATTATGATAATACTTAATATAGTAAATATTAATCCACTACCAATGATAATATCATTAATACTTTTAATCTTATCTATAGTTATGATGATATTTAAGCAACCTATCACTAGAATATTACTTAGTGTTAGTCCTTTATATGATCAATCAGGTTCAGATTATTACGTAGAAAGTTCTTTTTCTATAATAGAAGCACTTTTATCAGTATTTTCAAATCTTGTTTCTTTTACAAGAGTTGGAGCCTTTGCAATAAACCACGTAGGTTTATATATGGCATTTGAAGTTATTAGTAAGCTTGTCGGTGGAGGCTTTATAGGAATAATTATATTGATTTTAGGTAATATTCTAATTATAGGTCTAGAGGGAATGATAGTATTTATCCAAGGCTTAAGGCTTGAATTTTACGAAATGTTTAGTAAATATTACAAGGGAGATGGACATAAATTTAGTCCAATAAGTAAATTATAAGGAGAAAAATATGATTTTAGTAACAATTTTAGCACTTTTATGTGTAACAATGACAATTTATTCAGGTTTATACTTAATGAAAAACAATGAGGACCCATCAAAGGAAAAAATAAAAAAAGCCTTAAAAATTAATTTATCAACATTTGTTCCAATCATGGTTATGATTTTAGTCTTGATTTTACCAGATGGAGTTAAGGCTGCAGCAAATGGAAATGAAGCAATGGCTGCAAGTGGTCTTAAATATATAGGTGCTGCTTTATCAACAGGTCTTGCAACTATAGGAACTGGATATGCTGTAGGTCAAGTAGGTTCAGCCGCTTTAGGAGCTATTTCAGAAGATGCATCTATTTTGGGTAGAACAATAATCTTTGTTGGACTTGCTGAAGGTATTGCTATCTTTGGTGTAATTATTTCTATATTAATTCTTTACGCATAAAATGAAAGCAAATATTATAACTAAGGATATGTCACTACTTCTAGGGTTTAGACTCGGAGGTATAGATGGCTGCCTTATCGACAAAAATGATCAAATATTAAAAAATTTCAATCAATATTCTAGAAATAAGGAAACAGCATTAATAATATTTTCAAAAGATTGTTATGAACTTATTAAAGATGAGGTTGAATCTTTTAGACAAATCAAGGACAAACCCTTGATAGTAGTTTTAGATTAGTAAGGAATATAATATGCTAGATTTAAGTTCAAAGATATCAAGCTTTAGAAAGATGGTTTGGTCTAATGAAAAGAAAAAAAGCGAGAAACAGCTTTATAATTCTACAGAAAATTCATCTAAAGCTTTAAGTGAAATAAAAATAAAGCTAGAAAATGAATATAATAAGTACATGGAAAAAAGAGAAGAATTTGCTAATTCAAGAAAAAATGAAAAAATAGCAAATATATCTCAGCACGAAAAAACACTTTATAATAAATTTAAGGAAGAACTCTTAAATAAACTAATTGATGAAATTAGATTAGAGCTTATTGACTATAGTAAAAGTGATGAATACAAAGAAAAATTAAAAATAGAGGCTACAAAAATATTTGAAAGCTTATCTAAGGATGATGATTCTCTGATTTTAGCGGTTAGAGAATCTGACAAAGAACTATTTGATTTTGATACCGAAACTATGGATGATAGTAAGATTGGTGGCTTTATTATAAGAAATAAAGATTTTACCTATCAATATAATTTTTCTTTAGAAAAGAAACTAGACAATTATAAGTATGAAATTGGTAGCGAATTTTATAAAGAAATTGCTGAAAATTTCAAAAAAGAAATGGAGGAATTATATGACTCCAAGAATTAAATCTATAAATGGACCTGTAATAGTAGCAAAAGATGCTAGTAAACTTAAAGTTAGAGAAATGGTTAATGTAGGTTCTTTAAAACTTATAGGTGAAGTAGTATCTATAGATGGCAATATGGGTGTAATACAAGTTTATGAAGATAGTTCAGGTCTTAAGGTAGGTGATGAAATAGTCCCTACACATAGACCTTTATCAGTAAGGCTTGGACCTGGTATGATTGGAAATATGTTTGATGGTATTCAAAGACCATTAGATAGGATTGCTGCAAAAAATGGAGCTTTTATTCCTTCTGGTTTAGGTTTATCAAATCTTGATGAAGAAAAACTGTGGGATATAAAAATTAAAGTCAAAATAGGCGACTTAATTAAAATAGGCGATATTTATGCAACTTGTAAAGAAAGTCCAATAATAGAGCATAGAATAATGTCAAATGTTAATGGTGAAGTTATAGAGATATCAGATGATGGTTTTTATAAACTAGAAGATACTATTGTAAAGGTTAAAACAAATGACGGTATAGAAGAATTAAAACTTTATCAATATTGGCCTGTAAGAGTTCAAAGACCTGTTAAAGAGTCAAAAGCTTTAAATAAGCTTTTAGTGACAGGACAAAGAGTTTTAGATATTTTCTTTCCAGTTGCAAAGGGAGGAACTGTAGCAATTCCAGGAGGATTTGGTACAGGAAAAACAATGCTTCAACACCAATTGGCCCAATATTCAGACGCTGATATAATTATATATATAGGTTGTGGTGAACGTGGAAATGAAATGACCCAAGTACTTGAAGACTTTCCAGATCTAATAGATCCAAATACTGGAAGAGGTCTAATGGAAAGGACTATTCTTATAGCAAATACCTCAAATATGCCAGTAGCAGCAAGAGAGGCTAGTATTTATACTGGAATAACCATGGCGGAATATTTTAGGGATATGGGCTATGATGTAGCTCTTATGGCAGATTCAACATCAAGATGGGCAGAGGCCTTAAGAGAAATATCTGCAAGACTTGAAGAAATTCCCGCTGAAGAGGGATACCCAGCTTATCTAGGTTCAAGACTTTCTCAATTTTATGAAAGGGCAGGAGATTTTATAAATTTAAATGGTAGTGAGGGCTCAGTTACTCTAATTGGTGCTGTATCTCCAACAGGAGGAGATTTCTCGGAGCCAGTAACTGAAAATACAAAAAGAAGTGTAAATGTATTTTTAGGTCTGGATAAAAATCTTGCTTACTCAAGACACTACCCTGCTATAAATTGGCTTACTTCTTATTCTAATTACCTTGACCAAATGGGAGATTATTATGAAAACTTGACAGGTGAAGATATTATAGGGTTAAGAAATAGGATGATGACAATACTTACTGAAGAAGATAAGCTTCAATCTATAGTAATGCTTGTTGGAAAAGATGCTTTAAGTGATAAGCAAAAAAATCTATTAGATGTGGCAAGTATTATAAAAATTGCCTATCTTCAACAAAATGCTTTTAATGATATAGATAAGTATGTGCCATTAGAAAAGCAAGTTTTAATGCTAAAGGCTATAGAAGCTTATTATAACTATTCCCTTGAAGCTATTGATAGGGGAATATCTTATAAGGACATTTACAATAAAGACTTAATTTCAGAGCTTAATGGCATGAAATATAATATTAAAAATGATGAAACAGATAAATTTATTGAGTTAAATAACAATATCCGTTCTTATTTTCAAAGTCTAAAAGAGGGTGAACTATGATAAAAGAATATACAAGAATTAAAAAAATAGAAGCATCAATTATAGAGTTAGAAAAAGTTTCAGATATTGCTTATAGTGCTGTGGTAAAGATAAATACACTTGGTCAAGAATTTATAGGACAAGTTGTAAAAATAGATGAAGACACAGTAACAGTTGAAGTTTTTGGTGATACTCAAAATTTCTCAATTTATGATATAGTTGTTGAATTTAATGAAAAACCCTTAGAGATTCCATTAAATGAGTCAATATTAGGCAGAACTTTTAATGGTGTAGCAAGACCAATTGATAATGGTGGAGAAATCTACTCTGATAAGTTTTATTCTGTAGAAGGTAAACCTTTAAATCCTGTATCAAGACAATATCCAAGAAATTTTATCCAAACAGGTATATCATCAATTGATATACTAACAACATTAATACGTGGTCAAAAACTACCTATATTTTCAGGATCTGGAATGCCACATAACGAAATAGCTGCCCAAATTGTACGACAAGCAAAACTTAAGACCGATGAAGACTTTTGTTTTGTATTTGCGGCAATGGGGATAAAAAAGGATGAAGCAATGTTCTTTGATGATGCCTTTACCAAGGCAGGTGTAAAAAATAAGGTAGTTATGTATGAAAATCTTGCGGATGATCCAATAATGGAAAGACTTATAACACCAAAATGTGCTCTAACAGCTGCAGAATACTTAGCATTTGAAAAAAATAAACATGTTTTAGTAATAATAACTGATATTACATCATATGCAGAAGCTTTACGTGAAGTGTCATCTATTAGGCAAGAGGTGCCATCACGTAAGGGTTATCCAGGATATCTTTACTCAGATTTAGCCTCTTTATATGAAAGAGCTGGTATGATAAAAGGGATAAATGGATCAGTAACCTTAATCCCTATACTAACTATGCCAAATGACGATATAACCCATCCTATTCCAGATTTGACTGGATATATCACAGAAGGTCAAATTGTAGTAGATAGGGGACTTAATCAAAAAGGGATATATCCTCCAATAAATGTTCTTCCATCTTTATCAAGACTTATGAAAGATGGGATAGGAGAAGGATATACAAGGGATGATCATGATGATTTGATGAATCAGTTATATGAATCTTATTCTAAGGTTCAAGAAATTAGAAATATTTCACAAATAGTTGGTGAGGATGATCTTTCAGATGTTGATAAGAAATTTTTGAAATTTGGTAAGATATTTGAAAATAAGTTCTTAAGCCAAGATCAATACGAAAATAGGTCTATAGAAGAATCATTAGATTTAGGTTGGGATATTCTTAAAATACTTCCTCTAGATCAACTTCATAGAGTAAGTGATAAAAATAAAGCAAAATTCTTGGGTGGAAATAATGACAGAGACTAAGCTTGCACCAACCAAAGCCAATCTAATGAAAGCTAAAGCCCAGCTTGACCTTATCAATGAGGGCTATGATATTTTAGATAAGAAGAGAAAGGCTCTTATTAGTCAGTATAATGCTAAAATTGATCAAAGAAACGAGTTGAATGATATAGTAAATTCATCAATTAAAGATGTAAAAAAAGCAATTAAAAAAGCAAGTGCAACTATAGGGGAGGATAAGCTTAAATCAATAGCTTTATCAGTACCATTAGATAATTCAATATCTTTAATAAATAGAAAATTTATGCAAATGAAAATTTATGAGATAAGTTTTGAAGAAAAAAAGCTTGATTTATCTTATTCATTAAGTTTAACAAACTCTTTATTTGACCTAGCCTTAATTTCATTAAATGAATTAAAGAGTAAGGTGTATAAGTTAGCTGAGCTTGATACAACTATTAATAATCTTGATAAAGAGATTAAAAAAACCTCAAAAAAGGTTAATAGTCTTGAAAAAGTTCAAATACCAAATTATAACAAAACAATTAAATCTATTTCTAGTCAAATTGAAGAAAAAGAAAGAGAAGAATTTTCTAAAACAAAAATGATAAAAGATAGAAAAGTTGATAATAAGTAAGTCTTATGCAAACGTCTTGTTTACATAAGACTTTTTTACATTATGGATAAATAAGAAAAGTACATGAACAATATCAAAAATTAGTAATAGGTGCTAGCATAAATTCTATAATATTATAGATAAAAAGTGGTAAAATAATTGTCTGAAAAATGATATTGATATAGAATAAATATATAATATAATTTGAAAGGGAAAAGCCTAAATTCAGCTAATTATGATGGTATATACTAATTAAAAATGATTAAAATAAAGCCAGTTCTATTCCAAAATCCTTCCAAGGATTTTAAAAAAAACGTAGTCTTTATCAAAACGTCTTTTACAAATTTAATTGTAAAGGGCGTGTTTTTTATATAGAGTTTAAGTAAATTGTAGGCAAATTTTAATATAGAAATTCTTGGATGAATTTTGAATTGAATTTTATCGTAAATATTTTTAATTATTTTTTAATAGATTTGTTTTTAGAATATACTTTTATTTAATTTAGAAATATTATTCAACTTGACAATATATATAATGTAGACATAATTAGGATTGCTAAAGGATAAATTTATATGAAAAAGAAAATAATAACACCAGCATTAATCCTATCATTAGGACTATTAGCAGCACCCCAAGCACACGCACAAGAGTGCAAAGCTAACGACTTAATTAATCAATCACAAACATTAATTACACAACTCAATCAAAACACAAGAGACTTAGACTCTATAAAAGCTAAAAAATGATGTTAAAGAAAACTCAGATGAAATAACACCATCTACCCTATCTAAGCCATCAAAAGAAGAAAAGAACGATGACAAAAAAGAAGAAGCAAAAGAGCTTCCACTAGGTGAATATGAACTAATAGAAAAAGCCGAATCCATAAAAAACAGATGATACAGTATTATGTCAAAGCCATTCCACTTTAACATACTCGGCAATAAGACAGGCTCTGAATGGGCTTCATATCAATATGAAAAAAACCATCTAGACATAATCTCAGTAGAAAACGTATAAGAAAACAATGAATTCAAAATCAAAATAACCTTAGGAAATATACATCAAAAAGGACAACTAGAATTAGTCAAAATAGGAAAACTTCTTACAGGAACAACAACAGAAGATAAATTAGTTATAAAATAACCAAACCAACAATCACATTAGATAGACTTCAAAATTGTTTTCTTGATTAAAATATTTTATTCTATAAAGTCTAAATCATTTATTTTTTGTAAAAGATAAAAATATTTTTTACTATCTTCATTTATTACTATTTCTTCAAAAGAATTGAGATTATAGCTATGAACGTATTCTACACTATCCTTAATATTATCATAATTTATATTTATTCCTATATTTTTTAAGATTTAAGAATTGTTTTTAAAGTAATTTCTGTTATTCTTTTTTCTATATAATCGTAGTTTAAATGATTTTCATTTGAATTGAAAGAATCTCAAATAGTTATTTCTACTATAATATAATAGAATTGGGAAGTTAAAAATAATATTGTTTACTAGAAGTATTTATAATTTAGAAATCATAATTAGAGGTATAAATAATAGTAAAATTATTCTTGAGATTAAATACTAAAAACATTGGGAAAGTGAACTAACTGTTTTAAGAATCAAGGCATAAGTTAATAATATTAGATAATGGTTCATGTAAAAATTGCTTGTTTAAAATTAATTAATTTAGCAAATCATTACAATATTTTAAATTACTTATAACTAATTTTATATAACAAATTAGTTTTCTAAGCTTGCTATATAGTCTTCAAGTTGTTTAGAATAGATTGTAATGACTTGCTAAAGATAGGAAATAATAATTTTTTAATAATTCCTATCTAATAAATTTAATAGTTTCGTATTCGCTTGCATCTTCTATGTCATATGATGATTTTTGCATGGATGCAGATAAAGCTAGTCCTACATTTGCAAAACATATAAGTAAGAATGTTCCTCCCGATGAGAAAAATGGTAAGGGAATTCCAGTAACAGGCATAAGACCTATTGTCATTCCTACATTTTCAAATATATGGATAAAAAACATAGCTGAAATACCAGAAACTAATAGGCTCACAAAAGTATTTTTTGAATTTTTACTTATAGCTATAAACCTATAAATCATTATAACAAAGGCTATTAGCATAAGTATTGCACCTATAAATCCAAGTTCTTCTGCAAGCACTGAGAAAATATAATCTGTTTCCTTTTCAGGGATATAACCATATTGAGCTTGGGTTCCTTTCATATATCCACGTCCTGTAAGCATACCACTTCCTATGGCTATTAAACCTTGTTGTTGTTGCCAACCACTACCAGATGTATCTCTTGATGGGTCCAAAAAGTCATGAATTCTATCGGCTCTATAGCCCTTAAGATTAAGTAATAAAATTAAAAATCCAACTATAGCGATGGCTAATAGAGCAATGATCCATTTCCATGAAAGTCCAGCCATAAAAAACATTACAGCTATAAAAAATATATAAACCATGGCTGTCCCAAAGTCAGGTTGGAATAATATTAAAATTACAGGAACTAGGGCAAAGGCCATACTTATAAGTAGACCACTTGGTTTATTTATATTTGATTTGTATTTATCAAAATAAGCTGCTAAAGCAAATATTATACCAACTTTAGTTACCTCAGATGGTTGAATTTGAATAGGACCGAGAATTAACCAAGAATTAGAACCCCACTCTTGTTCACCTTGTCCAAAAAGTATGGTTAATAGTAACAAAATTAAGGATATTACATAAACTGGCATCCATGCTTTTTTTATAACATCCATATCCATGGTGCATAAGACAAATATAAGTATAAATCCTAATACAGTTGCAACTATTTGGCTTTTTATATTGCTAATCTTTCCAGAAAAAGCAGAATAAAGTATAAATAGTCCATATAAACTTAAAAAAGCCACACTTATAAATAGCAGCCAATCGAATCTTTTTAAATCTTTTTTCTTTAAATTAAACATTTAATCACTCCAATACTAGTAATAATTATATAATAAGCATCTTAAATCTTCAATCTTTATTTTTCCCAAAAGATAAGGGTATAATAAATTAAGAGGTGAGAATTATTTTAGAAAAAGAAGAAATTTCAAAAGTAATAGATATACTAAATCAACTTTATCCAAATCTTGATAAAAGTTTTCTAGATTTTACAACACCATTTGAACTCTTAGTAGCTACAATTCTATCAGCTCAATGTACCGATGTAAGAGTAAATAAAGTTACAAAATATATGTTTAAAATTGCTAATAAAGCAGAAGACTTTGCAAATATGAATATTAAAGATATTGAAGACTTGATAAAAACATGTGGACTTTATAAGAATAAAGCAAAAAATATTAAAAATGCATCTATAATGTTGTTAAGGGAATTTGATGGAAAAGTACCTGATACCATGGAAGATTTGATTAAACTTCCAGGAGTTGGTAGAAAAACAGCAAATGTTGTAATGGCAAATGCTTTTAATAAAGATACCATAGCAGTAGATACTCATGTACAAAGGGTTTCAAATAGGATAGGTCTTGCTGATAGTAAGAATGTGTTAAATACTGAAAAAGATTTGATGAAAAACTTACCAAAAGACAGATGGTCAATTTTACACCATCAGATTATAGCACATGGAAGAAAAATTTGTAAGGCTAGAAATCCACTTTGCCATGAATGTGATATAAGAGTTTTATGTGAGTACTATAAGGAGAAAAAATGATAAAATTATTTGCTATTGACTTAGATGGGACAACTTTAGATAATCAGTCAAGGCTTGATAATAAAGTTATAGAGGCTTTAAAAAAATTAGATGAAAATGGTATAAAATTCGTATTTACTTCTGGAAGAGCAAAGCCATCCGTAGATTATTTAACATCTCTTACAGGTTTCGATAACCCAACTGTAGCTAATAATGGAGCTATAGCATCTATAAATAGAGAAAACATAATATACGAAAATTATCTAACTTATAAAAATATAGAAAAGCTTATTGAATTTTGTGAAAATTATAAACTTTTGTATCAATTTTATGACCATGATACTTATTATTCTAATAGAGTATGTCCTGAAAGATTTAGCCATCTAAAAAAGAAAAGTGATTATGGAATGAATTATCAGGTCAATTTTTCTTTTTCAGCAAATCCCTTAAATGAAATAAAAAACAGAAATAGTAATGTACTTAAATTTCAAATATTTCCAAAGGAATATAATAAATTAAGTAAAGATAGGATTATTGAAGAAATTAGAAAGTTCAATAAAAATCTTTATATAACATCATCAAATGATAAAGTTATAGAAATAATGCAAAAAAATGTAAGTAAATATCAAGCTATATGTGAAGTTTCAGATTATTTGGGTATAAATAGAGATGAAATAGCTGCAATTGGAGATCAAGATAATGATATACCAATGTTAAAGTTAGCGAAGCTTTCTTTTGCAGTTGAAAATGCTATAGATGAGGTAAAAGAAATTGCAGATGTAATTGTAGGATCTAATGATGAATTTGGTATTGTTGAAGCTATTGATATAGTAATAAAAAGGAATAAAGATGTTTAATATAGTATTGATTTCTCCACAACATCCTGGAAATGTTGGCAATATATCAAGAACTTGTGTACAGACTGATTCAACTCTTCATCTAATAAGACCATTTAAATTTGACCTATCAAATAAATCTTTAAGAAAAGCTGGCATTGACTATTGGGATGATTTGAAGCTAGTAATTCATAATAGTGTTGATGATTTTTTTGAATATGTAAAAGATAAAAATATATATTTTATCGAAACAGGAAGTAATAGGACTTATTGTGATATTTGCTTTAAAGTAGATGATTATCTAATTTTTGGCAGAGAAAAAGAAGGTATAGATCAAAAACTATTAGATGAACATAAGGATAAAATTTTTAGTATACCAATGACTAATAAGATAGATAGGTCATTAAATTTAGCTAATTCAGTTGCAATAGTTTTATATGA
Organism: Anaerococcus faecalis; assembly: GCF_013371425.1. NCBI lineage: Bacteria > Bacillati > Bacillota > Tissierellia > Tissierellales > Peptoniphilaceae > Anaerococcus > Anaerococcus faecalis. The sequence goes on from NZ_JABVBA010000001.1 coordinate 126,778, forward strand.
AGGATTAAGACAAAATAATTTTTTTAAATAATAGAGGTGAAATATGTTTGATGTAATAATAATTGGAGCAGGACCTGCAGGACTTACAGCAGGTCTTTATGCTGGTAGGGCTAAGCTTAAAACATTAATTTTAGAAAAAGATATAGCAGGTGGGCAAATTGCAACAACAGAGCATGTAGAAAACTATCCTGGTTCTGAAAAAGGAGCAGGAGGTCTTGCCATATCAGATAGGATGGAAGAGCAAGCAAGAGAGTTTTGTGAAATAAAATATAAAGAGGTTAAGAAAGTAGAGCTTAAAGGTGAAGTTAAAAAAGTGTATACGACAGATGAAGTTTATGAAAGCAAGGTGGTTATTATCTCAACTGGGGCAAGTCATAGGAAATTGAATGTTCCAGGTGAAAAAGAATTTGCAAATCTTGGAGTTTCATACTGTTCAACCTGCGATGGTCCATTTTATCAAGGTTTAGATATATTTGTAATTGGTGGAGGTGAGGCAGCACTAGAGGAAGCACTCTATCTTACTAAATTTGGCAAGTCTGTAAATATAATTCATAGAAGAGAAGGTTTTAGAGCAAGTCAAACTGTAGTTGATAGATGTAAGGAAAATGAAAAAATCAATTTCTTATTAAATTATACAGTTGAAGAGATAAAAGGAGAAAGTGAAGTAAATGAACTTATACTAAAAAACACTCAAACAAATGAATTAAAAAGAATAAAAAATGATGATAATAGTCCATTTGGGGTATTTATATATATAGGTAATATACCACAAACTGATTTATTTAAAGATCAAATTGAACTTATAGATGGCTATATTCCTACAGATGAGGACATGAAAACTAATTTAAAGGGAGTTTTTGCTATTGGTGATACCAGAGTTAAAAAAATAAGACAAATGGTAACAGCAACAAGTGATGGATGTATAGCTAGCGAGATGGCTAATAAATATATCGATAATGGTGAGTGGTAATATACACTTGACAAAAAATCGTCAATTAGTAAAATAATTATTGTAAAGCACATTGAAAAAGCACTTAGGAGGAAATAATGACAACAAAAGTAGCTATTAATGGATTTGGAAGAATAGGACGTCTTACACTTAGAAGAATTGCTGAAGTTGAAGACAATATAGAAGTAGTAGCAATCAATGATCTTATTGATAAAAAAGGCTTATTATATGCATTTAAATATGATACTGCTCAAGGAAGATTCAGCGGGGAAGCTGAACTTACAGATGATGGATTTAAAATAAATGGAAAAGATATAAAAGTATTTGCTGAAAGAAATCCAGAAGACCTTCCATGGAAAGACTTAGATGTTGATATAGTACTTGAATGTACAGGATTCTTTACAGAAAAAGAAAAAGCAGAAGCTCATATTAAAGCAGGAGCTAAGAAAGTTTTAATTTCAGCACCAGGTAAAGGTGATATGAAAACAATAGTTTATGGTGTTAACCATGAAACACTTGATGGATCAGAAACAGTGGTTTCAGGTGCTTCATGTACAACAAACTGTTTGGCACCAATGGTTAATGTATTGGTAAAAGAATTTGGTTTTGTATCAGGACAAATGTCAACAATCCATGCTTATACAGCTACTCAAGCTATCCAAGATACTCCAGCTAGTAAAAAAGACCTTAGAGGTGGAAGAGCAGCAGCTCAAAATACAATTCCAGCATCAACAGGTGCAGCTAAAGCAGTTGGTAAAGTACTTCCAGAAGTAGAAGGAAAAATAGATGGTTCAGCTCTAAGAGTTCCAACAATAACAGGTTCTATTACAGAACTTTACTCAGTACTTGAAAATAAAGTTACTGTGGAAGATGTTAATGCTGCAATGAAAAAATATGAATCAGATGCTTTTGCTTACACAGAAGATGATATAGTATCAAGTGATATTGTTGGATATCCAGCAGGAAGTGTATTTGATTCACAATTAACAAAAATAGTTGAAGGTACAGATGGAACACAAGTTGTTAAAACTGTAGCATGGTATGATAACGAAATGGGATATGTATCTAACCTAGTTAGAACACTAGATTACTTGGCAAATCTTTAAGATTTTAATTGGCGGGATATAGTCTCGCCTTTTTTTAGAGGTGAATAATGAATAAAAAAACAGTAAAAGATTTAAATGTATCTGGAAAAAAGGTGTTAGTTAGAGTTGACTTTAATGTTCCTTTATCAAAGGAAGAAAAGGGAGTTATAGCTGATGATGCTAGAATAAGAGCGGCTCTACCTACTATTGATTACCTATCAGAAAATGGTGCAAAGGTAATATTAATTAGTCATTTAGGAAGACCAAAGGGAGAAGCTAATCCAGAATTTACTTTAAAACCAGTAGCAGATTGGCTTAAGAATAAGTATGGAGAAAAGTTCCATTTTATACCATCACCTAGGGTAATTGATCAAAATGTAAAAGATAAGGTAAATGAATTAAAAGATGGTGAGATTGCTCTTTTAGAAAATACAAGATTTAGACCAGAAGAAACCAAAAATGGTGAAGAATTTGCAAAAGAACTTTCTGAAATTTCTAATTTATATGTAAATGATGCTTTTGGTACAAGTCATAGAGCTCATGCATCCAATGTCGGAGTTGCAAGTATACTTCCATCTGCAGTTGGACTATTAATTGAAAAAGAAATAGATGTTATGGGTAAGGCTCTTGAAACACCAGAACATCCTTTTGTTTCAATTTTAGGTGGAGCAAAAGTATCAGATAAAATTGGTGTTATAGAAAATCTTATAACAAAAGTAGATACAATTCTAATTGGAGGAGGAATGGCTTATACTTTCCTTAAAGCACAAGGAAAAGAGATTGGTAAGTCATTACTTGAAGAAGATAAGATGGATTTATCTCTTGAGCTAATCAAAAAAGCTAAGAATAAAGGAGTTGAAATACTTCTACCTATAGATGTAGTTATTGCTGATGAAATAAAATCAGGTGTTGAGACTTCAATAGTTGATATTGATAATATTCCAGAAGATAAGGAAGCTTTGGATATAGGTCCAAAAACAATAGAACTTTTTGCAAGTAAAATTAAAGATGCAAAAACAGTTGTTTGGAATGGACCAATGGGAGTTTTTGAAATAAAAGAGTTCTCAAATGGTACAAATGAAGTTGCTAAAGCTTTAGCTGACTCAGATGCTGTGACTATAGTAGGTGGTGGAGATAGTGCCCTTGCTATTGAGAAAGCTGGATTTAAGGATAAAATAACACATGTATCAACTGGTGGTGGAGCAAGTCTTGAATTCTTGGAAGGAAAGACTCTACCAGGTATTGCTTGTATTGATGAAAAATAAGGAGTAGATATGCGTACACCTGTAATAATAGGAAATTGGAAAATGAATTTAGCTCCTAGTGAGGCAAAAGCTTTGTTAAGAGAGCTTAGAGAATTAGACCTTGATCAAAGTGTTGAAAAGGGAGTTTGTGTACCAGCTATAGATTTATTAATAGCTGAAGATATTTTAAAAGACAGTGATATTAAGTTTGGTGCTCAAAATATGTACTTTGAAGAAAGTGGTGCTTATACAGGAGAAATTTCTCCAACTATGCTTAATGATATTAAAGCAGATTATGTTATATTAGGTCATTCCGAAAGAAGAGAGTACTTTAAGGAAGATGATGAATTAATTAATAAAAAAGTCTTATCAGCACTTGAGCATGATATAATTCCAATTCTTTGTGTAGGTGAAACTTTAGAAGAAAGAGAATCTAATAAAGAAGAAGAAAAAGTAAGAAATCAATTAGAAAAAGATTTAAAAGATGTTAAAGATTCTGATATAGAAAAGGTAATTATTGCCTATGAACCAATTTGGGCTATAGGAACTGGAAAAACTGCATCATCAGATGATGCTGACTGTATGTGTAAGTTTATTAGAAATTATATAAAAAAGGTCTATGGTGAAGATTATAGCGAAAAAATTAGGATTCAATATGGTGGATCTATGAAGCCTAAAAATGTCAAAGAACTTTTAGCTAAAGAAAATATAGACGGTGGACTTATAGGTGGAGCAAGCCTTAAAGCAAGTGACTTTGAGCAATTAATAAATTATAAAAAATAATAAATAATAAGGAGAAATATAATGAGTGTAATTTCAAGTGTATATGCAAGACAAATTCTTGATTCAAGAGGAAATCCAACAGTAGAAGTTGAAGTTGTTACAGAAGATGGTGGATTTGGTAGGGCAAGTGTTCCATCTGGAGCATCAACTGGTGAATGGGAGGCTGTTGAGCTTAGAGATGGTGACAAAGATTACTATCTTGGAAAATCTGTCCTTCAAGCAGTTAAAAATGTAAATGAGATAATTGCTGAAGAATTAGAATTCACATATGATGTATCAGATCAAGTTGGTATTGATAAAGCAATGATTGAACTTGATGGAACTGAAAACAAGGGTAAACTAGGTGCTAACGCAATCCTTGGCGTATCTCTTGCAGTAGCTAAGGCTGCAGCTGATGAAATTGGCGTTCCTTTATATAACTATCTTGGGGGAACAAATGCTAAACTTCTTCCAACACCAATGATGAATATCCTAAATGGTGGAGAGCACGCAGATAATTCTGTTGATATTCAAGAGTTTATGATTTTCCCACTAGGTGCAGAAAGTTTCTCACACGCTCTTCAAATGGGTACAGAAGTATTTCATAGTCTTAAAAATGTGCTATCATCAAAAGGATATAATACATCAGTAGGAGATGAGGGTGGATTTGCTCCAAATCTTAAATCAAATGAGGAAGCTTTAGAAATTATATGTGAAGCTATTAAGGCTGCAGGATATGAACCAGGAAAAGATGTTTATATAGCTATGGACTGTGCATCTAGTGAATTCTATAATAAAGAAGATGGTAAATATCACCTTAATGGAGAGGGAACAGTTAAAACTGAAGATGAAATGATTGATTGGTTAGAAGAATTAGTTGGCAAATATCCAATTATCTCAATTGAAGATGGTCTTGATGAAAATGACTGGGAAGGTTGGAAAAAACTTACTGATAGACTTGGAAATAAGGTTCAATTAGTAGGAGATGACTTATTTGTAACAAACACTAAAAAACTTGAAAAAGGAATTAAAGAAGGTGTTGCAAATTCAATTCTTATAAAAGTTAATCAAATAGGTTCTCTAACAGAAACTCTAAATGCTATTGAAATGGCTAAAGAAGCTGGCTATACAGCAATAGTATCACATAGATCTGGTGAAACAGAAGATACAACAATATCAGATTTAGTAGTTGCTGTGAATGCAGGTCAAATTAAAACTGGTGCACCTTCAAGAACTGACAGGGTTGCTAAATACAATCAATTATTAAGGATTGAAGATGAACTATTTGATACAGCACAATTTAAAGGTTTAAAGGCGTTCTACAATATCAATAAATAGTTAAAAAATATAGATAGAGGGGTAAATATATACAAAACCCCTCTTTTTATTGATATATATAATAATTTATGTTATCATTATATAGTATGAAAATGGAGGTGTCTTATGACAACAGTATTATCAATCTTATTGATGATTGCTTCTCTTGTACTAGTTATTGCTGTAACTTTACAAGAACCAAAAACTGATGGACTTGGAACATTAGCTGGACAAGAAACTAATGTGTTTGGTAGAAGCGCACATAGATCAAAGAATGAAATGTTAGATAAAGTTGTAATAGCTGCAGGTATTGTATTATTTGTATTGAGTATAGTACTTTTAGCAATAAACTAAGGGGTTGAGTATAACTATAATTTGCCAAGCAAGTTAATAGGCTATACTAGCCTCTTTTTTAATAGGAGTAAAAATGAATTTCAAGGATTTAATTTTAAATATAGTAAATGGTGAAAATTATAGACCTATGACAATGAAACATATGTTAAAGTTTCTAGATTGTGATAAGTATATAAGAAAAGATGTAGTAAAAGAAATTCAAAAATTACATAAAGAAGGAGAACTCAATATTACAAAAAAGGGAAAGATTATGCCTTTAAGCAAGGAAGATAAGGCACTTATAGGTATAATTTCTACAGCTCAGGGCGGCTATGGATTCTTTATATCTGATGATGAAGACTTTGATGATGTTTTTATTTCTAATGCTAATCTTAATAAAGCTATAAATGGTGATAGGGTTAAAATAAAAATCATAAAAGAAAAAGAATATGGAAAGAATGCTGAAGGTGTAGTTGTTGATATCTTAGAAAGAAAACAAAATAAGATAGTTGGACTTTATCAAAAAAATAAGAAATTTGGATTTGTTATAGCTGATGATAAGAGTATATTTGATGATATTTATATAGATAATGAAGACTCAAAAAACGCAAAAAATAATGATAAGGTAGTAGTAAAGATATTAAGATACCCTGAACATGGTAATCCAGAAGGAAAAATTACTGAAGTATTAGGCAACAAAGATGATGCAAATATCGATGTATTGTCTATAGTAAGAAGCCATGGGATAAAAGATAATTTTTCGAAAAAGGCAAAAAGTGAATGTTTATACATAAAAAAGGAAATTACTGATAAAGATATAGAAGATAGGATGGATTTTAGAAAGCTTTTTACGGTAACTATAGATGGTAGAGATTCTAAGGACTTTGATGATGCAATCTCAATTGAAATAGATAAAGATGATTATATACTCTATGTTCATATAGCTGATGTAAGTCACTATGTTAAAGAATCTACTGCAATTGATAAGGATGCTTATGAAAGAGGTAATTCAACTTATTTATTTAATATAGTTATACCAATGCTTCCTGAGGTTTTATCAAATGGTATATGTTCACTTAACCCAAATGAAGATAGGCTTGCTGTAAGTATTAAAATGAGAATCGACAAGAATGGAAATGTTATAGAAAATGATTTTTATAAATCTGTAATAAAATCAGACTATAGACTTATTTATGATGATGTAAATGCTCTCTTAGATGAAAATGATCAATCAGTTTATAATGATAAATTAACTATTGAAAAATTAAACTTGTTTAAAAAACTATATAAAATATTAAAGGATAAAAGAAGCAAAAGAGGATCAATTGATTTTAACTTTACAGAAAGTCAAATTGATGTGTCAGAAGATGGAGAAGTTTTAAATATATCTCGTTATGAAAGAGGTACTGGAAATAAGATGATTGAAGAGTTTATGATTGCTTCTAATGAAACTGTAGCAAGTTTATTTGCTTATATGGACTTTCCATCAATTTATAGAATTCATGAAAAACCAAAAGAAGAAAAAGTAGAGTCATTTAATAAAATTTTAAATACTCTTGGGCACAATATTAAGGGAAATAGCCTCCACTCAAAAGATTTCCAAGAAATCTTAAAAGAAGTAAAGGGTGAAGATGATGAAGGCTTAATAAATATTTTGATGTTAAGAACCATGCAAAAAGCCAAATATACAAATTATAGGGATATTCATTTTGGACTTGCAACAAAATTTTACACCCATTTTACATCACCTATTAGAAGATATCCAGATTTAATAGTCCATAGACTTATAAAACTTTATATAGAAAATAAACTTACAAAGCTTAACCAATCTAAATTAAGTAAGGATTTAGGTACTAAGGCTGAACATTTATCAATTACTGAAAGAAATAGTGAAGAATGTGAAAGAGATGTAGAAGACTTAAACAAATGCAAGTATATGAAAAAATATATTGGTAAGGAATTTGAAGGTATAATTTCATCAATTACAGATTTTGGAATATTTATAGAGCTTGAAAATACTGTTGAGGGTTTATTTATGTATAAATTTTCCGAAGATAGATTCGAGTATATTGAAGATATGATGTATACTGTAAATACTGATAATAATAAAAGATATAAGATTGGAGATAGAGTAAGGATTTGTGTTATTAATGTAGATATTGAAAAAAGAAATATAGATTTTGATTTATTGGAGGAATAAGTGAAAGTAATTGCTAATAATAAAAAAGCAAAACATGATTATTTTTTAGAGGAAAAATATGAGGCAGGAATTGAACTTAAGGGAAATGAAGTAAAGAGTATTAAGGAAGGAAAAGTATCAATAAAAGAATCCCATGTAGGTGAGTATAAAGGTGAGATGTATATATACAATATGAATGTAACTCCTTATAAACAATCTTATGATAAAAATATAGACCCTATTAGGACAAGAAAACTTTTGCTTCATAAAAAAGAAATTAATAAGTTAATAGGTAAGGTATCACAAGCAGGCTATACTATTGTTATAACAAAGATTTATCTAAAAGATGGTCTTATAAAAGCGGAAGTAGCTTTAGCAAAAGGGAAAAAGGTATTTGATAAGAGAGAAACTATTAAGAGAAAAGATGCAGATAGAAAAATTGAAAGAGCGTTAAAAAATTATTGATATGGCCTATATAGAATTAAAAAATGTGTATAAATATTTTAATGTAGCTGGAAATAAGATAATTGCAAATGATAATATTAACTTATCCATAGACAAAGGTCAGCTTGTAATAATAGTTGGAGCAAGTGGTGCAGGTAAAACAACCCTTTTAAACCTTATAGGAGGAATGGATAAGTTAAGTGAAGGGGAAATTATAGTTGATGATAAAAACTTATCGGATATGAATGAAAAAGAGATTACAAAATATAGAAGAGATGATGTTGGGTTTGTTTTTCAATTTTATAATCTTATACCAAATCTTACAAGTATAGAAAATGTAGAACTTGCATCAGAGATTGCAAAAGATAATATGGATGCTTATAAAGCTCTTGATGAGGTGGGACTTTCAAATAGAAAAGACTCTTTTCCTTCTCAGCTTTCTGGAGGAGAACAACAAAGAGTTGCTATTGCAAGGGCTATTGCTAAAAGCCCTAAACTTTTACTTTGTGATGAGCCTACAGGAGCTCTTGATTATAGAACAGGTAAGTCTATACTAAAATTATTACAAGATACAGCCAAGAATCTAAATACTACCGTAATTATAATAACACACAATACAGCTATAAAAGATATTGCTGATAAGGTATTTGAACTTAAAGATGGTAAAATAGTAAATGAGTATGAAAATAAAAATCCTGAAAATGTAGAAAATATTGAGTGGTAAAATGAGAAAAAGTAATTATTATAAAAGTATATTTAGGGATATGAAAAATACCAAGGGTAAGATTTTTTCTATCTTTATAATGATAATGCTTGCCTCAATGATTGTAGTAGCTTTATTTCTAACAGGACCTACTATGAGAAACACCTTAAATAATACTTTAAAAAATGCTAATCATCCAGATATGATTATAAGCTCAACTTATGGACTTAAAGATGAAGATAAAGTAATTATAGAAAAAGATAAGGATATTGAGAATGTATCCTACCAAAAAGGAACAGACCTATATTATAAAGACTTACTATTAAGTATAGATTCTAAAGATGAAACTTTCCCAAAATATAATATAAAAAAAGGTAGGGACTTAAAAAACAATAATGAAATAATCATTGATGAAGTATTGAAAGATGAGTTTAAAATTGGAGATACTATAGAATTTGATGAATCTTTAAATAAAAATATTGATGATAAATTAAAAAATAAAAAATTTAAAATAGTGGGCTTTGCCAATTCGACAGAAAATCTCATGAATGATATACGAGATTATTCAATTGAAGGTAAAAAAATGGTGGATGGCTTTGCTATAATATCTTATGATAATTTTAAAACAGATGATATAAAAAAAGCAAATATACTATATAAAGATACCAAAAATCTTCATAAATTTGATGAAACTTACATATCATATGTTGACAAAAAGAAGAAAGATTTAGAAGATGACTTTAAGTATAGGCCAAGTGAAGTTTTAAAAAAACTTAAAGATGAAAGTAATAAAAAATTAGATGAGAACGAAAAAGAATTAGATGATGCGAAAAAAAAGCTTGGTGATGAGCAAGAGAAACTCTACAATGCTAATGAAAAATTACTTAATGGTATAAATAAATACTATGCCAATGAAAAAGAATTTCAAAATAAAATTACTGAATCTGAAGAAAAGCTTAAATTATCAAAAGTTAAAATTGACAATGGATATATTAAGCTCGATAAGGCAAAGAAGCAATATGAGAGTGGTTTAAATGAATATAATACTAAATTTAGTAATGCAGAAAAAAGACTTAAAGATTTAGAGCTTGAAATTAATAAGGCTTACAAAATAATTAATGACAGTAGTAAGGAAATTGAAGAAGGTAAAAATAAAATTGAAAGCTCTTTTAAATACCAAAAGGATAAATTAGTTGAACTTAATAACAATAAAAGTAAACTTGAACTTGAAATTTCAAAAATCAATGAAAGTAAAAAATTTATAGAAGAAAATATTAAAATTATTGAAAAAAAAATAGAAAATTTAGATGATAGTGAAGAGAATAAAGAAGAGATTGATAAGTTAAGTAAATCCAGAGAAGATCTCTTAAATAAGTTTAATGAATTAGATTCGAAAAATAAAGAGCTTATAGAAAAAAAAGAAGAAATAGATTTGTCTTTTAAGGAATTTAAAAATAAGTATGATTTAGCCTATAATGAAGCTATGGCTCCAATTTTAGAAAAAGAAGATGTACTTAATAAGAAAAAAAGTAATTTAGGTGAAAAAAATACTATCTTACAAGAATCTATTAGAAAAATAAATATCGAGAAAGATAGTGCAAGAAATAAGTTAAATGAATCTAAATCCATGATAGCTTCTAATGAAGCAAGTTTAAATGAAGCTTTAAATCTTTATAATTTATCTTACGAAAGGTTTAAAAATGAAAAAGAAAATGGAAGATTTAAACTTGATAAAGCTTATGAAGAACTTTTAGAAAACCAAAGAAAATTAGAAGAAGCCAATAAAAAATTTTTCGAAGAAAAAGATAAATCTTTAAAGAAAATTAACGATGGTTATGATGAAATTGAGGAGGCTAGAGAAAATCTTGTAAGACTTCCAGATCCAAAATATAGTATAGGGAATATATTATCAAATAAAGCTATTGACACTTACTATAAGAATTCTAAGAATATGGATGAACTTTCTAAAGTATTTCCAACATTTTTCTATTTTATAGCTCTTTTAGTATCATTGACTACAATAAAAAGATATATTGAAGAACAAAGAATTCAAAATGGTACTTTGAAATCTCTAGGATATGCTAATAAGGATATTGCAAATAAATTTTATATATATGCACTTTCACCTACTATATTGGGATCAATAATAGGGGTTATTTTAGGAAAGTATCTAATAAGTAAGATTATATTTAAGGCTTACTCATCAGGATTTGATATATTTGAGATGGATTTTCCTAATAGTTTTTTACTTGTTGTTACAACTATTATTCTTTCTATAATTCTTATAACGCTTACTGTATTTTTTACATCAAACAGTGAGGTAAAAGAACAAACTGCAGACTTACTAAGACCAAAACCACCAAGGGGCGGATCAAGGATATTTCTAGAAAAAATTGACTTTTTATGGAAAAGATTGTCTTTTATGACAAAAATTACTTTTAGAAATTTATTTAGATATAAGTCACGTATGCTGATGACAATTTTTGGTATTGGAGGATGTACTGCCTTGTTATTTTTTGGATTTGCAATGACAGACTCTATAAAAGATACATCAAATATCCAAAGACAAGAAATTAGCAAATATGATTATATAAATATATTTGATAATAGAGCTGATGTGAAAGATAAAAATGAATATGAAGATATAATAAATGATGAGATGACAAAAAGAATCTATTATAAGAGTGTAGAAATTGATCTTAAAGATGATATCAAAGCTAATTTAATAGTCTTTGAAAATCAAGATAGGCTTAATGAATTTATTGATATAAGAAATAAATCCAAAAATCCTATTAAGTTAGGTGAAGATTCTTTGGTAGTAACTACAAATCTTTATAATAAACTTAATGAAAAAGACGAGCTTAAGTTTTTAGACAAAAAAGTTAAAATTAAAGATGTGGCAGAAAATTATATAGATGATTATATCTATATGTCAAAAGAAGCTTATGAAAATAATTTTAATGATAAATTAGAATTTAATGCTGATATAATAAATACAGAAAATAAAGGTTTGAAAGATAAAATATTAAAAAATAAAGCTAGTCTATCACTAATTGAACCTAATAAATCATATGAAACAATTGATTCATTGATGGCAAATCTTAACTTGGTTATAGGAATAATCACTCTGGTTTCTGCAATATTGGCCATAGTTGTTTTATATAATCTTACCAATATAAATGTTAGTGAAAGAAAAAAGGAACTAGCAACAACAAAAGTTTTAGGATTTTTCCCAAGAGAGACGACAGCTTATATATATAGAGAAACTTGTATTTTAACAATTTTAGGAATAATGTTAGGCTATATGTTAGGATATATTATGCTAAAGTATGTACTTTTAGTTGTAGCACCTGATGGTATATATTTATCAGCAAAAACACATCCACTATCTTATATAATATCAGCTATAGTAACCTTATTTATTTCATTTATTATAATGATAATCGTCCATTTAAGATTGAAAAGGATAAATATGGCTGAAGCTATGAAGGCAGGAGAATAAAGCAGTTTAGTCTGCTTTATTTTATTGTGATATAATAGAAAAAGGTGATTAGTATGAAGATAATATTTTTAAGACATGGTCTTACTGAATCAAATAAGAGTAAGAGATTTTCTACAGCAGATACGAAAATATCTAAAGATGCTTATAAAGATCTTGATAAAAGTAAGTTTAATTTAAGAGATTATAATGTAGATAAGGTATACACATCCAAGCTATTGAGAAGCAAAGAAACTGCAGAATATTTAGGCTTTAATGAGTATACAGAAGATAAAAGATTAAATGAAATGGATTTTGGTGACTTTAAGGGAAAAAGGATTTCTGACACTTTAATAGAATACGAAAACTTTTATAAGGAAAGGAAATTAAATCCATATGATATAAGATATCCTGGTGGAGAGAGCGTAAAAGATCTTATAAAAAGGCTTGATGATTTTATTGAAGATAAAAAAACATCTCATAATACAATACTTTGTGTAAGTCATGGTATAGCAATAAGGGCAGCTATTTTTACAATATTGAATGATTTATCAAATTTTGAAAATTTTTGGATTGATAATGGCTCATTAACTATTATTAATATTGAAAATAACAAAAAAATTCTAGAGTGTGTAAATAAGATATGAAATTTATTAATTTATCAGATGTACATCTATCAGATAGTTTTGATTTTGAAAGCTCATATTCTAATATAATTAGAAGAAGTAAATGGGATAGTTTTAAGGACATATTAGAAAGTAATAAGGATGTAGATTTTGCCCTTATTTCTGGGGATCTTTATGAGCGAGATTATTTTATGTCTAAAGATTATGACAGATTGTTTAGGATAATAGAAAATTTTGGTAAAAATATTTATTATGTTACAGGAAATCATGACTATATAGATAGAAAAAATGATTTTTTCTTTGAAAATAAACCTCAAAACTTATATATATTTGGGAGTGAAAGAATTGAGTTTTATGAATATAAAAATGTAAGGATATATGGAATATCTTATGATGATAGGATATTTTCAAAAAGATTTAATTATAGTATAAATCTAAATAAGAATTATTATAATATAGGTATATTTCATGGCGAAATTACTAATATTAACTCAACTTATTTAAGTCTTGATTTAGAAAGACTTAAAAAAATAGGATTCAACTATGTAGGTTTAGGTCACATTCACAAAAAAACAAACTTTAATAATAATATTTACTACGTAGGAAGTATAGAGCCTCAATCTTTTAAGGACAAAGGAGAATTTGGATATATTAAGTATGATAATGGAGATTTTTTCTTTAAAGAATCTTCTAAGCTTGAATTTTTAGAATTAAATGAAGATCTATCAGACTATAGAAATATGGACCATATGATAGATTCTATAAGAGATATGTTTAAAGGGGATTATGTTTTTTTGAGATTAAAACTTGATAATTATGATTTATTTGATATTAATGAAAAAAAATTAAGAAAAGAACTTGATTTAATTTATATTGAACTTGTTTACAAAAAATCATTATCATATTATAATGATTTAATTAAAAAATATCCAAATACAATATTGCAGGATTTCTATGATTCTTTGTTAAGTCTTGATGAAGATGAAAAAGTAAAAGAAAGAGCATTAGAAATAGGTATAGATGCAATACTTAGGAGTAGAGATGTCTAATTTATATATAAAAGAAATCAACTTATTATCTTTTGGACATTTTCAAAATAAAAATATAAAATTCAATGAAGGATTTAACCTAATTTATGGAGAAAATGAAAGTGGTAAATCTACAATTCTTGACTTTATAGAGGGTGTTTTTTATGGATTTGACCAAGGTAAAAATAAGATTAATTTTTCATATAAAAGAGAAAAATACAGACCAATTGGTTCTTTTAAATATATGGGTTCATTAATTCTTTCGAAAAATAATAAGGATTATAGAGTAGATAGAAATTTTGATGATGGAAGTTATAAGATATATGATTTAAAAGAAAATATAGAGATAGAAAATAAAAAATCAAGACTAAATTATCCGGGTGAGTATTTCTTAAATATTAGTTATAGTATTTATCGAAATATAATAAATAATCAACAATTACAAGATATTGATCAAGATTCTAAAAAAAAGATTATAGATTTTTTAAAAAATCCATCATCGGATTTAGAATTTTCATCCCTAAAAGCAAAAGAAAATATAGAGGACAGAATTAATAAGCTCGGAAGTAAAAGAGCTTATACAAAACCCTATGCAAAAAATCTTAAACTTTTAGAAAATAAAAATGATGCGCTTAGACGTATAAATAAGTTAAATGACCAATATTATAATGATTTATTAAAATTAAAAAATCAAAGGCATAAAATTATACAATTTTTAGAAAAAATCAAAGAATTAAAAAACGAAAGAGATCAGTATAGGAAAGCAAAAGCTAATAGTAATTACTTAGAAGAGAAAGCAAGAAAAGAATCTTTAAATATTATTGAGAGAAAACTTAAAGATTACAGTGAGTTTTATGATATTGATAGGATTTATTTTGAAAAGTTGGATGAACTCTTAGATGAGAGTAAAGACTTTTATAAGAATAATAAAAGTCGTGATATTAAATTTCTTTATTTTATTATAATTTTAATGATTACAATTTTTATTATCTTAAAAAGAGCTTATATTATATTAGCCTTTATTATACCAATAATTTATTTTTTATATAAAAAGGTTAAAAATGATTATAAAAAAAGAAATAATCTAATTAATTTAAATATTAGAATAAATAATGAATTATTAAAAGTTGGGGCCAAAAACAAATATCAATACGAAAAAAAGAAAGAAAAATTTATAGAGTATGAAAAATTAAAAATTGAAAAAGAAAAGATAATAGAGATTCTTAATATTCTTGATAAGCAAGAGAAATATGATAAAGAAATAGATATTAACTATAAAAAAAATATAGATATTTTAAAAATTGATAAAGAAATTGAAGAAAATGAAAATGAGCTTAATAAACTTAGGGATTTAAATTTAAAACTTGAAAAGAAATTAGCACTTGTTGAAGATGAATTAGGAAAGAAAAATGATCTTATTGAAGATATAAAAGCTATTAAGAGAAAGCTTGATGAAATAGAACTCGAATTAAGAGCATCCAATTTAGCGATAAAACTTATAGAATCTAATAAAGATAAGTTAGGGAAAAATAAAATAAAGCTTGAAAATAAGATTTCAAAGTTAATAGCTGATATATCTAATTGTAAGTATAAAGATTTATCCTATGATGATAAACTAAATCCATTAATAAGGACAAAAAATAATGAATTTATCGATCTAAATAAATTATCAGTAGGTTTTTTTGATCAGATTAATTTCGCTTTAAGACTAAGTCTTACTGAAAATTTATATAATAATATGTTTTTGATTTTCGATGATGCTTTTATTAATTATGATAGTTTTAGACTTAGAATGGCCTTGTTACATTTATTAGATATTTCTAATAACTTTCAAATTATTTACTTTTCATGTCATAAAAGAGAAGAGGATATACTTAAAGCAGAGGGAATTGATATAGATATAAAATACATGGAGAAAATATGATTTATGCACTAGCAGATTTACATCTTGATTACACGGAAGAGAAGTCTATGGAAATTTTTGGCGAAGCTTGGGATGGATATCAAGAAAAAATATTTAAAAATTGGCAAAATATTATAAATGATGAGGATTCAGTTTTGATAGCTGGAGATATTTCCTGGGCTATGACAGAAAAAAATGCTTATAATGATCTTAAGAGAATAGATAATTTGAAGGGAAAAAAAATCCTTCTTAAAGGAAATCACGATTATTGGCGGCAGTCATTAAAAAAGTTAAATGATTTAAATCTTAGAAGTATAAGTTTTTTACAAAATAATTCTTTTGAAGTCGAAGGATATGATATATGTGGAACAAGAGGTTGGATTAGTAGAGATTTTAAAGACTTTGATGAACATGACGAAAAAATTTTTAAAAGAGAACTTCAGAGATTAAGGAAGTCATTAGAATATAATAAGAAAGGAAATAAGAAAATTGTAATGCTTCATTACCCACCATTAAATTCAGACAAATCTTTAAATGAATTTTTTAGAATTTGTAAGGGTTATAAGGTAGAATCAATAGTGTATGGACATCTTCATGGACCAGGACATAAACAAATTGTTGAAGGAATATTTGATGGCATTAAGCTTAAATGTATTTCTGGAGATTATGTAGATTTTAAAGCAGAGAGGATAAGTTTAAATGGATCGTGAATTAGAATTAAAAATTTTAAATATTGACTTGAATGAAATGGAAAAGAAGTTGATTTCTAAAGGAGCTAAAAAACTAGGTGTTGAGATACAAAAAAATCATACTTTTTCACCACAGAATAGGAGTGAATTTCCAAATGGATATCTTAGAATTAGGGAAAAAACTATTGATGGGAAAAGATTAGATACAGAGTTGACCTTTAAGGAATCTGTAGATTCAAAAGATGATGTTAGAGTTAATAACGAATATACTACAAATATCACCTCTACTTCAAACATGATAAAGATTCTTGAAGAAATTGGACTTGTGGAAAGATATGTAGGTGAGAAAAAAAGAGTTTCTTATGAATATAAAGAACAAAGATTTGACCTTGATACATGGTCAAAGGATGTATATCCAGACCCTTATATGGAAATTGAGTTTACAAATGTTAATTTGATTGAAGAAATTTTAGATGAATTTGATATTGATAGAGATAATGTTACAAGTGAGTCTATAAATGAGCTTATACAAAAATTAAAGTAATTTATTGACTTAGCAAGACACTTTTGATATAATTAAAAAAACTTAAAAAGGAGTGTCTAAATGCTAAAAATTAAAAATTTACTAAGTGCAGAAGATTTGTATAAAGATGATTTACTTGAAGTAATTGACTTAGCAGAAGACATAGTAAAGAGTCCTAGTGATTTTTCAGATTATTGTAATGGAAAACTATTAGGGACTCTTTTTTTTGAGCCTTCTACTAGGACTAGACTTTCTTTTGAATCAGCAATGTTAAGGTTGGGTGGTTCTGTTGTAGGATTTTCAAATGCAGCATCTTCTAGCCAAAGTAAGGGTGAAAGTTTACAAGATACAATTAAGACAGTTAGTCAATATGCAGATATAATTGCCATGCGTCATCCCCAAGAGGGAGCTGCAAAACTTGCAAGTGAAGTAAGTGATTGTCCAATTATTAATGCGGGAGATGGCGGACATCAACATCCTACTCAAACTTTGACTGATATTTTAACTATAAAAACTTACAAAAATAAGTTAGAAGGACTTAGGATAGGTCTATGTGGAGACTTAAAATATGGCAGGACAGTCCATTCATTATTAAAGGTACTAACAATGTTTGATAATAATGAATATGTCCTAATTTCTCCAGAAGAGTTAAAACTTCCAAACTATATTAAAAAATCAGTTTTTGAAAAACATAATATAGAATTTGAGGAAAGAAGGTCTTTAGATGATTCTATAAATGATTTAGATATCTTATATATGACTAGAATCCAAAAAGAAAGGTTTTTCTCAGATAATCAATATACTAGACTCAAGGATTCTTATGTTTTAAATAAGGAAAAACTTAAAGATGTCAAGAAAGATTTGGCTATACTTCATCCACTTCCAAGGGTTAATGAAATTGATACTGATGTAGATAATGATCCTAGAGCCCTTTATTTTAAACAAGTTAAATGTGGTATGTATGCAAGAATGGCACTTATTATTAAATTATTGGAGGGAAGAGATGCTTGAGATTACTTCACTAAAAGATGGAATAGTTATAGATCATATTAAAAGTGGTCTAGGAATTAAAATATTTAACCTTTTAAGTCTAGATGAATTATCAGAAGAAGTTGCGCTTATTTTAAATGCAAAATCATCATCCCAAGGCAGAAAAGATATAGTTAAAATTGCAGGAAATCTTGATATTAACTTAGATGCAGTAGCAATTATCGACCCAAATGCTACAATAAACTTTATTAAAAATGAAGAAGTTGTAGAAAAGAAAACATTGGATTTACCTAAAGAAACTAGGGGAATATTAAAATGTCAAAATCCAACTTGCATAACAACAAGTGAAAGAAATATTGAAAGTAAATTTATCCTTATAGATAGGAAGGAAAAGATGTATAAATGTGCTTATTGTGACCATATTTATGATGTGGAGGAATAATGAGACAAGTATTTAAAAACCTTGTTGGGATTGATGATGTTAATATATCTAGAAAGAATATTTTTGTTGAAAATGGATTTATTACAGATGAATTTGACTTAGATGATGATGTAGAAATTATAGATTGTGAAGGTCTGATTTTAGTTCCTTCATTTATAGATATGCACACTCATTTTAGAGACCCAGGATTTATCTATAAAGAAAATTTAGAATCTGGATCTAAGACGGCTCTTAAAGGTGGATATACTACGGTAAATCTCATGCCTAACACAAATCCAATTGTATCAAGCAAAGATGTTTATGATGATATAATGAAAAGAGGAAGAGATTTAAATCTTATTGATATATTTCAAGTTTATTCAATAACTAAAGATTTTGAAACAGATGATTTATCACATCTTAAAGACCTACCTGAAGATTTACTATTTCTTTCAAACGATGGAAATGGTGTGGATGATGATTTTGCTATGTATAAAGCTATAAAAATAGCTAAAGAGAATAAACTTAAATTCACTTTACATGAAGAATGTAAAGAAATATCTAAATATGATTATGAAATAGCAGAAGATTTGATGACTATAAGAGATGCATACCTTTCTTATAAAATGGATGTACCAATTCATTTTTCTCATGTATCTACTAAGGGAGCAATTGAAGCTATTGCATATTTTAAAGATAAAGGTGCAAATATTACTTGTGAAGTTACACCTCATCATATTTATTTTACAAATAGGGTTGATTTAAAAGTTAATCCTCCTATTAGAAAAGATAAGGATAAAGAAGCTTTACTTTCTATGATAAAAAGAGGATATGTAGATTGTATAGCAACTGACCATGCTCCTCATACTAAAAAAGAAAAAAATGAAGGAAAACCTGGTTTTATAGGACTTGAAACTGCTTTTTCAACTTCTTATGAGGTTTTGGTTTTATCTGGTCTAATATCTTTAAATGACTTAATTAGGATGATGAGCACAAATCCAGCTAAGCTTCTTGAGATTAAAAAAGGAAAACTAAAAAAAGGATACTTGGCTGATTTTACCATTATTGACTTAGATAAAGAATATATATATGAAGAAGAAGATATTTTATCAAAATCAAAAAATTCTTTATTTATAGGTAAGACACTAAAGGGACAAATTAAAAAAGTTTACAAAAAAGGAGTACTAAAATATGACCTTGATGGAAAGATTATATAAAAAAGTAAGTCAAAATGGCTTTGTTTGTGTAGGTTTAGATACATCTATAGACTATATACCAAAAACTCACAAAGAAAATAAGTCTATTGATCAAGCTCTATTTGATTTTAATAGGGAAATAATAGATAGTACAAAAGATGTCTGTGCTATATATAAGATACAAATTGCTTATTATGAATCATATGGACTATTGGGAATGAAAGCCTATAGCAAAACTCTATCCTATATTAGAAAAAATAATCTTTTAAGCATAGCAGATGTAAAAAGGTCTGATATTGCTCAGAGTGCAAAACAATATGCAAAAGCTCATTTTTCTGGAGATTTTGAAGCAGACTTTATCACTCTTAATCCATATATGGGAATGGATTCGATTTCACCTTATTTAGATTTTATTGAAAAAAAAGATAAGGGTGTTTTTGTACTTTTAAGAACTTCAAATCCTGGAGCAAGTGATTTTGAGTGTTTAAAGCTTAAAGATAATAGTGAATTTTTTTATACAGTAGGTGACAAGCTTAAAGAGTTGAATAATAAATTATTAGATAAAACAGGCTATGGCCCAATAGGATTGGTCGTTGGTGCAACACACAAAGATGAGGTGGAGAAAATTAGAAAAAGATATGATAATATGTTTTTCTTAATACCTGGTTTTGGTGCTCAGATGGCAGAGTCTATGAATGTATATAAACTTCTCAACAATCTTAATGGAGGAGTAGTAAATTCATCTAGGGCTATCCTAAAAAATTATCTCAATTTTGATGATGGTGAAGATAAAATTGGTTATTATGCAAGGCTTAAGTGTATAGAAACAAGAAAGGAAATTGAGAAAAATGGAAGGCTATAGAAAAGCAGATGTGGTTTTTAATAAAAAAATTAGTGATAATATCTATTTTTGTAAGTTAAAAACCAAAATTAATGCAAAGCCTGGTCAATTTTTTATGCTTAGAACAGATAGCTTTAGAGAATCTCCACTATTATCAAGACCTTTTGGTGTTTGTGATCAAGATGAAGAAACTATGTCATTTTTATATCAAGTTAAGGGTGTAGGTACAAATATAATAAAAGACTTAAAAAAGGGATCAGAAGTAAATATTCTTGGTCCTCTTGGAAATGGATTTAAGATAAGAGAAGGTAGAAAATCAGCAATAGTTGCTGGTGGTATAGGGATAGCTCCTTTATTATTTTTGGCAAAAATGCTTGATAAAAAGGCTGATTTTTATGTTGGATTTTCTGATTTTGAGTATTTTACAGATTATTTTAAAGACTATGTGAATAATACAACTGTAACTATAGATAAAATAGATAAAATATTTATTACAGATAAAATAAATACTAATGATTACGATGTAATCTATGCTTGTGGACCAAATCCAATGCTAGAGACACTATCTAAGAAAAATACTACTACTGAAATCCAAATATCTATGGAAGCACACATGGCTTGTGGAATAGGAGCATGTCTTGGTTGCACTATTGAAAATATCAATGGAGATTTTATTAGAGTATGTAAAGACGGACCGGTTTTTGATTCAAAGGAGATATTTTAATGACTTTAAAAGTAAATATCTGTGGAATAGAATTTAATAATCCTGTAATAGCGGCAAGTGGTACTTTTGGTTTTGGCAAAGAATTTGCAAATTATATAGATATAAATAAGCTTGGTGGAATATCTTCAAAAGGTCTAACCCTACATAAAAATTTAGGTAATAAGGGGGTTAGAATTTATGAAACACAATCTGGAATTATGAATTCAATTGGACTTCAAAATCCAGGCATAGATTATTTCATTAAAGAAGAACTTCCTTTCTTAGAAAGTAAAAATCCAGTAATTATTGCAAATTTAGGTGGACATAGTATTGATGAGTATGTAAAAGGTGCAATATTACTAGATGATACATCTATCCCTATAATTGAGTTAAATATTTCTTGCCCTAACGTTAAAGAAGGTGGAATGGCCTTTGGTACTGATCCTAATAAGGCTTGTGAAGTTATAGAAGAAGTAAGAAAAGTCACTAAAAAAGTTTTAATGGTAAAATTGTCTCCAAATGTAGGAAGCATAAGTGAGTTTGTAAAAATTGCAGAGAATTCAGGTGCTGATTGTATATCCTTAGTAAATACTTTTAATGCTTTAGCAATAGATGTTGATAAGAAAAAGGCGATTTTTGAAAATAAGACTGCTGGTTTATCTGGACCTTGTATAAAACCAATAGCATTAAGAATGGTATATGAGGCAAGTATGGCTACAAAGCTACCTATAATTGGAATGGGTGGTATAAGAAATTATAGAGACTGCCTTGAGTTCATTATGGCAGGAGCAACGGCAGTCCAAGTTGGGACTAGTAACTTTGTTGATTTTAATACAATGATAAATATTATTGATGATTTAAAATCATATATAGATAGAGAAAATATAAAATCTTTAGATGAAATAAGAAATATTATATAGGAGATATTATGGATAGAACAGTTGAATTATTAAAAAAATCTAATGCTTTACTTGAAGGACATTTCTTACTTTCAAGTGGAAGACATTCTAGAAAATATATACAATGCGCTAAATTAATAGAAAATCCAGTATATTGCGAAGAGATTGCGAAAATTATAGCTAAAAAAATTAAGGAAGCTGGAATTAAAGTTGATTTATGTGTAGGTCCCGCTATGGGAGGGATAATTATAGCCTATGAAGTAGCAAGAGCTCTAGGGGTAAATGCTATCTTTACTGAAAGGGTTGATAATATAATGACTCTAAGAAGAGGCTTTGAAATAAAAAAAGATATGAATGTTATTATAGTTGAAGATGTAATAACAACTGGAAAATCTTCATTTGAAACAGTAGATGTTATTGAAAAAGAGGGAGCAAATACTGTGGCTTTGACATCAATTGTGAATAGGTCAGGTCTTGATCAGATAAGGGGACTTAAGTTAATATCAGCTACAGAAATTCAAATTAATAGCTTTGATCCTGATAATTTACCAGATGATTTAAAGGATACTCCTGCAGTAAAACCTGGTTCTAGAAAATAAAGTTGAAATATAGCATAAGTTATGATAGAATATTTGTAACAATTCTGTAACATTTAAAATAATAAGGGAGATATGTGTGTTTAAATATAAAAAATTAAAAATATCTATGTTTTCTTTTTTATCTATTGTTCTTGTGCTAATTATTTCATCTGGAATTGAAAGTTCATCATTTGCATCAAATTCAAGTCAAAGAAGAAATAAGATTATTAGGGGAATAGAAAAAATTGACAAAGAGGCACTGAGTTTAGAGCAGTCTAAAATTAAAAGATATGAAAAATTAGAGAATGATTTAAAAGAGTTTAGGGAAAAAGGTTCTGAGAATATAAGTGAGAATTCTTATTTATATTTAACCAATAAGACTGATTTTACAGCTGATGAATTAGAAACAGGTCTTAAAAATACAGAACTTTTAGGCCTTGGTAAAGACTTTAAAAATGCAGAAGAAAAGTATGGAGTAAATGCAATACTTTTAATGGCTATGGCTAAGCATGAAACAGGTAATGGAAATTCATATCTTGCAAAAGAAAAAAATAATCTTTTTGGATTCAATGCTATAGATCAAGATCCTATTAATAAAGCAAACCATTTTAAAACTAAGGGTGAATCAATAGACTATGTAGCTAAATTCTTAAAAGAAAATTATTTGAGTAAAGATGGTAAGTTTTATAATGGAATATCTACTGCATCTATAGGAAAATTATATGCTTCAGATCCATATTGGTCAGAAAAAGTAGATTATATGATTAGAGAAGTTTCTGTAAATATATTAGAAAATAAATAAAATTAAGGTTAAAAGGGGCCGTTGCAAAATGATAGAAATTCATATTTTGCAACAGCCTCTTTTTGTTCTAAACTTAATAATTAACTAATGGTGCATGCCTTAATGAAAAATTAATTTTTATAAGACATAAAGATAAGAGAAACTTTATGCTCATTGGATTATGAAATTATTTTAGCCCCATCAAGATCTATATTAAGTTTTTTTACATCCCAATTTTTGAGATTGTTATTAATATAGTCTTTAAGCATCGCATATGTTTTGGAGTTTTTTTCTGAAAGTACCATTATTGTTGGGCCTGCACCACTAAGATAAGTAGCAATTGCATCAAATTCTAGAGATTTTTCTTTAAGTAAATCAAAATCTTTTATAAGTCTCTTTCTGTAAGGTTGGTGAAATCTATCATCAAGGCATACTTTAATAAGATTTTTATCAAGATTTACAAGAGCAGGAGTAAGTAAAGCAGCTCTTGAAACATTATGTACTCCATCTTTTAGACTAATCATTTTTGGAAGTATATTCCTTGAATCCTTGGTGCTTAATGAAAAATTAGGAATTAAAGCTAGAAATTCTAGATTTTTATTAAGTTCAAACCTTCTATAGTGTATGTGTTCATTGTGTTTAAGCGAAATTACAAAGCTTCCCATAATGGCTGGAGCTACATTATCAGGATGTCCTTCAATTTCTGTTGCTATGTCAAGAGCAAGTTCCTTATTTATGGTTTTATTCATCATGAAAAGAGCAGAATATACTCCTGCAACTATGCAAGTTGATGATGAGCCTAGTCCTCTAGTATATGGAACTTGTGATTTTATCTTTACTGATATTGGAATAATATCCTCATCTAAATATTTAAAAGTTTTTTTATATGAATCAATCACAAGGTTATCTTCCATGAAGGTTTCAGATTTTTTAAATATAAACGTATTAAATAAATTTAAAGAAACACCAAAAGTATCAAAGCCTACTCCAATATTAGCACTTGTTGCTGGAACTTTAACACTAAATTTGCAATTTAAGATTTCTAATACTTCTTTTTTCATATTTTTAGGATCAATTACCCTATGATGCATAATCTTCTTATTTTCTAATTCCTTAATATTTTTTGGAACATCAACCTTCATTAGTTTAGCTAAATCTTCAAGCTTTTTAAAATCATCTTTTGATTTAAAAATACCTATTGAATTCAAGACCTTGTCTGGAAATTTAAAAGGGCTTGCTGTAGATGCTATTAATGTCAGAGTATTATCAGATGTTCGATTTTTATAGCTTTTGTAGACACTATATGAAACAGCTGTATGAGAATCAATTACATAATTGTAATTATCGTAGCAAGTTTTTATAGCATTTGAAATATCTTCTTCTGTTGCAAAACCAGCTTCTATAAGGCTCTTATCTAAGTCTTTCCACTTGTACGATTTTTTGTTTTTAAGATCTTCCATAGCTATTTTGACCTTTTTTGTATCCCCATCTACTAGGTGGAAAAGTAAACGTTCAAGGTTAGAAGAAATTAGTATATCCATTGACGGAGATGATGTAATAATAAGATTTCTATTAGAATTATATATACCACTATTAAAAAAATCTGTAAGTACATTATTTTCATTTGATGCTACTATTAACTTGTTTATAGGCAGTCCTATCCTTTTTGCATAGTATGCAGCTAAAATATTGCCAAAATTTCCTGTAGGAACACATATATTAATTTTTTGACCCATATTGAGTTTTCCTATTTTTACTAACTTGAGATAGGAATAGACATAGTAGACTATTTGGGGTATAAGTCTACCTATATTTATTGAATTAGCAGAAGAAAGTTCATATCCCCTTTTTAAAAGTAGATTTTTGTAATTTTGATCAATAAAAATTTTTTTAACAGCACTTTGGGCATTATCAAAATTTCCATTTATAGCAATTACATCAAGATTATCTCCCTCTTGGGTTAGCATTTGGAGTTCTTGAATTTTTGATACCCCTCCCTTTGGATAAAATACCATGCAACGAACCCCATCAATATTTTTAAAACCTTCTAGACTAGCCTTACCAGTATCCCCAGATGTTGCAACAAGAATTAGTATATTTTTATTGTCCTTATTGACCTCCAATGATGCTTTAAGAAGGTGTGGAAGGACAGATAGGGCCATATCTTTAAAGGCATGAGTTCTTCCGTGATAAAGTTCAAGAAAGACAGTATCATTTTCTTTTAAAACTACAACTTCATTAGGAAATTTTGAATCATAAGCTTTGTAAGCAATATCTTTTACCTTATCACCTAAATCGTCAAAATATAAACCTAAAATATATGCTGCAAGATCTTTATAGTTATAATCAATTAGACTATCAAGTTTTTCTATCTTTGGAAAATACTCTGGCACAAAAAGACCACCATCTGGTGCTATACCTTTAATTATTGCCATAGAACCATTCATTTTAATATTTTTATTTCTAGTCGAAAGAAATTTCATCAATAATCCTCACTTTCAAGTCTTATTATTATAGAATTTGAATCTTTTTTAAGAGCTCTTTTAAGTTTTTCATATTGACAATTTTTAATTAAGTAACTTTCATTTGTTAATTTTTTTCTTTTAAAACTATCAAGACTTATAATTTCAGAATTATATCTAACATAAAAATCCCCCTTGATTTCATCTTTTGTAATTTGTCTATTAAGTCCTTCACCAAGTCTTACCTTAGACTGTCTATCAAATAATATATCTATAATATCATTTGTAACTGCGTTAGCTGTAGGAAGCATACCTGCTCCAGCCCCATAAAACTTTAATTCTCCAACCATATCACCATATACTGTTACACTATTATAGGCTTCCCTTACAGATGCAAAGTAGGAGTTAGAGTAAACTGCTACTGGTTGGACAATTGCTTTAATTTTTTCATCTTCTACCCACGCATCACCTATTAGCTTTATGGTTCTATTTAATTTTGCAAGATTTTTAATATCACAAGCTTTTATATTTGATATACCTTCTAAGAGTATATCATTTTCATCAACATCTTGTCTAAAAGCCATTGTTGATAGAATTCTAAGTTTTCTGAGAGTGTCAATACCATCGACATCACTAGATGGGTCAGCTTCTGCATAGCCTAATTCCTGAGCTTTTTTTAGTACATTTTCGTAATCCTCACCTTCTTCTGTCATTTTTGATAAAATAAAATTACAGGTTCCATTTAGAATGCCTCTTACTCTTGTAATGTCATTTTCCATAACTAAATCTCCAAGAGGTTTTAGAACAGGAATACCACCTGCAACAGCTGCCTCATGAAGAAAATGAAGATTGTTATCCCTTGCAAGGTCATTAAGTTCATTAAAATACTTACTAATAGCAGCCTTATTTGCGGATACAATATCTTTTCCCTTATTCATTGCCATCACCATCATGTCTTTTGCTTGATCAATTGATGAGGTTACTTCTACAATAATATCTATAGCGTCATCATTTAGGATTTCTTCAAAGTTATTTGTTAAAAGATTTCTATCTATTTCGACTTTATATTCTTTATTAAAATTTCTAACTAAGATTTTTTTTATGTCAATTTCTGCATTTGTATAGTACATAATTGAGTCATGTTTTTCTTTAATAATTTTATAAACGCCTTGACCAACAGTTCCAAATCCTAATATCGCTATTCCTACAATTCTTTTCATTATTTACTCCTTATTACAACAGTTTTTTATAAATTAATAATTTTTAATATTAAGCAAATATTTACTTTTTATAAAAATAATAGTA
The DNA here is from genome assembly GCF_013371425.1 of Anaerococcus faecalis. Lineage (NCBI taxonomy): Bacteria > Bacillati > Bacillota > Tissierellia > Tissierellales > Peptoniphilaceae > Anaerococcus > Anaerococcus faecalis. The sequence goes on from NZ_JABVBA010000001.1 coordinate 154,217, forward strand.
TAAAATGTATTTATAATATGCAATACAAGTATTTAACTTATAAATTTTTAATATTAAGTTTTAGATATTTTTTATGATTTTATTACTTTAAAAGATAAAAGTCAAGAAGATTATGAAAATTATGATTTATACAAATAGTCAATTAAACATAGATAATATATTTAAGTTTGGCTTAAATATTATTTCTAAGACTTAAATTATATGATTATTAACAAAAAAATATTATTTGTATTTACAGATAGAGTCCGTATAATTGTGTAAAAAGAAAAAGGTCATTTGAAACCCAAACTAGTACAATGTTTTTAACCACAAAAACCAACTAGGAGGAACAAATGACCCAATTACATTTTGTAATTAATCAAGAAGAAATACAAAATTTAATTAATGAATCTGTAGATAATAAAATTGCCAAATCTATCTTAACAAAAGTTTTTAATGAACTTATGGAAAAAGATGAATATTTAGAAAATACAGCCTATCAAAGGGATCCTAACAGAATCACCTACCATAATGGATACTATGAACGTGACTATACAACCAAAATAGGAACATTAACCTTAAGAGTACCTAGGACAAGAGATGGTAAATTCTCAACAGAAATCTTTGAAAAATATCAAAGAAATGAAAAAGCACTACTTTCAACCATGCTAGAAATGTATGTTCAAGGAGTATCAACAAGAAAAGTATCCAAGGTGATAGAAAATATGTGTGGTAAAACATATTCTAAATCCTTTGTATCATCTTTAACTAAAGAGCTTGACGAAGAAGTAAAGCTATGGAGAAATAGTGATTTAAGCAAACTAAAAATTCCGTATCTAATTGTAGATGTGGTCTACATAAAAGTAAGGGAAAACAATCGTGTAGTATCAAAAGCTTGTCATATTGCAATAGGAATAACTGAAAAAGGAAATAGAGAAATTATAGGCTTAGACCTAAGTTCTAGTGAAAGTGAAAATTCATGGTCAAACTTCTTTGAATACTTAAAAGCTAGAGGACTATCTGGACTTAAAATGGTAATATCAGATGCTCACAAAGCTCTAGTAAAAGCAATAAAAGAAACATTCGTAAATGTAATATGGCAAAGATTTCAGGTACATTTCTTAAGAAATATCCTATCAAAAGCACCAAAGAAAAACACAGAAGAATTTAGAACTGATATCAAAGCACTATTTAAAATCCAAGATATAAACTTAGCAAGAAAAATGAAAGAAGAAATATTCTCAAAATATGAGAACGAAAAGAAAATTCAAAATTCTTTAGACACCTTAGATGAAGGCTTTGAAGATTCCTTTGTATATCTATCTACAGACGTAATTAATAGTAGACTTAAATCAACCAATTGCTTAGAAAGACTAAACGAAGAAGTTAGAAGATGTGAAAAAGTGATTAGAATATTTCCAAATGAAGACTCAGCTATTAGACTAATAGGAGCAATCCTCATTGATATCAATGAGGATTGGATAACATCTTCTAAATTGTATATTAGAATGAAATAGTAAATATTGGACTAGGATAATTTACACAATATTATGGACTTGACTTATTTACATGTATTATAAAATAAAAAAGATAGTTTTGTTTTATGATTTTGAAAATCAAAATTTTTGTAATATACTAATGTCATGAGTATAAAAGATAATTTAACTATAAGTACAGCGAAATTAATTCGCTTTTTATTGAAATTGACAAAACACAAGGCTACAAGCCTTCCAGGTAAAATTGCTTATAAGATGGATAAAGATATACTTAAGTCACTTAGTAAAAATACTAAATTTATTTTTATTACAGGGACGAATGGCAAGACTATGACTACACACTTTGTGACAAGTATTCTTAAAAATCATTATAATAAAGTGTTTACAAATGAATCTGGCTCAAATATGATTCAAGGAATAATTACAAGTCTTCTAGATAATCCTAAAAATGAAAATACAGTTGCCGTTTTGGAGGTAGATGAGGCGAATCTTGTTAGGGTTTCTGAATTTATAAAACCTGATTATGTTGTTTTGACAAATATATTTAGAGATCAAATGGATAGGTTTGGTGAAATTTATAATGTTTATAACAAGATTTTAGAGGGATTTAAAAAATGTGATGATGTAAAAATTATAGCAAATGGTGATTTACCAATATTTTCATATGATTCATTAAAAAAATATAATCCAATATATTATGGTATTAGAGAGGATAAAAAAGATAGTCAATTATATGACTTAGATGCTGAGTTTAATAGTGATGGCATACTTTGTCCAAATTGTAAGTCTATTTTAAAATATAGAATTATAAATTATTCATCCCTAGGAGATTTTTCATGTCCAAACTGTGATTTCCATTCTCCAAAAATAGATTATAATATTGAAAATATTTTATCTATGGAAGCAAATTATTCAAAATTTCTTATAGATAATGAAGAGTATGAAATTCAAATTGGAGGATTTTATAATATTTACAACGCCCTTGCGGCCATATCTCTTTCAAAAGAATTGGAACTTACTTATGAAGAAATATATGATGGATTAAAAAATCAGGAACACGTTTTTGGTCGTCAAGAAAATCTTAATATTGAGGGCAAAGAAGTAATTATAAATTTAGTTAAAAATCCAACTGGTTTAAATCAAATTATTAATCTTATGCTTTTAGAAGATGATCCTATAAGTTTATTTTGCTTTTTAAATGATAATTATGCTGATGGAACAGATGTATCTTGGATTTACGACTCCTATTATGAAAGACTAAAAAAACTAAATATAAAAGAAGTAAAAGTTTCAGGTAAGAGAAAAAAAGATATGAAGAGAAGACTAGAAATCGCAGATATATTTGATGGGGAAATTATAGAATTTGACTATGAAAAAGATATTTTAAAAGCTATCAGTACATCAAAAACAAATAAAATTTATATACTTTCAACCTATACTGCCATGTTAAGATTAAGGGAGGTTTTAAACTTACAATGATAATAAATATATGCCATCTTTATGGAAATCTTTTAAATACCTATGGAGATGTAGGAAATGTTATGGCTATTAAATATTTAGCAGAAAAAAAGGGCTATAAAGTAAATGTAGATGTTATTAGTATTAATGATGATTTTTATTATAAAAAATATGATTTTGTTTTCTTTGGTGGAGGACAAGACTACGAACAGTCAATAGTCGAAAAAGACTTAGAAAATAAAAAAGATAACATAATAAAATATATTGAAAATGATGGATTATTTCTTGCGATTTGTGGAGGATATCAACTTTTAGGTAAATATTATTATGATGCTTATAATAATAAAATAGAAGGTCTTAACATTTTTGACTATTATACAAAAAATCAAGAAGATTCTAAAAGATTTGTTGGGAATGTAAAGGTTAAGGATAATAAAAGCGGACAAATTTATGAAGGATTTGAAAATCATGGTGGAGTAACTTATCTTTCAGATAAACATTGTGCATTTTCAACCATTATTGAAGGATATGGAAATAATGGCCAAGATAAAACTGAAGGATTTAGATATAAAAATACTTTTGCAAGTTATCTCCATGGTCCTTTGTTAGCTCGCAATGATAATTTGTGTGATACATTTTTACAAATCATAGAAGATAATAAAAAACAGTATTAACCTAATTCACTTTAATAAGCTATTGAATTGATAAGTTTTTATTGATATAATGTACTATGAAAAGCAAATCATAAAGTTTTATAGGAGTTTAAATGAAAAAAGATATTGAAATTGCTAGAGAAGCTCAAATTAAGGATATTGATGAAATAGCACATTTTCTCAATATTGAAAAGTATGAGAAATATGGAAATTATAAGGCTAAAATCGATCTTTCTTATTCTGAAAATCAAAATAAAGATTCAAAGCTAGTATTAGTAACTGCTATTAGTCCAACACCTTATGGAGAAGGTAAGACTACTATGAATATAGCCTTGTCTATGGGGCTTAATAAACTAGGAAAGAAAGCTATTTCAGCTTTAAGGGAACCATCTTTAGGACCATCTTTTGGTATTAAAGGAGGAGCCTGTGGTGCAGGATATTCTCAAGTTATACCAATGGAAGATATTAATCTTCACTTCACTGGAGATTTTCATGCTATAACTAGTGCTGTTAATCTTGTAGCTGCAATGATTGATAATCATATTTACCAAGGTAACGAAAAAAATATAGATTTAAGTAATATTCTATGGAAAAGATGTGTTGATCTTAATGATAGGGCCTTAAGAGAAGTAGTAGTTGGTTTAGGTAAAAAAACGAATGGAATAGCTAGACAAGATGGATATGATATTACTGTTGCTACAGAAATGATGGCAGTATTTTGTTTAAGTAATAACTTAAATGATTTTAGAGAAAAAGTATCCAGAATGATAGTTGCCTATGACTATGATAACAATCCAGTTACAGTAGATGATATTAAAGCTACAGGACCTGTAGTAGTTCTCATGAAAGACGCACTTAAACCAAACCTTGTTCAAACCTTAGAAAATACGCCAGCTATTATACATGGTGGACCTTTTGCAAATATTGCTCACGGCTGTAACTCTATTATAGCCACTAAAACGGCACTTGCCTTATCGGAATATACAGTAACAGAAGCAGGCTTTGGAGCAGACTTGGGAGCCGAAAAATTCTATGATATTAAGTGTAGAAAGGCATCTATAAAGCCAAATATTACTGTAATAGTTGCAAGTGTTAGAGCACTAAAATATCATGGTGGTGTTAGCCTTGAAGATATTAATTGTGAAAATCTTGAGGGTTTGAAAAGTGGCTTTAAAAATCTTAAAGTTCATCTAGAAAATTTGAAGAAATTTTCTAATAATGTGGTAGTAGCAATTAATAAGTTTGACCAAGATACTAAAGCTGAACTAAGTTTATTAAAAGAACTAGTTAATAATTTAGGTATAGAGGCCTTTGAATGTGATGTATATCATAAGGGCTCAGAAGGTTGTCTAGATATATGCAAGTATATTATTGAAAAATCAAATAAAGATAATGATTTTAAATTATTATATGATGAATCCTTATCTATTAAAGAGAAAATTGATGTTATTTGTAAAGAAATATACAGAGCTAATGGAGTAAAATATGCAAAAAAAGCCCTTGATGAAATAGAAAGAATTGAAAATTTAAACTCAGATAAATTACCTGTATGTATTGCTAAAACTCAATATTCATTTTCTGATGATCCAAAGAATCTTAATCCTGAAAGTGAATATGAAATTACTATCAATGATATAAGATTAAATCAAGGAGCAGGTTTCATAGTTGCTATTACACAAAATATTATGACGATGCCAGGCCTTGGCAAAAAACCTGCTGCTTATGAGATTGACATTGATGAAAATGGGAATATCGTTGGACTATTTTAGGGAGATATGTATGACAGAATCAAAATTAAAAAGTAAAGAATTAGATGAATTTTTTGATGCTATATTGATGCTAAAAAATCGAAAAGAGTGTTATATGTTTTTTGAGGATGCTTGCACAGCAAGAGAGCTTCAATCTATATCACAAAGGCTTCAAGTAGCTAAATTATTAAAGATAAGAAAAACCTATAGTGAAATAGAGGAGCAAACTGGTGCATCAACTGCTACAATTTCCAGGGTAAATAGGTCGCTTCACTATGGAACTGATGGATATGATTTGGTTTTAGAAAATCTTATAGCAAATAATCTAAAAGAAGAAAAAGAAAATAATAGATAAGTAAAAACTTATAACGGATTTATCTTAATGATGTATAGACATAAAACTGGACAAAGAGCGGTAAGGATGGTACACATCAATCAAGGTGAATCCGTTTTTTAGTTAGTCTAATTTGATTAATCTTTTTTACAAACTAGTTTGTGGTATAATTGTAAGGATGAAAGGATGTGAAAAATGGACTTATCTAATTTAAATGATAAACAGAAAGAGGCTGTTTTACATAATAAAGGTCCTTTGTTAGTGGTAGCAGGTGCAGGTAGCGGTAAGACTCGAGTTCTAACTACAAGCATCGCTTATCTAATTAAAGAAAAAAATGTGGATCCAGTAAATATTTTAGCCATAACTTTTACCAACAAAGCTGCTAATGAAATGAAAGAAAGAGTTGCTAATTTATTGGGTAAAGATGTATCTTATCTTTGGATTGGGACATTCCACTCCATATGCGCAAGAATTCTTAGGATGAATATTGATAAGTTAGGCTATGATAATAACTTCACAATATATGACACAAATGATCAGAAAACTTTAGTAAAAGAAATAATAAAAGACTTAGGATATAAGGATGAAATAAGCCCAAAAGAAGCCTTAAATATAATCTCATATTGTAAAAATAAATCAATATACCCAGATGAATTCTTAAAATTAAATACATTCTATGTAAAACAAGAAGAGTATTATAAAATATATAAAAATTATGAAAAAAGAAAGTTTGAATATAATTCCTTAGATTTTGATGATTTAATACTTAAAACTTTGGACTTGTTTGCAGAAAGTCCTGATACTCTAACTTACTATCAAAATAAGTTTGAGTATATTTATGTAGATGAATATCAAGATACAAATAAAAGTCAATATGAATTGATTAAATTCATAGGAAAACTACATAATAATATTACTGTTGTAGGAGATGCTGATCAATCTATTTATAGCTTTAGGGGAGCTGATATAAATAATATTTTAGATTTTGAAAAGGACTTTAAAGATGCTAAGACTATAAAACTTGAGCAAAATTATAGGTCGACTTCAAAAATCATAAATGCTGCAAATAAATTGATAGAAAACAATACCGAAAGAAAAGATAAGGTTCTTTGGACATCAAAAAAAGATGGTGCAGAAGTCTTATATAAAAAATCTTCTCTTGAAACAGAAGAGGCAAGCTTTGTAGTTAATGAAGTTACATCACTTTTAAAAGATGGCTATAAATTAAGTGATATTGCAATCTTATATAGGACCAATGCTCAATCGAGAATATTTGAAGAAGTTTTCATGAAAAAACTTATAGATTATAAGGTTATAGGTGGTTTAAAGTTTTACGACAGAAAGGAAATAAAAGACCTTGTAGCTTATCTTAAAGTTTTAGTAAATCCTAAGGATGATATTTCATTAAAAAGAATTATTAATGAACCTAAAAAAGGAATAGGTCAAAAAACCATAGAAGGACTAGAAAAAGAGGCTTCTAAATTAGGTTTTTCTTTGACAGAACTTGTAACAGACCCAAGTCTTTTCAATGGCCTTACTGAAAAGTACAAAAATACTTGTAGAAAATTTTATGATCCTTTAAAAGATATTTTTGAACATTATAGTGATTATCTAATAGTTGATTTAATTGAAAATGTTTTGGATAAGAGTGGTTATTTAAAATCTCTTGAAGAAAGTTATTCAATAGAAAATAGATCAAGGATTGACAACTTAAATGAGTTTATGTCTTCTGCAGCTGAATATCAGTCAAATAATCCTGAAGACAATATATATGACTACTTAGAAAATCTATCTCTTTTATCAGATCTTGATAAGACGGAAGAAAGTAATGAGGCTATATCTTTAATGACTGTTCATTCTTCGAAGGGTTTAGAATTTAAAGTCTGTTTTATTGTTGGTATGGATGAAGGTTTATTTCCATCAAAAAGAAGTATTGATGAAGGAAATATTGAAGAAGAGAGAAGACTATGCTATGTTGCAATAACACGTGCTATGGAAAAATTATATATAACCTCAGCAGAAATTAGAAGACAATATGGTCAGCCAGTATATTATAAACCATCAAGATTTTTAAATGAATTAGACGGTTCAATAAAAAAGCTAGATCAAGATAAGACTCAAACCTTCTCCAATCACGAGTTAAGAGTTAAGACAAATGAAGATTACATGAGAGATAAGGCCAGAGAAAGTGTTCTAAAGAAAAAAACCATAAAGGAATCATCAAAAGAAGAATTTAAAATAGGTGATAATATTCTCCACTCTAAATGGGGAAAGGGTATGATAGTACAAATAAAATTATCTACTGATGGAAATGAACTAGTTGTAGCATTTGATAAAAAAGGTCTTAAAAAATTAAATCAAGACTATGCTCCTATAAAGAAGGTTTAATATGGACAAAAAAGAAAGAATTAGAGATTTAATAGATCAAATTAATGAATTAAATTATCACTACTATACCTTAGATAAACCTTTAATATCAGATGGTGAGTATGATAAGCTATATGATGAGCTTAAAAATCTTGAAGAGGAAACAGGTATAGTGGATAAATTCTCACCCACTCAAAGAGTTGGAGGAGTAATACTCGATAAGTTTGAAAAGCATTACCATATTTCAAGGTTATATTCTCAAGATAAGTCACAAAATTACGAAGATCTAAAAGAGTGGATTAATAGATGTGAGAGGTTAAGACAAAATTATAATAATACTCATGAAGATAAATTAAAAAAGTTAGAATTTATAACTGAGTATAAGTTTGATGGACTAACAATAAATCTAACCTATAATGATGGAGTGCTTCAAACTGCAGCTACGAGAGGTAATGGAATAGTTGGAGAAAATGTTCTAGAACAAGTTCTTACTATTTCTTCTATCCCAACAAAAATTGATGAAAAATCTTTGATAGAAGTCCAAGCAGAGGCTGTAATGCCGCTTTCTTCATTAAAAAAATACAATGAAGAAAATGAAGTTCCTTTAAAGAATGCTAGAAATGCAGCAGCTGGAGCAATTAGAAATCTAGATACAAGTCAAACAAAAAAAAGAAATCTTAAGGCATATTTTTATCAAATTCCTACAAATGAATTATCATTTGAAACTGAAGAAGAAATGCTTAAGTTTTTAGAAAAGCAAAAACTTCCAGTATATCCTTATTACAATTTAATTGATAATTTTGATGACTTAGTTAAAGAGATAGAAAGAATTAAAGTTCAAAGACATAAAATAGACATATTAACTGATGGCGTAGTAATTAAAATAAATGATATAAAAACTCAAAAAGTACTTGGATATACTAATAAATTCCCTAGATGGTCAATAGCCTTTAAATATGATCCTGAAGAATACACTACAATTTTAGAAGATGTTTTGTGGAATGTGGGAAGAACTGGAAAAGTTACACCATCTGCAATAGTCAAACCTGTAGATTTTTCTGGGGTTACTGTAAGACGTGCTACCTTAAACAATTATGATGATATTGAAAGAAAAAAACTTAGAATTGGTTCCAAGGTGTTCATAAGAAGATCTAATGATGTAATTCCAGAAATTTTGGGCGTAGTTGATGAAAATCAAAAAAATACAAAAAAGATAGAAAAACCATCAAGATGTCCTTTTTGTAACTCAGAACTTATTGAAGGGAATGTTCATATATACTGTCCAAATTCTATATCATGTACACCTCAACTCAAAGCAAGACTTGTTCATTTTGCTTCAAGAGAGGCCATGGATATAGATGGTTTGAGTGAGAGAACTGCTGAATTATTTATAAAAAATTTAAATATTAATGAAATTTATGACTTATATGATATAGGATATGAGGATTTGATAAAACTTGAATCATTTAAAGAAAAAAAGACTAATAATCTATTAAATGCTATTGAAAATAGTAAGGAATGTGATTTATCAAATTTCACTTATGCTATAGGAATTCCAAATGTTGGAGTAAAGACTGCAAATGACCTGGCTAATAAGTTTAGGACTTTTAATAATCTTAGAAATGCAAAAGAAGATGAGTTAATAGAAATTGAAGATATTGGTGAAAAAACTGCAAGTTATATAATAGATTTCTTTAATGACCATAATATTAGTAAATCAATTGATATACTTTTATCAAAAGGCATAAAAATTAAAGAAATAGATAAAGGTATTAAGTCTGACTTATTAAAAAATAAAAATATTGTTATAACGGGTTCTATTGATAATTATAAAAGAAATGATTTGAAAAAATTAATAGAGAATAACTTAGGTAATGTAACAAGTTCTGTTTCTAAAAATACAGACCTAGTCTTGTGTGGTCAAAAACCTGGCTCAAAAAGAGATAAAGCTATTGAATTGGGAATTGAAATATTAGAAAGTGAAGATCTACTCGATTTTATAGAAAAATTGGAGGAAAACTATGAATAAAAATGAAGTTGAAAGAGTTTATAGACTTGCTAACTTAGATCTTTCAAATGAAGATATAGATATAATAACAAATAAATATAATATAATACTTGATTTTATAGATCATATATTTGAGGTAGATTGTGAAAATGTCGAAATGACAGAAATGTTAGAAAATCATAAGGCTATATTAAGAGAGGATGAAGCTCAAGAATCTCTTGATAGAGAAGATGCCTTAAAAAATGCTAAAGATACTCAATTTGGATACTTTAGATTAGATTGGAAACTTTAAGGAGATATTGATGAATATAAACAAAACTATTGAAAAATATAAAAATAAAGAGATTTCAGTCTATGATCATACTAAAAAAGTTTTAGAAAAGATAAAAAATGATAAAACAAATGCTTATATATCATTTAATGAAGAAGATTCTCTTGAAAGAGCAAAATATCTTGATCAAAAACTTAAAAGTGGTGAGAATTTAGGAAAATTATTTGGAATACCTGTAAGTGTTAAGGATAATATTTCATATAAGAATATGAAATTGACCTGTGCTTCAAAGATGCTTGAAGATTTCACACCTTTATATAATGCTACAGTAGTTGAAAATATTTTAGATGAAGATGGTATAATTATAGGGAAAACAAATATGGATGAGTTTGCTATGGGTGGGTCTGGTGAAACATCTTATTTTGGTCCAGTTTTAAATCCGCTTGATGAAAATTTGATTCCGGGTGGATCATCATCAGGTTCTGCAGTTAGTGTTGCAAAAGGTGATGTATTAGTTTCTTTAGGTACTGATACTGGCGGGTCAGTAAGGCAACCTGCTTCTTATTGTAATATAATTGGCTATAAGCCAACTTATTCTATGATGAGTAGGTATGGAGTTGTAGCTATGGCAAATACCTTAGATCAAGTATCTTTATTTGCAAACAATGTAAAAGACTTAAGAATTTTAGCAAGTGCAGTTCAAAGTCCTGATCAAATGGATATGACAGCAAGCTTAGAAAAATATAAATTTTCTGACGATGATTTTAGCTTTGAAGGTAAAAAAGTTGCAATTATAAAAAATGATAACAATGAATTTAACATTACAGACTCTGTATATGAAGATTATAAAAATGCCATAGACTTAATTAAAAACAAGGGTGCTATAATAGAGGAGGTTGACCTAAAATACTCAAAGTATGCTAATGAAGTTTATAGTGTAGTAATGAGCTCTGAAGTAAGCTCAAATCTTTCTAGATTTGATGGCATCAGGTATGGTTACCAAACAGAAGATTATAAAGATGTTGAAGAACTATTTATAAAAAATAGATCTGAAGGTTTTGGAGAAAATGTTCAAAGAAGAATAGCACTGGGAACTATGTATTTATCAAGTGAAGATAATCAAAGGATATACAAGCAAGGGTTAAAAATCAGGAGTCTAATTATTGAAGAATTAAAAGAAATATTTGATAAATATCATTTCTTAATTACACCTACAACTGTAGATTTGCCATCTAAACTTGGAATTTATACAGATAATCCATTGAAAGACTTCTCATCAGATATATTTAATGTAATAGTTAATTTAGCAGGATTATGTGGAGTTTCAGTACCTGTTAGAAAGGGTATATCAGGAAGTATTCAAATAATTGGTGATAGATTCAAGGATAAAGAGATTATAAATGCTTGTGAAGAGTTTGAAAGGATAAAAAATGAAGACTAGAACAATAATAGGATTAGAAATTCACGTTGAACTGTCAACTAAAACAAAAATGTTTTGTTCATGCAAAAATGAATTTGGTGCTATCCCTAATACAAATACTTGTCCAACTTGCTTAGGTCATCCTGGTACTCTTCCAAGAATTAATAAAGAAGCAGTAAGATATGCAATTATGGCTGGACTTGCTTTTAACTGTGATATAAAGACAGAAATGAAAATGGACAGAAAGAAGTATTTCTATCCAGACCTTGTAAAGGGATATCAAATAACACAACAAGATGAACCTTATGCTGTTGGTGGATATATAAAGCTTAAAAATGGAGATAAAATAAGACTAAACCACATCCATATGGAAGAAGATACTGCAAAATCAAATCATGATGAAAATAATAGGACATTAATGGACTATAACAGAGCAGGACTTCCATTAATAGAAATAGTATCAGAGCCAGATTTGAAATCTGCTAAAGAAGCTAGAGAATTTGTAGAAAAGCTTGCCCAAACATTGAGATTTTTGGATGTTTCAGATTGCGTAATGGCTGAAGGATCAATGCGTTGTGATGTTAATATAAACCTTGAAAATCTTGAAAATGGGAAAAGAACTGCCATATCTGAAATAAAAAATCTTAACTCAATGAAAGCTATAGAAGATGCCTTAAATTTTGAAACTAATAGACATAAAAAAATGCTAGAAGATGGTAATCTAGGTATAAAAGAAACTAGAAGATGGGATGATTTAAGTCAAAGCACTATATCTATGAGAACAAAGGAAACTACAAATGACTATAGATTTTCCATAGAGGGTGATATCCCAAGAATTAAGCTTGAAAAAAGTTTCATAGAAGATATAAAAAATAATTTACCTGAACTTCCTGAGAAAAAAGAGCAAAGATATATAGAAGAATATAAACTATCTTCATATGATGCTAACCTTTTATCAAATGATAGAAAACTTTCAGAACTTTTTGAAAGCACAAATGAAATTGTAGATAATCCAAAAGAAGTTTCTAATTGGATTTTAACAGAGCTTTCAAGAAGATTAAATGAATTTAAAATAGAATCTGACCAAATGAATTTATCTGTAAAAAACTTTGCGAAACTTATAAACTTGGTTATTTCAAATAAAATCAACAATAATGTTGGTAAAAAACTTTTAAGAGAAATCTTTGAAAGTAATGATGATCCAGAGAAACTAGCTAAAGAGAGAAATCTTCTACAAATAAGTGATGAAAATTTCCTAGAAGACATAGTAAATGAAGTTTTGAGAGAAAATCCTCAATCTATTGAAGATATAAAAAATGGTAAGGATAGGGCTTTTGGATTCTTAGTAGGTCAAGCTATGAAAAAGACCAAGGGTAAGGCAAATCCACAACAAGTAAATGCTTTGCTTAAAGATAAAATAGCCAAATTCTAATTCTAAGAATTGATTTATTATGAATATATTAATAGAAAATGCTAACATACTCTCAATGGCAGATGGTGAAAAAATTTATAAATCTAATATCTGTATTGAAGATGGTAATATTACAAAAATTTCAGATAACACACAATATTTTAATTATGATAAAAAGATTGATGGAAGTGAAAAACTTGTCATGCCAGGGTTTATAAATGCCCATACTCATGTTGGCATGAGTTTTTTTAGAAATTATTCTGATGATGTGAGTCTTATGACATGGTTAAATGAAAAAATTTGGCCACTTGAAGATAAACTATTAAAAGACGATGTTTATTGGGCTTCACTTTTATCACAAATAGAAATGATTATGACTGGCACTACAACATTTGCTGACATGTATTACTTTGAAGAGCAAACCATAAAAGCACTTGATAAGTCAAAAATGAGAGCACAAATATCAAGAGGTCTAACCTTAGAAGATAAGGATAATAAAAAAATAAAAGAAAATCTAGCTCTTTATGAAAAATTTGATGGAAAAGATGGAAAAATAAATATAGCGTTGGGTCCTCATGCTGTTTATACGACTGACAAGGACTATCTTAAAGAAATATCCAAAATATCATCAAAAAAAAATATTCCAATCCATATTCACCTATCAGAAACAAAGGCAGAAAACATTGAATGTCAAAAAAAATTTGGTCAAAGTCCAACTGAAGTGTTTAATGAGTGTGGAATATTTGATAATAGGACTATAGCAGCCCATGGATTGTACTTATCTGAAAAAGACATTGAAATATTAAAAAATAAAAATGTTTCTATAGTTCATAATCCATCATCAAATTTAAAACTTTCATCTGGTTTTTTAGATGTTTCTAAATTATTATCTATGGGAATCAATGTTGCAATGGGGACTGACTCAGCAGCTAGCAATAATAATTTATCAATGATTAAAGAAATCTCTTTGGCTTCCTTAGTTTCAAAATACTATGATCCAAAGAATTTAAGAGCTTATGATATTTTAAAACTTGCTACTATAAATGGTGCTATGGCTTTAGGACTTTTTGATAAGATTGGAAGTCTTGAAGAGGGGAAAAGAGCTGATTTAATTTTAATAGACTTAGACAATCCAAATCATACTCCAAAAAATAATCTTATATCATCAGTTTGTTATTCAACATATGATAAGGATGTAGAAACAGTAATAATAGATGGTGATATTGTTTATGAAAATTATGAGTTTACAAATTTGGATATTGAAGAAGTGATGGCAAAATCAGAAGAAGCATTTAAAAGATTAAGGATGAGATAATGCTAGGTATAGATTTAGTTGATATAAATAAATTTAGGATGAAATGTAAAAATCCTAAATTTATTTATAAAATATTTACTGATAATGAAATTCATTATGGAAATAAAAAAGGTAATAGAATAGAAACTTTTGCTGGTCTATTTGCTGCAAAAGAGGCCGTTATAAAAGCTTTAAATCTTAATTTAGCTTATATTTTAAGAAAAAAAATAGAGATTTTACATATAAATAATAAACCATATGCAGTAGTTGATAATAAAATAGAGCTTGAAATAAGTATAAGTCATCAATCAGATTATGCTGTTGCTATATGTAATAATAAAAGTCTATTTAATGAAATTATTATTGATAAAAATATAAAAAAATTATTAGTAGATAGAAATGAAAATTCTCATAAAGGGGATTTTGGCAGAGTTGCAATATTAGGCGGAAGTAATGGAATGAGTGGCTCTGTTTATTTGTCATCTCTTGCTTCACTTAGATCAGGATGCGGACTAAGTCATATTATTTGTCCGTCATCTATTTCAAATATTTTACAAATAAAGTCAACTGAAAGTATAATAGAAGAAGTAAAATGTGATAATTTTCATTATAGTGATGAGATATATAATAAGATTCTCATATATTTAAAAAATAAGGATAGTCTAGCTATAGGCCCTGGCATGGGAAGAGCTAATGGCTTAAATAAGCTTTTATTCTCAGTTATAAAAGAATATAAAAAAAATATTGTTATAGATGCTGATGGATTAAATGCTTTATCTGATGATATTAGTATACTTAAAAATCATGAAAATATAATTCTAACTCCACATGTAATGGAATTTCATAGGTTATCTAAGCTTCCTTTAGAGTACATAAATAAAAATAGAATGGAAGTTGCAAAGAAATTTGCAAAAGAAAATAAAATTATTTTAGTTTTAAAGGGTCAAAAAACTATTGTGACAGATGGAGATTACTCTTATATAAATAATACAGGAAATTCCGGCATGGCTACTGCTGGAAGTGGCGATGTTTTAACAGGTATTATTTTGGCAAATCTATCAATAATGAAACCTCTAAATGCTGCCATATTATCAGTTTATATACATGGATTGGCAGGAGATATTGCTAAAATAAAGTTAGGGGCTGATTCAATGATTGCAAGTGATATAGTTAATAATATAAGTGAAGCTTATAAATTAATGAGGAAGTAAAATGATAAAAAACTTTAATTTAGTCTATATACATAATGATTTTTATAAATTGAAAATATTTGATAAATATATTAAAAAAATAAATATTAAGCTAATAGGAGATATAAATGAAGGTTAAAAGAGGTGACTTATTTTATGCTGATCTTTCTCCAGTAGTTGGTAGTGAGCAAGGGGGCGTTAGGCCCGTTATAGTAGTTCAAAATGATATGGGGAATAAATACTCTCCAACTATAATTGTGGTTCCTGTCACAAGCCAGATAAAAAAATCAAAACTCCCTACTCACGTCTCACTTAGTGCTAATAAATTTGGTTTACCTAAAAATAGTGTAGCCTTATTGGAGCAGTTAAGAACTATTGATAAAAGAAGATTAAGAGATAAATTGGGAAGTTTCGACAAATCAGTTATGATAAAAATTGACCAAGCTATAGCAGTTTCTGTTGGAATTGATTGATGAAATCAATTATTAAAAATATACTAATAGTAGTTTTACTAATAGTTCTTTCAATAGTTAGCTATTATACATATACCAATAAGAAAATAGATACAAATTTAGAAATTGACTATATAGATGTAGGTCAAGGTAATGCTGTATTAGTAAAAGAAAACAAAAAAGTTTTATTGATAGATGGAGGAGGTAGGTCTAGTAGTAGAAAATATTATTCTTATATTGATAATAAAAATATAGATACTATTGATTATCTTCTAGTTAGTCATTATGATGAAGACCATATAGCGGGTCTTATATCCATATTGGATAATAAAAGGGTTATCAATGTAATTTGTCCTAACTATAAAAAGAATAGTAAAATTTATAAATCTTTTATGAAATCCTTAAAAAATTCTAGTGCTCATATAATTCATCCACAAGTCGGAGATGAATTTATTTTAGGTAAGGCAAAATTTAAAATCTTATGGCCTAAATCTTTTGAAGATAGTTTAGATAATGAAAATTCCATAGTTTTAAGACTTAGTCATGGCAATAATTCGTTCTTATTTCCTCAAGATGTTGATACGAAAATAGAAGACCAGCTAATATATAGTGGTTATAATCTAAAAAGTGATGTACTAATGCTAGGACACCATGGGAGTAAATTTTCTACTTCAAAAGAGTTTATTAAAGAAGTTAGACCAAAGCTTGCTATACTTTCAGTTGGAAAAAATAATAGGTATAATCATCCCGCTAAACGTGTAATTGATTTACTTATAAACGAGAATATAAAACTTTTAAGAACAGACATTGATGGTAATATATCCTTAGAAAGTAATGGGAATGAAATAAAAGTATATACTGATAAAGAATAAAAATCCCTCTTTAAAGTGAAACTTAATATAGGTTGAACCGACCTCCCAAATTGGTTTTTTATCTTCAACTTTTGTGGTTCAGTCCATAGATATAGTTTCACTAAATTTAGAGGGATTTTATTATTATTATTATTTACTTTTTACTATCATTTTAGCTAACTCATCTGGATTTCCACACCCAGTAGTTATTACTAGATCATCTTTCTTAATTTCTTTAAGTATATAATCACGAGCACTTTCGAAATCTGGAATATAAATTGCATTTCTTCCAGTCTTTACCATAGCATCAACTACATCCTTGCTATTTATAGTAGGATCAAATGCTTCTCTTGCTGCATATATATCAGTAATTATAACTTCATCTGCATCATCAAAACTTTCAACAAAATCATTAAATAGAGTTTTGGTTCTTGAATATGTATGAGGTTGCCATACACATATTAACCTACCCTTTGTATGCTCCTTAAGAGCGTTTAGAGTCACTTTAATTTCTGAAGGGTGATGTCCATAGTCTGTCATAATATCGCATCCGTTTACATTACCTATTACTTGCATTCTTCTATCAAGCCCTTTATACTCTTTTAAATATTTTCTTATAGTTTCAATATCTACACCATTTTCATGAGTTGATATGATTGCTGCACAAGCATTATTTATATTGTGTCTTCCTATTATAGACAATTCGAAATGTTCAACACTACCATCTTTCATAATCAAATCAAATCTCGGCTTGCCAAGTTCATCAAATGTTATATTAGTAGCGTTATAATCAGCATCTTTATTATCTTGACCATATGTTATAAGCTCACCTTGAACAGCATCTAAAATAAGTTTATTATTTTCTTCATTAAGATTTAGTATAGTTTTAGAATCTTTATCTTGGTTTCTTAAATAGGTTTTGAATGTTTCAATTATTTGATTTAAATCCTTATAAAAATCTAGATGGTCCTCATCTATATTTAGGATGATTACAGTTGAAGGATAATAATACTTTATATTTCCTTTGTATTCACATGCCTCAGTTACTAAAAAATCTTTGTCACCTACGTGTACATTTCCATCAATTTCATCTAATTCTCCACCTAATAAAATTGAAGGATTTTTTGAAGAATGCATAAGAATTTTTGAAATCATACTTGTTGTGGTACTTTTTCCGTGAGAACCAGAAATAGCAATTGAGTTTTTATAGTTTCTCATAAGGGCTCCTAGAAAAACACCCCTTGTAACAACTGGTACATCTAGCTTACGTGCTGCTATTAGTTCCTCATTAGAATCTGCTATAGCATCAGTATATATTACTAAATCTGGATTTTTAATATTTTCTTTTTTTTGTCCAATTAGGACATCTATCCCATTATTAATTAGGTTTTTACTTGTTTCGGAAAGCTGTCTATCAGAACCTGTAATATTGTAACCATTTTCTTTTAGTAAAATGGCGATTCCACTCATTGAAATACCACCTATTCCAATCATGTGAATATTTTTATACTTGTAATCATTTATATTAAATTCAAACATTATTACTCCTTTAAAAGCTTTTTTTTATTTTAACTTATGTTATTATACCATAAGTTAAATAATTACTCCATTTCTCAATATTTATCTTTATATTTTGAAAATTGACACAAATTCTATTAAATGATAATCTTTTATTATATAAAGTTAATGAATTGAGAGGTAAAAATGAGATATATTATAGGTAACGATCACGGAGGTATAGATCTTGTTGATAGTGTAGAAGAAATTCTTCTTGATTTAGGTCAAGAAGTTGAAAAAGTAGGCACTTATAATAAGGATTCTTGTGATTACTCTGATTTTGCAAAAAAGGCATGTGAAAAAATCATAAATAATGAAGCGGATTTTGCAATACTAATATGTGGAACAGGAATTGGTATGAGTCTTTCTGCTAATAAAGTTAAAGGAATAAGAGCTGCTTGCGTATCTGATGTTTATTCTGCAAAGATGTCTAGAGCACACAACAATTGTAATGTTTTATGTATTGGTGCAAGAGTAATTGGATCAGAAGTTGCAAAGATAATTGTAGAAACTTTTGTAAAAACTAAATTCGAAGGTGGAAGGCATCAAAGAAGAATAGAAAAAATCACTGAAATTGAGGAGAATAATTAATGTTTAATGAAAAAGATATCAATGCTATAAATGCAATTAGAACTTTATCAATTGCTCAAATAGAAAGTGCAAATAGTGGACATCCTGGTCTTCCAATGGGTGCAAGCCCAATGGCATATGTATTATGGAATAAGGTTTTAAATGTAAATCCAGAAAAAAGTGATTGGCATAATAGGGATAGGTTTGTTTTATCAGCAGGTCATGGATCAGCAATGCTTTATTCATTACTTCACCTAAGTGGATTTGATTTATCTATTGAGGACTTAAAAAACTTTAGACAAATAGGTTCTAAGACTCCAGGACATCCTGAAAGAAAACATACTGATGGAGTTGAGGTAACCACAGGACCATTAGGTCAAGGAATTGCAAATGCAGTTGGATTTGCTATAGCTGAAAAGCATCTTGCAGCTTTATATAATAAAGAAGACTTAAAGATTGTAGATCACTATACTTATGCCATATGTGGAGATGGTGATCTTATGGAAGGTATTTCATATGAATCTATGAGTCTTGCTGGACACTTAAATTTAAATAAACTTATAATTTTACATGATTCTAATGATATATGCTTAGATGGAGATTTAAAAACTTCATTTTCTGAAAATATTGAAGGAAGAGTTAAGGCTCAAAATTGGAATTATCTTAAAGTTGATGATGGTAATGATTTAGATGCTATATATGAAGCAATAAATAAAGCTAAAGAAAGTAAGGATAGACCTAGTTTCATAGAGATTAAAACTATTATAGGTTATGGTTCTTTAAACCAGGGTACCAATAAAGTTCATGGTGCTCCTATAGGTTTTGATGATTATAAAAGAGTAAAAAAATTCTATAATTGGTCCTATGACGACTTTGAAATACCTGAAAATATATACGAAACCTTTAGGGAAAATATATTGAAAAATGGTAAAGAAAAATATCAAAAATGGCTTGAAAAATTTAAAGAATATAAAGAAAAATACCCAGAAGACGCAAAAAATTATATAAGTGGATTTGAAAGAAAACTTGATGAAAATTGGATTGATCAAGTTAAAAAATATTCACACGAAGATGCACCGATTGCCACAAGAGCTTCAAGTGGCGATATAATTCAAGATATAGCAAAAATAAATAAAAACTTTTGGGGAGGAAGTGCCGATTTATTTTCTTCAAATAAGACAGATATAAAATCAAGTGATAGGTTCAAAAAATCAAATCCTGAAGGAAGAAACTTATGGTATGGAGTAAGAGAATTTGCAATGTCTGCTATTGCTAATGCAATTGTAGCACATGGTGGATCTTTCCATCATATATCTACATTCTTCGTATTTTCAGACTACCTTAAGGCTGGTTTAAGGCTTTCTGCTCTATCTCATATACCTGTAACTTATGTGTTTACTCATGATTCGGTAGCAGTAGGTGAAGATGGACCAACACACCAACCTATAGAACAATTAGCAATGATTAGAGCAATTCCTAATACTATAGTGCTTAGACCATGTGATGCTAATGAGGTTAGGCTTTCATGGAAGATAGCACTTGAGAGTAAAGAATCTCCAGTAGTTATAGCCCTAACTCGTCAAAATGTGTCTAACTTAGAAGAAACTGAAAAATTGGATGATATATCTATGGGGGCCTATATAATTAAAGATTCAAATAAAGATAAACCTGATGGAATTATAATAGCAACAGGAAGTGAAGTAGAGCTTGCTATAGAAACTAGAGAAGAACTGTTAAAAGATAATATTGATATTAGGGTAGTATCAATGCCTTCTTTTGAATTATTTAGAAAACAAAGTGAAAAATATAAAGAGAAAATTTTACCAAAAGATGTAAGAAATAGAGTATCTATTGAAATGGGAACTTCTTTTGGTTGGAGCGAGTTTACAGGTAATGAAGGTTTAAATATAGCTGTAGATAGCTTTGGTATATCAGGTAATTTTAAGGATGTTAAAGAAGAATTAGGTTTTGATAAAACTATAATAGCTAAGAAATATAAAGAAAAATTCAATTGATTAAGGTGGCAAGCTTACTACTTGCCTTCTTTATTTTAAAAAAATACTAAAAAGTGATATATTATAATTATAAGAATAATAAAAAGGAGTGAATATGAGTATACCAACACCACATATTTCAGCAAAAAGTAAAGATGAGATTGCTAATACTGTATTAATGCCTGGAGATCCTTTAAGGGCAAAGTATATAGCCGAAAATTTTTTAGATGATTATAAACAATTTACAAATACTAGAGGAATGTTAGGATTTACAGGCTTTTATAAGGGTAAAAGGGTATCTGTAATGGGTAGTGGAATGGGAATTCCATCATCAATGATATATTTTAATGAACTATATAAATTCTATGATGTAGAAACTATAATAAGAGTTGGAAGTGCTGGAAGCATGCAAGAAAATGTGAAATTGCATGACATTGTTCTTGCAACAAGTGCTTGTAGTGAGTCCTCAATAAATGATAATTTATTTGGAAATATACATTTTTCACCAACACCAGATTTTGATTTACTTTTGACAGCTTATAATAAATCAAAAGAGTTAGGTTATATAACTCATTGTGGACAAGTGCACTCTTCAGATCAATTCTATAGTAATATTGATGAGAAAGTATTTAAAAACTTACAACAATATGATGTTTTATGTGTTGAAATGGAATCTTATGGTCTATTTACAACCGCTAGAAAATACGGAAAGAAAGCTTTAGCAATATTTACCATTAGTGATTCTTTAGTGTCAAATGAAGCTGATAGTGCTGAAAACAGACAAAATTCTTATACTCAAATGATGGAATTAGCACTAGAAGTTGCACCTAAATAAGGGGTTAAAATGCTTAAAAATATAATACTTGCAGCAGGAGAAGGTACTAGAATGAAATCTAATACCTCTAAAGTTATGACCAAAATTCTAAATAGAGAAATTATATCATATATAATTGATGCGTGTGATATAGAAAATTCTAAAACCATACTAATAGCTGGGAAAAATAAAGCACTTATAGAAGAAAAATTTCCTAATCTTGAAATAAGAGAACAAAAAATAGGAGAAGATTATCCTTATGGCACAGCATATGCGGTAAGTATGGCCTTAGATCTTTTAGAAGATGAAGACGATATTATAATATTAAATGGTGATATCCCACTAATAACTAAAAATTCACTTAATAGTTTTTATAATTTCCACAAAGAAAATAATAACAATTTGAGTGTAATGTCTACTGAAATTGACAATCCAACAGGATATGGAAGGATTATTAGAGAAAATGGGAAATTCAAAAAAATAGTAGAACAAAAAGATGCTAATAAGGATGAACTTAAAGTAAAAGAAATAAATGTAGGTATATATGCTTTTAAGGCAATAGATTTAAAAGAATCACTAAAAAAAATCAATACTGATAACAAGTCAAATGAGTATTACCTAACAGACTGTATTGAGATTTTAAATAATGAAAATAAAAAAGTTGAAAGCTATGTAGCTAGTAATCCTGATCAATTTTATGGAATAAATAATAAAAAAGAGCTTGCAGAAGCTGGTTCAATTTTAAGAAAAAGAATAAATGAATATCATATGTTAAATGGTGTAATCATTGAAAATCCAGACATAGTAACAATAGAAAAAGATGTAAAAATAGGAAAAGATACTCTTATATCAGGTCCTTGTAAAATTTTGGGAAAAACATCTATAGGTGAAAATTGCATTATTGAAGGCAGTTCAAGAATTGAAGATTCTGAGATAAAAGATAAAGTTAAAATTGATAATTCAGTAATAGAAAAATCTTTTGTAGATGAAGGAACAGATATTGGACCATTTTCTCATTTAAGACCAAAATCAAAATTAGGTAAAAATGTTCATATTGGAAACTTTGTTGAAGTTAAAAACTCAAACATAGATGATGGGACTAAAGCTGGACACCTTGCCTATATAGGAGATGCCGATTTAGGAAAAAACATAAATGTTGGTTGTGGAGTTATTTTTGTTAACTACGATGGTAAGTTTAAGCATAGATCAATTATAGAAGATGATGCCTTTATAGGATCAAATTCAAACTTAGTAGCACCAGTCCATATAGAAAAAGAAGGATATATAGCGGCAGGATCAACTATAACAAAAAATGTAGAAGAAGGAAATCTTTCAGTAGAAAGAGCAAAACAAGTGAATATACCTGGATATGTTGAAAAAAAGAAAAAAAGAGATTTAAAAAAATTAAAGGAGCAAAATTAAGATGACAGAGTGTGTAAATCCATCTAATATTTGTAGGGGAGAGCTTATAGTAATTGCTGGTAATTCAAATCCAAAACTAGCACAAGATGTCGTTAATTCACTAGGAATAGAATTAGGGGAAGCTGAAGTTAAACACTTTGCTGATGGTGAAATTAATGTAAAAATAAATGATACTGTAAGGGGAAAGGATGTATATATAATTCAACCAACTTCATATCCCACCAATGATAATTTAATGGAATTATTGATATTGACTGATGCTTGCAGAAGAGCTTCTGCAGGTCATGTCAATGTAGTAGTACCATACTATGGATACGCAAGACAAGATAGGAAAACAAGAGGTAGAGAACCAATAAGTGCAAAATTAGTTGCAAATTTGATTACAGTTTCTGGTGCAGATAGGGTAATTACTATGGACCTACATGCAGGTCAAATTCAAGGATATTTTGATATTCCTTTAGATCATTTTTCTGCAATTAGACTTTTATCTTCATACTTTAAAAAAGAAGCTTTTGGAAAAAGTGATGATTATGTAGTAGTAAGTCCTGATTTAGGTGGGGTAACTAGGGCTAGAAACTTTGCCGATTATTTGAAATTAACAATAGCCATTATTGAAAAAAGAAGACCAAAACCAAATGTTTCAGAAGTTATGAATGTCATAGGAGATTTTAAGGGAAAACACTGTATTCTAGTTGACGATATGATAGATACTGCTGGTACAATATGCAATGCTGCAAATTATTTAATGGAAAATGGAGCAAAGGATGTATCAATGGCTGCAACTCATGGAGTTTTAAGTGGACCAGCTATAGAAAGATTAGAAGAATCTTGTCTTAAAGAAATAGTAATTACAGATACAATTCAATTGCCAGAAGAAAAAAAGATAGATAAAATAAAAATCATGTCTATAGCACCACTGCTTGCTGAAGCAATAAAAAGAATAAATAGTTATGAATCTATAAGTGGTTTATTCGAGGATGCTAAGTAAAATGTATTATATCGTAGGGTTAGGAAATCCTGGTTTAAAATATGAAAATACAAGACACAATGTTGGCTTTTTAACAATAGATTATCTAGCAAGAAAGTACAATATTGACGTACGAAAAATAAAATTTAAGTCTTTAATTGGTCAGGGAGTAATTTCTGACCAAAAAGTCATGCTTATAAAACCTCAAACTTATATGAACAATTCAGGAGAAGCCTTAAGAGAAATATATAATTATTTTGATTTTAAACATGATAAGTTAATTGTTATCTTTGATGATATAGATATAGATTTTGGTAGTATTAGAATAAGAAAAAAGGGCTCTGCTGGGACCCATAATGGCATGAAATCTATAATCTACAACCTTGAATTTGATGACTTTCCAAGAATTAAATTAGCAGTAGGCAAGAAACCTGAATATATGGATCTTGCAAATTTTGTATTAAGTGGATTTTCTAAAGATGAAGCAAAAATAATAGAAGATGAAATTAAGTTTACTAGTAATGCAATAAGTATGATATTAACTGAAGGAATCGATAAGGCTATGAGTTTGTTTAATTCAAAAAGGTTGATAGAAAATAATGAATAGTATTACTAATCAACTATCATCTATCGAAAAAATATCAAAAATATTAAATAATTATAAGGATTTATCCCCAATATTTTTACACGGTATTACCAGAGAGCTTTTATCACATTTATCTCTAACTTTCTTTCAAATTCTTAATAAGAATATAATAGTAATATGTGAAAATGAAAAAAAAGCAATGGAATTTGCACAAGAAGTAAATTTCTTAGAAGAAAATGAGTGTCTATATTTTCCTTCTACCGAAGTTAATTTTTACAATATTAAAAGTCTTGAAAGATCAGATGAAATTAAAAGGTTAGAGCTCTTAAACTGCTTATCAAAAGGTAAAAAATGTATTATAGCTACAACACTTGAAGCCTTATCCAATAAACTTACTCCTTTAGAGATTTATAAAGATAAATCTTTCATGATTGATTTTAATTCAAAAATAGATATAAACGATTTAAAGAAAAAATTTCTCAATCTAAATTATGAATATAATAAATTGGTAGAATCTAAAGGAAATTTTTCGATAAGGGGGTCTATAATAGACTTTTGGCCTATAGAATATGATAATCCTGTAAGATTAGAGCTCTTTGATAATGAAGTAGATTCTATAAGATTTTTTGACAGTAACACTCAACGTTCATTGGGAAATATAGAAAGTGTTGAAATAAGACCTACAAAAGAATTAATCTATGACAAAGAAGACTATAAAAAAGTAATTCTTAATATAGAAGAGCAATTGGATAAGTTAAATAATACTAGTGATTTTATAAAGCTTAAAGATAAATATAGACAAATCATTTCATATATTAAGGATAGTCTATATATAGCTAATGATGATTTGATTACTTATTTTAGAGATGAAAATTATGAAAGTATTTTTGATTATATTAATGATGAGCCAATCATTATATTTGACGATTTAAATAGGGTTGAAGAGGAATATAAAGATAGAAGGGATAAATTTTCATTAGATTTAGGTTTACAAATAGAAAATGAAGAAGTATTTTCATCTTTTTCTAATATAAAAATACCTATCAAAGATGTGTTTATAAATATCAAATCTTTTCCTATAATAAATGCATCTAGTTTGTTGAAAAATACGTCAAATATTAAAGCAAAAAAAATTATAGAATTAAGAACTATAGAACAAGAAAACTTTAATAATGATATAGATTCTTTTATAGCAAATATTAAAAACTTAATATATAAAGATGAAAAGATTCTAATATTAGGTGCAACCAAAAAGACTCAAGAAAATTTAGCAGACCTTTTTATAAAAAATGGTATTAATAATTTTACTTATGATTTTTATAGTAATTTTGAAAATAATAATATAATAATTACTGACAGAAATACATCTAGAGGTTATATAATAATTGACTCAGCAATAAATGTATATAGTTATAGGGATATTTTTGGTAAGGATAAAAAAAGAAAGAAAAAGAAAAAAAAATCAAAGATTTTAAATGCTAATGATATCCTAAACTATTCTGATATTGAAGTTGGTGATTATGTAGTACACGAAAATAATGGTATTGGTATATATAAAGGTTTATCCCAAATAGAAGTCAATAATATAAAAAAAGATTATTTCCTTATTGAATATATGGGAAAAGACAAGGTCTTTGTGCCAGTAGATCAAATGGACTTAGTTAGTAAGTATATTGGTAATAAGGGTGATAAACCTAAATTATCATCTCTAGGCTCAAATCAGTGGAAAAAAGCAAAACAAAAAGCAAAAAAAGCTGTAGATGAAATAGCTGAAGACTTAGTAGAATTATATGCTAAAAGATCAAAATTAAAGGGTCATGCCTTTAGTAAGGATACAGCTTGGCAAAAAGAGTTTGAAGATTCATTTATATATGAAGAAACTGAAAGTCAGTTAAGAGCCATAAATGAAATAAAAAAAGACATGGAAAAGGATAAACCCATGGACAGACTCTTATGCGGTGATGTTGGTTATGGAAAAACTGAGGTTGCTCTAAGAGCAGCATTTAAAGCTATAATGGATGGATATCAAGTTTGCTTTCTAGTTCCAACTACAATTCTTGCAAGACAGCATTATGAAACTATGCTTGAAAGGTTTAAAGATTTTCCAATTGATTGTAGGATGCTTTCAAGATTTGTTTCAAAAAAAGACCAAGATAATACCATTAAAAACTTAAAATCAGGAAAAGTTGATATAATAATTGGAACCCATAGACTTTTATCATCAGATATTGTATTTAAAAACTTAGGATTACTAATTATAGATGAAGAGCAAAGATTTGGCGTAAGACATAAAGATAAAATGAAAAAATTAAAAGAAAATCTCGATGTTCTTACATTATCAGCAACTCCAATTCCTAGAACTTTACAAATGTCTTTAACTGGAATAAGAGATATGTCAACCTTAGATAAGCCGCCAGAAAGAAGAATGCCAGTAAACACTTATGTAATAGAATATGATTTTATAATAATAAAAAGAGCAATAGAAAAAGAATTAGATAGGAATGGTCAAGTATATTTTGTTTATAATAGGGTTGGAAATATAGAAAAAATTTATAATCATCTTAAACAATTAGTTCCTGATGCAAATATAGCCATTGCTCATGGTCAAATGACTCCAAAAAGTTTAGAAAAGGTGATGGAAGACTTTATAAAGGGTGAAATTGATATATTACTTTCTACAACAATCATTGAAACTGGAATGGATATACAAAATGTAAACACAATTATAGTTTATGATTCTGACATGATGGGGTTGAGTCAACTTTATCAATTAAAGGGCCGCATCGGTAGGTCCTCTAGATCCTCATATGCATATTTTACTTATAAAAAAGGTAAAGTTTTAACAGAAATAGGAGAAAAAAGACTGAAATCAATTAAGGATTTTTCAGATTTTGGATCTGGCTATAAAATTGCTATGAGAGATTTAGAGCTAAGAGGAGCAGGTAATATTTTAGGTGAAAGTCAGAGCGGACAAGTAGAAGCTATTGGGTATGACTTATATGTTAAATTTTTACAACAAGCTATTAATAAGGCAAGTGGTAAAGAGATTAAAGATTATAAATTTAATAATGTATATATTGATATAAAAATTGATGCATATATACCTGAAACATATATAGAGGATCCTGGTCAAAAAATTGAAATGTATACTAGAATTTCTAAGATTGATAATCTAGAAGATTATAGCCTAATTGTAGAAGACTTAATAGATAGATATGGAGATGTGCCAATTATGGTGGATAATATAATGTATGTATCTTTAATAAAGTCTTTAGCTGATAGATTAGGTTTTGATGAAATTAGAGAAGTTAAAGATCAGATTAAAATATCATATAGTGATAGAAATAAATTTACATTTAAAGAACTCTCACAAATTAATGAAAAATATAAAAGTAAACTATCATTAGACTTATCTCATAATCCATCATTTAATATACCAAACACAAGTACCAAGTTATTAGACTGCTATGAACTTTTAAAATTAATAAAAGAAATTAAGGAGACAGAATGAATAAAAAAATATTAGCTTTAGTATTAGCTACAGGATTTGTATTAGGGGCTTGTTCAAATAATAATACAAATAACAATGCCTCAAGCAACAAAAAAGAGACAACTGCTACAGAAAGTTCTAATCAAGAAAAAGATAAAACTAATAAAGATGTAAAATTAGAAGATGATGCTGTTGCAATGGTAGCGAATGAAAAAATTCCTAAAGATGCATATAAAGATGAAATGAGTTTTTATTCTGCAATGCTTGCAAGCCAACAACAATTAAAATCTTCAATTGTAAATATGATGATTCAAGATAAACTTATATCGAATGATATGAAAAAAAACAATGTTAAAGTTGATGATAAGGAAGTAAACGAAAAATTTCTTAAATACATCCAACAATTTGGAGGAGAAGAAAAATTCGATAAGATGCTTGATGATTATAATATGAGCAGTGACAAATTTAAAGAAACCATCAAAAAAGACCAAATTTATCAAAAACATAGAGCATGGTTTGAAGAAAATAATCCTGTTTCGGATGATGAAATAAAAAAATATTTTGATGAAAATAAAGATAACCTAATTCAAGTTAAAGCCAGTCATATTTTAGTTGAAGATGAAGCTACAGCCAAAGAATTAAAAGAAAAATTAGATAAGGGTGAAGATTTTGCAAAACTAGCTAAGGAATATTCTAAAGATACTGCTAATGCAGCCAAGGGCGGTGACTTAGGCTACTTTAACAAGTCTCAAATGGCTAAAGAATTCTCAGACAAGGCTTTTTCTATGAACAAAGGTGAAATATCCGATCCAGTAAAGACATCTTATGGCTATCATATTATAAAAGTTGAAGACAAGAAAGATAGTGCTGAGGACTTAAAAGAAGATATTTCTAAAGCACTTAATGATAAAAAATATTCTGAATATCTAACTAAATTATTTAATGATGCAAAAGTTGTAACAGAAGATGGACCTCAAACAAAAAACTCTGAGACAGATATAAAGCAAAAAAATAATGATAGTTCAAACAAAGAAAACAAAGAAAATTCTAATAGTAATAATTAGTCTTATTTCTTTTTTAATTACATCTTGTTCGACAAATAATATAGACAAAAACAACTGTGTAGCAATAGTTGATAATAAACCAATATTTAAAGAAAAATTTGAAAAAGAACTTAGCTTTTATCAAAAATTTTATATAAAAAAATATGGGGAATCATACCTTGATGATAAAAATAAGAATGGAGATTCTAATTTTAAAAAGTTAGAGTCTGAACTTCTTGATTCATTAATAAAAGATCAGATATTTTTAAATGATTTAGATAGAAATAATATTAAAGTTAGTAAGAATGATTCTCAAAATTTATTAAAAGAACTATCTGATAAAATAGGTGATGAAGCATCTCTTTTGGCAAATGTTGAAGCCTTTGGTTCTGATCAAAGTGAAATTAACGAGATTTTATTTAATGATTCAATCAGGAAAAAACATTGGGAATTCTTTGTGAATAATAATAAGATTAAAGATAAGGATGTAAGAGAATTTTATAAAAATAATAAAAAATTACAGAAAATGTATAAATATGATGTTCTTATTTTTGATGATAAATTAGAAGCTCAGAAAGTTAAAGAACAAATTAATAATAGTAATGATTTTAGGAAATTTTTAGAATCTGATATTAGAAATTATGAAATATTTAGGTCTGATTTTGTATATAATGATGATAAACTTCTATCTTTAGCAAATATTTATGAAAAAGATAAAGTTAGTAAAATCTTCGAGAATGAGGATTCATACTTTATACTAATGGTAAATTCATTAAATACAAAAGAAAATGATTTATTAGTTAGAGCTAAGGAAATTTATTTAAAAAATGAGTATGATAAATATATAAAAAATCTAATAAAAAACTCAAATATCAATCTTTTTATTAGATAAATGCTTGAAAAATATTATATATTTATGTATAATCTAACTTAGAGTTAAGCAGAATAAGATTAAGATTGATTTATAAGGAGGAAATATGAATAAATCAGAATTATTAGTTAATATTTCAGAAAAAAGTGGACTTAAAAAAGTTGAAGCAGAAAGAGCTTTAAATGCTTTTATCGAAACTGTAACAGAAGCTTTAGCAAAAGAAGAAAAAGTACAATTAGTTGGATTTGGAACTTTTGAAACAAGGGATAGAAAAGCTAGGGAAGGTAGAAATCCTAGAAAACCAGATGAAGTTATAAAAATTCCAGCTTCTAAAGCTCCAGTATTTAAAGCAGGAAAAACACTTAAAGAAGCAGTTAATAAATAAATAAATAATTCAAAACTACTAGCTATATGTTAGTTTGCACAAAAGTGCATAAGACATGAATACAGGCACGCCCCTATTGGGGCTGTCGAGTATTCTAAATATAAAATACTATATCAACTATTATATAACCTCAAAATCCGAAATATAGATTGAGGTTTTTTTATGCCAAAATATTTTTAAGGCTCTTGTCGAATCGTGTTGATAGATAAAAATAAACACAATTATTTACCAGGAAGTAGAACATACTACCACCTGGTTTTTAATTTCTTAAAACTAAATTTCTAATAATAAAAATTTTAGTCCTAAAATTAACAAATAATCTAAAAGTAAAAATAATGCTTTTAATAGTCTTGATAAATTGTTAATCTCTTTAATCACTATATTAGAGTATTTATATAATTGATTTAGTTTAATTATCTTAATCTTTTTTATTGTATTCTTTTATATAAATCTTTTGGCTTGTCGCTTAAATCTACAGTTATAGTATTAAAATTTTCATAATATACCATACCAAGCTTAGAACCCTTGGCCTTATTTACATTCTTTTTTTCAGTGTAGTCTACATCCACTTTTAATGAATTAGAAAGAGAAGAATTACTAGCAGCAAGATAGGATGCAGATATTAAATCATTTTCATTAAAATTATCTGTCTTTAAAATAACATGACTTCCAGGTGCATTTCTAACATGGAAAAAGTAATCATGTTTTCCAGCTAATTTTAAAGTAATATAATCATTTTGCCTAGAATTTTTACCCACATATATATGACTATTATTTATAGTTATATAATGTTTAGGTTTTGACTTTTCTTTATTTGATTTTTTATTTCTACTAGAATCTTTGATTATTTTATTAGATATAAGTTCGGATTTTATATCATCTAAATCGTTTATACTATCACTTCTTTCTACAAAATCTAGAAGTTGAAGGAGATAATTTAGATATTCTATTTGATTTGGATAATCTTTTTTAGCATAGCTAATAGAATTTTTTAATTTTTTATATCTCTTATAATAATTATCTACATTTTCCCAAGGATTTTTTAATGGATCAATTATAATTTTTATTTCTTTATTTTCATCATAAAAATTATTTACTCTTATTGAATTCATTCCTTTACTTATTTTATTTATATTAGCTGCTAGCAAATCTCCACTTTTCCTATAAAGTTCCATAGAATTTTCTTTACTAAGATTTTTATCTAGTATTGTAATTTTCTTTTTAGTAGACTTTATATGGCTATTTATCTTTCTTTCAAGATCATTTTTAATTTGTCTTAGCCTATCGTTTGACTTATTAACTTTATAAAATTCTTCTATAGCTTCGCTTATAAAGTCATATTTTTTATATTCATATTGTAGATGTCTAAGTCTAAAAGAATAAAATTCTTTAAATTTATTATTTTCTTTATATAATGTAGGAGTGTAATCATTTTCTAATAATTTTGATCTTAATTTAATTATATTTTTATTTAAAGCTTTTTTCTCGTCTTCGCTAACTAATCCCCAATTAACCCTAGTATCTATACCTGCTCTATAACATAGTTCATTAGCTATTGTAGGTGAAAATCCTAAGTATGTAGAATATAGTAATTCTTTTGGATTTGCATTATCTGGAGTTTTTTTATCTATATAATATATATCCTTATCAAAGTTTTCAAGTATATTAAATTTATCACTTTTTATAAAATTATAATTCTTGCCTGGCAAAATTTCTCTTACAGATGACATCTTGTTGTTAACTCTCTTTATAGAATCAATGATTTTGAAATTATCATCAGTAAGAATAATATTTGAGTATTTACCCATAATTTCAACTATTAATTTATTTGATACATCAAATCCCATTTCATCAATAGAAGATATATGAAAAATAATTACCCTATCTAATTTATACTGTTCAATGTCAATGATTTTACTTTGGTTAAGATATTTTCTTAAAACCATACAGAAATTTGGTGGATTTTGTGGATTTTCAAATTTTTCATTTGAAAAACTAACTCTTCCTTCGTTATTATTTGCACTTATCATTAACTTATAGCTTTTTCCTAAAGAGTATATACTTAATACAATATCATTTTTAGAAGGTTGGCTGATTTTTTGAATTTTTCCTCCTATTACTTTATTCTTAAGTTCATAAGTGACAGCTCTGGTTACTAGACCATCAAAACTCATATTATCACCTCTTTTAATTGATACTAATCATTATACAGACTTGAAGTAAATTTTTCCATAAAGTAAAATAGAAGTAATAAGGAGGCGCAATGAAAAAAGGATTTTTATTAGTAATTTCTGGACCTTCAGGAGTTGGTAAGGGTACAGTACTACATGATCTTATGAATACACAAAAAAACTTAGTTTATTCTGTATCTGTTACTACCAGGAAGCAAAGACCTGGGGAGATAGAAGGGGTAAGCTATTTTTTTAAGAGCCATGATGAATTTGAAAAAATGATAAATGAAGATAAGTTTTTGGAATATGCTAAAGTACATAATAATTATTATGGAACTCCTAAAGACTTTGTAGAAGAAAAAATTAATGAAGGTAAAATAGTTATTTTGGAGATTGATGTTCAAGGAGCATTAAATGTAAAGAAAAATACTGATAATGGAGTTTTTATTTTTCTAGCGCCTCCTAGTCTAAGTGAATTGAAAAATAGAATTGTAAATAGGGGAACTGAAACTACTAAAGATATTAAACTTAGGATGAATAATGCTAAAAAGGAATTATCCCATATCAATGAATATGATTATTTAGTAGTTAATGATCATCTAAATTCAGCAATAAATTTAGTTAATGAAATAATAAACGCTGAGAAACATAGGGTATTTAGAGAGGAAATAAATTTCGAAAGGGAGTAAAATGAATAATCCATCATTTAAAGAATTATCAAATATTAGTTCAAGTAGGTATGAAATTTGCATGATGTGTGCAAAAAGAGCAAGAAGAATTGTAAATGGTTCAGATCTTTTGACTAAGGATAAAGAAGCGAAACCAGTAACTCAAGCATTACATGAAATAATGGAAGGAAAAGTTAGAAAGTATGATTAAAGGAAAGAATATACTTCTTGGAGTTTCAGGAGGTATAGCTACTTATAAGGTTCTAGACTTATGCTCTAGGCTAAAAAAAGAAGGGGCGAACCTTAAAATAATAATGACAGAGGGAGCTTGTAAATTTGTAACCCCATTGTCATTTGAAACCATGGGAAAATGCAAAGTATATTCTGATATGTTTGAAGGTCATCATGATAAGGTCCATCATATAGAACTTCCTAAATGGGCAGATGTTTTTCTAATAGCACCACTTAC
This sequence comes from Anaerococcus faecalis, assembly GCF_013371425.1. Taxonomy (NCBI): domain Bacteria; kingdom Bacillati; phylum Bacillota; class Tissierellia; order Tissierellales; family Peptoniphilaceae; genus Anaerococcus; species Anaerococcus faecalis. The sequence continues at coordinate 188,156 of NZ_JABVBA010000001.1, forward strand.
AGCTAATACCTTAGCTAAAATGACTTATGGTATAGCAGATAATATGCTAACAGCAAGTATACTTGCTTGTGATAAGGATATAATTGTAGCACCGACAATGAATACAAACATGCTAAATCATCCCGCTACTCAAAAAAATTTAAAAACTATAGAAGATAGGGGTGTTTACATAATAAATCCTTTATCAGGTATGCTTGCTTGTAATACACGCGGTGATGGCAGAATGCAAGAACCTGTAAATATAGTAAAATATTTAGATTATTACTTTACCAAAAAAGACCTAAATGGGAAAAAAATTATAGTAACAGCTGGTCCTACTGTAGAAAAGATTGATTATGTTAGATATATTACTAACAAATCAAGTGGTAAAATGGGATATAATATTGCATATGAAGCTTTTAAGCGAGGTGCAGATGTAAAGCTTATTTCTGGTCCTGTTAGTCCATTTGAAGTTGATTGTGTTGATAAAGTGAATGTCAATACTAATAAAGAATTAAAGGATGAAATAGATAAAGAATTTGATGATGCAGACGCCCTAATAATGGCGGCTGCACCTACTGATTATAAAGTTGAAAAACCAAGTGATGTCAAAATAAAAAAGGATGGAAATAACTTAAATTTAGAATTAATTGAAAATATTGATATTTTAAAGTACTTTGGTGATAAAAAAAATCAACAAACTCTTATAGGTTTTGCAGCAGAAACAGATGATTTGATTAATAATGCACAAAAAAAATTAGAAGCTAAAAAGGTTGATTATATTATAGCAAATGATCTTAAGAAAAAAGGTGCAGGTTTTGACGTAGATACTAATATAGCTTCAATTCTATCTCATAAGAGTATTGAAAAGCTTAATATGATGACAAAAAGAGAATTGGCTAATAAGATTTTGGATTTATTGGTTTAGGTGATTTTTTGTATTGTTATGTGATTCTTGATAGTAAAAGTAGATTTTTAGATAGATCATTTACATATCATATTCCAGTAAAGTTTAAAAATAGTTTAAAAAAAGGAATGAGAGTAATAGTACCGTTTGGAAAAGCAAACAAGCGTACTATTGCTTTTGTTTATGAGATAAAAAAAGATATTGAAGAGGAAATTGAAACAAAAGATATCATAGAAATTATTGATAGTGAAGCTATAATTAATGAGGAATTAATTGATATAGCTTTTTTTATGCATAAAAGATACTTGGCACCTTTAAGATCATGTATTAAACAAGTTATGCCTCCGGGAAATATAAAAGAAATAAGAGAGTATTTTTATAAGTGTAATCATAAAAATTCTGATAAACTTTTAGATTTTTTGGATGAGAAAAAAAGTTATGAAGAAATAAAAGAAAAGTTTAATATTAACTATGATATTTTAGAATCATATAAAAATGATGGGTTAATTAAATCGAAATTTGAATTAATAGGTAATCAAAAAATAAACTATATTTATTATATTAGTCTTAATAAAGAAGTAAATTATAATATAATAAGTAAAAACGCTAAAAAACAAAAAGAAATATTAACTTATTTAGAAAAAAATAATATAACAGAATATAAGAAATTACTAACTACAACAAAGTCTAGTAAAAGTTCTTTAGATTCATTAATAAAAAAAGGGTTAGTAAAAGTTCTAAAAAAAGAAAAAAATGAATCAGTTGAAAATTTTATGGAGTCATATGACAAATTTAAACTTAATGATGAGCAGGAAAAAGCTTATAAAGAAGTTATAAATAATCCAAATAGACCCTATCTACTTAAAGGAGTTACTGGTAGTGGAAAAACCGAGGTGTTTCTACAAATTGTAGAAGAAAATCTTAAAAATAATAAAGATGCCATAATATTGGTTCCTGAAATATCACTTACACCACAAACTATTGAGAGATTTCAAGGAAGATTTAAACAAAAGATAGCTGTAATGCATTCAAAGCTTACTATAAAAGAAAGATTTCAACAGTGGAGAATGATAAAAAATGGAGAGGTAAAAATTGTAATAGGTGCAAGAAGTGCAATCTTTGCTCCTTTTAAAAACTTGGGCATAATTATAATTGACGAAGAACATGATAAGAGCTATCTATCTGGAAAAGACCCTAAATACCATACTGATGAGATAGCCTTATTAAGAAGAAAGTTTCACAATGCTAGTTTAATATTTGCATCAGCTACTCCATCTTTAAAGACAATGTTAAAAGCTAAATCTGGTGAATATGGATTGCTTGAGTTAAAAGAAAGAATAAACAAGACTTTTCCAAAAATTGAAATTGTCGATATGAGAAAAGAGCTCAAAAATTCAAATTACTCAATGATTAGTGCTAATCTTTATGGAAAAATCATAGATAGGCTTAAGAAAAAAGAACAGATTATTTTATTTTTAAACAAGGTAGGGCATAACTCTTTTACATTTTGTAGATCATGTGGTCACGTAATAAAATGTGAAGCTTGTGACGTAGCAATGACCTATCATAAGCATGTATCAAAACTTGTGTGTCATTATTGTGGAAGAACTAAAAATCAACCTAAAATTTGTCCATCTTGTGGGTCTAAAAAAATAAAAGAATATGGAGCCGGAACTGAAAAACTTGAAGAAGAAGTAAGAGATATGTTTAAAGGTGCAAAAATTTTAAGAATGGATTCGATTACTGTTAAAAATAGAGATTCTTACCTGAAAATGTATAAGCTTATGAAAGAAAATAAGGTAGATATTTTAATAGGAACTCAAATGATAGCGAAAGGGCTTGATTTTGATAATGTTACTTTAGTTGGTGTAATAAATGCTGATATAAATTTAAATGTTGATGATTACACAGCTTTCGAATCTAGCTTTCAAATTCTCACCCAAGTTTCAGGAAGAGCCGGAAGATCTAATAAAAATGGAGAAGTAGTTATTCAAACTTATAAACCCGATAATTTTGTAATAAATACGGTAAGTAATAATGACTACAAAACATTTTATGAAAATGAAATAGCCATAAGGAAGGCATTCTCTTATCCTCCTTTTATTAATTTACTTACTATAAAAATTTTAAATGCCTCAAGACTTAAGTGCATAGATATTTCAAATAGAATAAAGAAATATCTAGATTTGGAGTTTTCTCAAAATATTTATGTCGAGATTATAGGTCCTAACCCATGTAAAATTAGTAGAATTAATAATAAATATAGATATAATATCATTATAAAGTGTAATGATAATAATTTAAATTATCTTTTTGATTTTTTAGTGAGATTAAGAAATCACTTTATAAATAAGTCTAAGGATTCTAGTATTATTATATCATTAAATCCAAATGACATTAATTAAGGAGTATAAATGTTTGATTTTTTTAGAAAGAAAAAAGCTGATGAATGTAAAGAAGAAAAGTATATAGAAAAAGAAAATGTATATAAGAATGATAAGCTAAATGAAGAAGAAAATAAAGAAAAGTTAGAAAAAGACTTAATATTAAATCAAAAAAATATTGAAAATACATCAGATGATGTCGAAGAAAATCTGGGCTTTTTTGCAAAAATATCAAAAGGTCTTTCAAAAACCCGTGAACAATTTTCATCACAATTAAAAAATATATTTACTGCAAATGTAAAAATAGATGATGATTTATATGAAGAATTAGAAGAGATTCTTATATCTTCTGATATAGGAATGAAATCTACTATTGAAATAGTAGACAATCTTAAGTTTGAAATAAAGGCTAGATCTATTAAAGAACCTGAAAAAATATTTCCTCTACTAAAAGAAATTATGATAGCAAAACTTGATGAAAAAAATCTTGATAATTCATTAAATATTAAGGATAATGAGTTGACCGTGATATTAGTTATAGGAGTTAATGGAGTTGGAAAAACAACTACAATAGGTAAGCTTGCTAATAATCTTGAAAAACAAGGCAAGAAAGTAATCCTGGCAGCTGCAGATACCTTTAGGGCCGCAGCAATTGAACAATTAGATTCATGGGCAAAAGAGTCTAACACTCCTATGATATCTCATAAAGAAGGATCAGACCCATCAGCTGTAATTTTTGACGCAATTCAGTCTGCAAAGTCAAATAAATATGATGTTTTGATATGCGATACAGCTGGAAGACTTCATAATAAGAAAAACCTTATGAATGAATTAGAAAAAATTAATAGAACAATATCAACCCATGCTAATAAAGCCAATAAGGAAACTTTACTAATTTTAGATGCTACTACAGGTCAAAATGCTATTAGTCAACTTAGAGAATTTAAAAATGTATGCGATATAACTGGTTTAATACTTACAAAACTTGATGGAACTGCCAAGGGTGGAGTAATATTTCCGCTTCAAGTTGAACTTGAGGTTCCTGTTAAGTATATAGGATTAGGTGAGGGAATTAATAACCTAGAAAAATTTGATTCTAAGTCTTTTGTTGAAAGTATGTTCTAAATGCTTGTTTTTTAAAAAAACTTGTAGTATACTAAATAAGTACTATGCACATCTTTTGATAGATCTACGTTGCCAAATAGGTTTATGGTCTAGTTGAAAAAGATGGAAGATAATAAACGGAGGTAATAATATGACAGTAGTATCAATGAAAAAATTATTAGAAGCTGGTGTACACTTTGGACATCAAACAAGAAGATGGAATCCTAAGATGAAAAAATTCATCTTCACTGAAAGAAATGGAATCTACATTATAGATTTACAAAAAACAGCTGTTCAAATTGAAAAAGCTTATAAAATTATTAGAGATACAGCAGCTGAAGGTGGAAATATACTATTTGTAGGTACAAAAAAACAAGCACAAGACTCAATTGAACAAGAAGCTAAAAGATGTGGTCAATTTTATGTATCTAACAGATGGTTAGGTGGCATGCTAACTAATTTCAATACTATTAGAAATAGTGTAAATAAACTTAAAAAATATGAAATGATGGAAGAAGATGGAACTTTTGATCTTTTACCAAAAAAAGAAGTTTTACAATTCAATAAAGAAATGGATAAACTAGAGAAAAATCTTGGTGGTATCAAAGAAATGGAAGAACTACCAGATGTATTATTTGTAGTCGATCCATCAAATGAGCAAATAGCTGTTCATGAGGCGAAAATTTTAGGAATCCCTGTTATTTCAATTGTAGACACAAATTGTGATCCAGATGTTGTTGATTTAGCAATTCCTGGAAATGATGATGCAATTAGGGCAGTTAAACTTATCACATCACTTATGGCGGATGCAGTTATCGAAGGAAATCAAGGTAACGAATTTGAAATAAATGAAGAAGATTTCGAAGAATTAGATGATGAAATCGAAGATAATGAAGAAGCTGAATCTGAAGAAGAATAATTAATAGGAGGATATGATGGCAGTAACTGCAAAATTAGTAAAAGAATTAAGAGATAAAACAGGCGCTGGAATGATGGATTGTAAGAAAGCTTTAACTGAAACAGATGGTGATATAGATAAGGCGATAAAATTACTTAAAGAAAAAGGACAAGCTACTTTAGATAAAAAAGCTGATAGAATAGCTGCTGAGGGGGTTATTGGTTCTTATATCCATAATAATAAAATTGGTGTTATAGTTGAAATTAATACTGAAACAGACTTTTCTGCTAATACCGATTCTGTAAAAGAATTTGCTAGAAATATAGCTATGCATATAGCTGCTTTAAATCCTTTATATGTTTCAGAAGAAGATGCCGATGAAAAAGATGTTGCAGAGCAAAAAGAAATACTTATCAACCAAGCTTTGAATGAGGCTAATGATAATATGCCACAAGATAAAAAAGAAATGATAGCTCATAAAAAGGTTGAAGGAAGACTTAAAAAATATTTCAAAGATGTTTGCTTACTAGATCAACAATATATAAAAAATCCCGATTTAACAGTAGAGCAATATCTAAGAGATACAGCTAATAATGTAGGGGAAAATATTAAAATCAGAAGATTTGCAAGATTTGAAGTTGGCGAAGGTTTAGAGAAAAAAGAAGAAAACTTTGCAGACGAAGTTCAAAGTCAAATCAAGGGTTAATAAATTTCTTTAAAGAAGGCAAATGCCTTCTTTTTTTAAAAAAATTAATCTCTAGTAAAATACTATGAATATTGTTTTCTAATTGAAAAGGAATAATATTATAATATAATACTAACAAGTGTCAAATAATTAAATAAAATAATAAGGAGTTTATATGACGATTTATAAAAATAGCAAAGCATTAATAGGGAAAACTCCCTTACTAAAGCTTAAATCTCTTGAAAAAGAGGGAAGAGCTGATATATATGTAAAAGTTGAAAAAAACAATTTGGCTGGATCTATTAAAGATAGGATTGCTCTTTATATGATAGAAGAGGCTGAAAAGTTAGGAAAGCTTAGAGAAGGTTATACAATTGTAGAACCAACAAGTGGAAATACAGGCGTTGCACTAGCTGCTCTTGCTGCAACTAAGGGATATAAGTGTATTTTAACAATGCCTGCTTCGATGAGTGAAGAAAGATCTAAACTTGCAGAAGCTTATGGAGCTGAAGTTATAAGAACGACAGAAGGAGCTCTTCAAGGTGCTGTTAATAAGGCTAAGGAACTATCTAAAAAAGACGGGTATTTTATGCCAGATCAATTTTCAAATCCTGCAAATATAAAAGCTCATTATGAAACAACAGCAGTTGAGATTTTAGATGAATTAACACCTGATGCATTTATTGCTGGAGTAGGTACAGGTGGAACTGTATCAGGTGTAGGAAAAAGAATTAAGGAAGTAAATGAAAATGCACAAGTTTATGCAATTGAACCTGCAGAAAGTCCATTACTTTCTGGAGGAAAAGCTTCAGCACATAAGATTCAAGGAATAGGTGGTAATTTTATTCCTAAAAATTTAAATTATGATATCCTAGATGGAATTGTTGATGTTAAAAGTGATGAAGCTATAAATATGTCAAGACAACTTGCAAAAGATGAGGCTTTAGCTGTAGGCATTTCTTCAGGAGCAAATGTTGTAGGTGCTATAAAAATAGCTGACAAGTTAGGTGAAGGAAAAAAAGTTGTAACTGTATTACCTGATACAGGTGAAAGATATTTATCAACTAAATTATATGAATTAAAATAATGACATTTGAAGATTACAAAAATGAATTAATTAAAACTGCTTTAGCTAAAGATCCTGCTTTAAAATCTGAGGATGAGGCAATTAATTTTTCTCCTGGAATAAGAGCTTTATTAGCACATTACAAGGCTCATAATCTATATATGAGTGGAGAATTTGCTAAAGCAGATGAAATTAGCTTGAAATCTAGGATGGAAACAGGAATAGAAATCCATCCTGGTGCTAAAATTGGTAGAAGATGTTACATCGATCATGGAATGGGTGTAGTTATTGGCGAGACTGCTGAGATAGGTGATGATGTATTGATGTATCACGGTGTAACTTTAGGAGGTTTAGTCAATAAAAGAGTAAAAAGACATCCAAGTGTCGGAAATAATGTTTTAATTGGTGCAGGAGCAGTTATTTTAGGGAATATAAAAATTGGAAATAACTGTAAGATTGGTGCTAATGCAGTTGTATTAGAAGATGTGCCTGATGATTGCACAGCGGTTGGAGTACCAGCCCAAATTATAAAACATAAAAAATATAATAAATGATAGGCTGCTGCTAAATAAAATTATATGGTTTAACTTTTAATCCATGTGTATTTGCGGCAGCTTTTTTAAGGAGAATATATGTTTAAAAAATTCAAGTGGTTTATAGATTATTATAAAAAAAATTATATAATAGGCATAATATTTCTTTTGTTAAGTGATGTAGTATCACTATTTTTACCTTATATTATAGGCAAATTAATAGATTTAATTTATAATAAGGGCATAGATTTTGATAAATTTATAAAAATTGTTATATTCACATTTTTTGTAGTAATTATAAAGTATTTTCTAGCAATGGGATGGTCATACAATGTTTTTAAAGCTAGCGGAAGTATTGAATACTTAACTCGAAATAAATTAATGAACAAATTTTTACGTCAATCACAAGAATTTTTTGAGAATAATTCAACTGGTTCATTAATGGGAAAATCTACAAATGATATACAACAAATTTCCATTATGGCAGGTTATGGTACTTTGTCATTAATTGATTCTACAATTCTTCCTTTAAGCGTAATTATAGTTATGATAGTAACCGTCGATTTAAAGCTTACAATATTTTCTATATTACCCATACCTTTTATAGCTTTTGCATATTTTAAAATTGGAAAGAGAATTTATGATAAGTCAATTAAAGTAAATAAGTCGTTTGATAAACTTAACGATAATGTATTAGAAGATGCTGAAGGTATTAGAATTATTAAGGTTTTTAACTTGGAAGATAAGAGAAGAAAAATGTTTTATAAAAATGCGGATAAATTAGCTGAAAACAATATAAATCTTGCTAAGTACCAGGCTTTACTTGCTCCTGTAGAAAGAATAATTACTTCTATAACTTTCATAATAGCTATATCCTATGGATCATATATGATATATACATCAAAGTTAAGTATTGGGCAAATTGTATCTTTTACTTATTATTTAAATATGCTTGTTTGGCCAATGTATGCCTTAGGAGATTTTATAAACTTAAAGCAACAAGCCAGTGCATCAATGGATAGAATAGAAGAAACTTTAAATTACAAAGAGGAAATTTCAGATTCATCTAATAAAATAGATGCTGGTGAAAACATAGATATATTGTTCGACGAGCATAATTTTAAATATCCTAGCTCAAAAGATTATATTTTAAATAGAATAAATTTAAGTATTAAAAATAATAAATCCTTAGGAATACTTGGAAAAACTTCTTCTGGTAAAACCACATTAATAAAACAACTATTAGACCTATATAAAGTAGATAAAACTAGTATTTATATAGGTAAATATACAGCTTCAGATACTTCTTTTAAACTATTAAAAGAAAAAATTGGATATGTACCACAACAACATATGATTTTTTCGGATACTTTAAAAAATAATATTTTATTTTCAAATGAAAAAGCTAGTGAAAAAGACTTAAATAAAGCAATAGAGATGGCTGACTTTAAAAAGGATATAGAGGAATTTCCTGAAGGGTTAGAAACAATGACAGGAGAAAATGGCATCTCTTTATCAGGTGGTCAAAAGCAAAGATTATCTATAGCAAGAGCTATTCTTAAAAATCCTGAAATTCTAATATTAGATGATGCTATGAGTGCTGTAGATGCTAATACCGAGAAAAACATATTGGCTAATTTAAAAAAATACAGAAATAATAAAACCACAATAATTATTGCACATAGGATAAGTCAAGTACAAGACTGTGATAATATAATAGTTTTAGAAAATGGAAAGATAGTAGAACAAGGTAATCATGAACATTTAATAAAAGATAATACATGGTATAAAAGACAGTATTTAAAACAAATTATGGGTGATGAAATTGAAGAATATAGTAAAAAATAAAAGCATAAATAAGCTTAAAGATTATGCCCTATTAGAGAAAAAATATTTATTTATAGGCTTTATATTTTCGTTTTTGAGGACATTTTTAGAAATACTAGGTCCTATGATTATAGCCTATATAATAAATAATATATTTATCTCTAATATAACAAAAAATGATTTTAAAACTATAGCCTTATTATTGAATATTTATCTTATTATATTTGTATTATCGGGAATTCTATTAAATAGATCTAAAGTTTATTTTCAAATAAGCGCTAATAAAATTGCAGCAAGAGTTCAAAAAGATGTTTATGACAAAGTTTCAAACTTTCCTATTTCTTATTTTGATAATCTTCCTGCGGGTAAAATAGCATCTCGTGTAACTAATGATACAAATAAATTAAAAACTATGTTTCAACTATTGTTTTCTGATATAGCAAATGCATTTATATTAGCTGTTGGTTTATATATAACCTTATTTTTTACTGATACTATTGCAGCTTTAATGCTTTTAATACTAGTTCCTTTTGTGTACATCATTTTTAAAACATATTTAAATAAAACATATGTATATACAAAGAAAATAAAAAAGTATACAGCAGATATAAATGCTAAAATAAATGAATATATCCATAACATGGAAATAATTCAAGTTTTTAATAAAGAAAAATATATGTATGACAAATTTGAAAATGTTAATAAATCAATATTTGATATTAACATAAAATTATCAAAATTAAGATCTTATTCTGGTTATAGAGCAATGGATGTTATACAATATCTGGCTATTATTATAGTTATGCTTTATTTTGGTATAGGTTCAATTACCAATATATATACAGTAACAATAGGCTCATTATATATGGCAATAGATTATACAACAAAAATATTTAATAATATTAATACTATAATAATGAGGTTTGGCGATATAGAAGATGCCTTATCTTCAGCTAACCATATTTTTGAATTATTGGATAGGAAATCTTTAAAAAAACTTGGAAAACATAAAATTGATTTAAATAAAGATATAGAATTCAAAAATATATACTTTGCCTATAAAGAAAATGATATTATAAAAAATCTATCTTTAAAAGTCAAAAGTGGAACTTCTATTGCATTTATTGGTCAAACCGGATCTGGAAAGTCTACTATAATAAATCTTTTACTAAATTTTTATTCTCCAAGAAAAGGAACAATTGAAATAGGTGGTGTAAATATATCTAGTATAAATAGAGATGATTTGAGAAAGGATATGGCTGTCGTTCTTCAAGATTCATTCTTATTTAAAGATACAATCAGAGAAAATATAAGTATGGGAGATGATTTTTCAACATCAGAAATAATAAAAGCTTTAAAAACTGTTGGTGGTGAAAAAATTATAAAGCGAGGAATTGACAGTGAAATACTCGAAAATGGTTCTAATTTAAGTCAAGGTGAAAAACAGCTTATATCTTTTGCGAGGGCCTATATAAGAGATCCTAAGCTATTGATTCTTGATGAAGCAACTTCAAATATAGATACTGAGACTGAGCAAATAATTCAAAATGGAATAAATAAGCTCAAAAAAGATAGAACCACTTTTATTATCGCACATAGGCTTTCAACTATTAAAGACGTAGATAAAATCATAGTTTTATATAATGGTCAAATTCTAGAAGAAGGAAATCATAATGAGTTAATGAGAAGAAATGGCTATTATAAGAAAATGTATCTACAACAAATGAAAGATGAGTAATCTAAAAAAACTTTTTCGAATAATTATAAATTTATGATATAATAAATACCAGGATGAGAATCCAAAATTTAGGAGGTGATTAAATGGATTTTTTAAAAATTATTCTATCTGTCGCCTTCATTATGTTAGCTTTTTTTATAGGCTATCTTTATCGTAAAAAAATAGGTGAATCAAAAATTTCTTCGGCAGAAGAATTATCTCAAAGAATTATAAATGATGCAAATAGAGATGCTGAGTCCCTAAAAAACAAGGCACTGATGAGTGCAAAAGATGAAATTTCAAAAATAAAATTGCAAGCTGAAAAAGAAATTAATAAAAAAAATAATGAGCTAGCAGTTAAAGAAAGTCATCTTTTAAAAAAGGAAGAAAGTCTAGATAGCAGATCCTTATTAATTGATAAGAAATCTGATGAAATCTCTAGCGACCAAAAAAAGTTAAAGCAAAAAGAAGACAGAATTGAAAAACTAATTGAAGAGCAAGAGGTAAAGTTACAAGATATAGCTGGACTTACTATAAGTGAAGCTAAAGAAATTTTACTTCAAAGCTTAAAAGAAGATGTAGTTCATGAATCAGCAAAAATCATTAAAGAGTATGAAGAAAAGACCAAAAATGAAAGTAAAAAAATAGCTGCTGATATAATTGCAACTACTATTCAAAGATATGCGGCTGACGAGATAGCAGAAAATACTGTTACAGTTGTTTCCTTACCAAACGATGAAATGAAAGGCCGTATAATCGGTAGAGAAGGTAGAAATATTAGAGCGTTTGAACAATTATCTGGAACAGATCTTATTATAGATGATACTCCAGAAGCTGTTGTTATCTCTGCCTTTGAACCAATAAGAAGAGAAATAGCTAAAGTAGCATTAGAAAGATTAATACTTGATGGTAGGATAAATCCATCTAGGATTGAAGAGATGCTAATAAAAGCTGAAGATGAAGTTGAACAAAGAATAATTGAAGATGGACAAGCTGCTATAGAGGAGGTTGGAATTCATAACCTACATCCTCAACTTGTAAGACTACTAGGAAAGCTAAAATTCAGAACTTCATATGGACAAAATGTGTTAAAGCATTCCATAGAAGTTGCAAAAATAGCCGGAATGCTTGCTACAGAACTAGGTATAGATCCTAGAGATTCTATAAGAGGTGGATTACTACATGATATAGGAAAAGCAATTGATCATGAAGTAGAAGGAACTCATATATCTATAGGTGTCGAAGCTGCTAAAAAATATGGTGAAAATAAGAATGTTATAAATTGTATAGAATCTCATCATGGAGATGTAGAAGCATTTTGTATAGAGGCTATACTAGTTCAAGCATCTGATACAATTTCAGCAGCAAGACCAGGAGCAAGAAGGGAAAGTTTAGAAAATTACATTAAGAGACTTGAAAACTTAGAAGAAATAGCTAATTCATTTGATGGTATAGAAAAATCATTTGCTGTACAAGCAGGTAGAGAATTAAGAGTTATGATTCAACCAGAAAAAATTTCTGATGATTCTATGGTTGTAATTGCTAGAGAAATTGCACAAAAAATAGAAAATGAATTAGAATATCCAGGTCAAATAAAGGTTAATGTAATTAGAGAATCAAAAGCAATTGAATATGCAAAATAAAAAAGGTTCTTTGTCAAATAGTGTTAGTAGATAAAATAAACACAATCAAAAACCGGGAAGTAGAATATACTACTTCCCGGTTTTTGATTTCTTAAAACTAAATTCATAATTACAAAAATTCTAATCCTAAAATTGACAAAAGATCTAAAACCAAAAGCAATACGCTTAATAGCCTTAATAAAATTTTTAATTACCTCAATAGCATTATCAGAATATTCATAAATAAATACATCTTAAAAAATATTATCTTTAATATAAATAATTAAATATACTTATTTTTTTCATTAATAAATTGTATTAGTAAAATTATCATTTACTTTAACCAGCACGATTTATTATAGAGCTAACAAAAATGGATATAGCTATCTTTTTTAATTTATATAGTTTACAAAAAAGTAATAAAAATATACAATATGCTCAAATATCTTTGAAAAATGCCGACTTTATGGCTTGACTAAATTAATAAATATATATAATTATAATAATAGTAATATAAGGAGAAGTAAATGAGACAAAATAAGAACAAAAATATTACAAAGATAATAAGTGGTGCCTTAGTATTATTATTAGCTAGTGGTGGATTAGAATTTAATTCTCAAGCGAGTGGGTGAGAATGTAATCGCTGAAGGTGACAATATTATAGTTGATAATAGAGAAACGGAAAGCACAAAAGTTGAAGATATTAATAGTGTATTAGATAATACCGGAAATATAGATAAAATTAAAACAGAAGAAAAAAAAGATAATAGTAAAGTTAATGATTTATTAAAAAATTTTAATAGTAAAATTTCGGAAGTTAAAGCTATTACTGATCCAGAAGCTGGATTTAACGAAGAGTTTAAAAATAGAGCGAGAGCATTATTAAATAAATATGAAAGTTCCATTGGTACAAACTCTAGTGAAAGCGAAATAAATGCTACAATTGATGAACTTCAACTTACTATAAGTTAAGAAGGCAGCAATTTTATAAATATTCAAGATACTAAAGAAAAAGTAGTTGACGAGGAAGAAAATAATAGTCAAGCTGTTAATGAAAAAGATAATACTGAAACAAACGACGAAAAAAACTAACGAGTCATTAACTGAAGATAAAAAGGCTGAGTCAAAAGAAGAAAAAACTGAAAAAAATGAACAAGTAGAAAGTAAGAAAGAAGAAAAGGTTGAAGATAAAAAAGAAAATACCGAAAATAAACTTCCTTACTCTAATAAAACAGAATTTATTGACTTTTTATCTAAATTAAATATTCAGATAAGGCCAAGAATAAAAATATCTTCCCTAGCGTAATGATAGGTCAAGCTATACTTGAGTCAGCAAATGGTACTTCAAAACTAGCTACTGAAGACTATAATATTTTCGGGATAAAATCCACAGATAAGACTGAAGGTAAAAGCTATAAAACAGAAGAATTTAAAGATGGAAAACTAATAAAAACTACTGATAAGTTTAAACAGTATGATTCTTTTGAAGATGCAATAAATTATTACCTAGATCTTCTAAATAGGGGAACTTATGCTAAACATAAAGTAGCTGAAGCAAAAACTGCTAAAGAACAATTAGAACGCATAAAGGTAGCAGGTTATGCTACTGATCTAAATTATGTAACAAAAGTTTTGAATAGAATTAAAGAAGAAAATCTAGAAAAATTTGATATTGGGTTTAAAGAAAATCTTGATGATAAAAAGGCTGAAACTTTTAAAGAAGAATCTGAGAGAGATGATAAAAACAATAAAACAGATCAAGCTATGGATAATTCTAAAACACAAGCAGATCAAGAAGAGAAAAACTTAGTAAATAAAGATAAATTAGCTGATGAAATTAATAAAATCAAAATTTTATTAAAAGATGGATCTTGGACAAAAGAATCAGGTCAAAATGCAGAAAAAATTATTAAAGAAGTTGAAGAAACTTTATTAAAAGAAAATTTAACATCTAAAGAATATGATAAGCTTAAGGATGAATTAAATAATATTCAAATTAATATTTTAAAAAAAGCCAATGATGCTGAAGTAGTTACCTATTATATGCAAGGAAACAAGGCTTATAAAAAATATAATAATAACAAGACAGAGCTTGCAAAAAATGAATGGTTAAAAATAGGCGGAAAAGATTATAGAGCTAATTCAAATGGAAACCTTATGTTTGGTGTTCATAAAATTGGCAACTACTATTATAACCTTACTGAAAATGGTTTAGCTAAAGATTATAAAACATTTTTTGCTCACAACGGATATGATGGAGCTGGTAGGCTGTATAGTTTCGATAAATCTGGAAAGGGTGAACTTATTTCGAATAGTTATATACCTAAAAAAGATTTAGATGTGACAATTGGCTGGATGTGAACTTTAATTATGAATATGATATGAGTTATCCTAATAGAGACAAAATTGAATATGCAGACTGTTCGTCAGCTGTTTATAGAGCTATGAAACAATGGCGGCTTTATTTCGAAAAATACTCCTAACGGAAATACAGAAACTTTGTTTGAGTTAGGAAGACGCGGGCAAGTTTTAAGACAAATTTCAGAAAATCAAATAAGGTATGGTGATATATTTGTTGCGGGTGTACCAGGAAGATCACTAGGTGCTGGCGGACATACAGGATTTATCTTAGATAAGAATACAATAATTCACTGTAACTGGGCTGACAGAGGTATATCTATAACTCCTAGAAAAGGAAGAATGGGAGATAATAAGTATCCTGTTAGATACTATAGATTAGTAGGTGGAAAATCTACAAAGTATAATATATAAACTTAAACTCAACCATAATTTTATTTGGTTGAGTTGTTTTTTTTAAAAAAAATAAAGGCGTAGTATATATATTAAGTATGGATCAAAATATAAAATCGCTTAAAACGCAAAATAGAGATTCGAAAATCAGCTGATTTATAAGTAGAGGAATAATAATTAGAAAATACAAAAAAGTAAGAAAAAATAAAGTAGAATTTATAATCAAAATATAAAGACCATATATAAATAAGTTAAAATTATTTGAAAAGGTAATAGATTTATGGATGAAATTTATTGCACAAAATAATAATTTTGTGCAATAAATTGAAAAATGCTTAATTTTATGTTATAATTACTATTATAATAGAATAAAATCAAGAACGGAGTTTTAAAATGAAAATAAATTCACCCCTTATACTTACGGATTATTTAAACTATTTAAAATCAATAAGAGGTTTATCAAATAAAACTATAAGTGAATATAATTATGACCTTATCAACTTTATTTCATTTGTGATTTTAAGAAAAAGCTATTTTGGAAATAAAGAAAAATTTGAAAAAGATTTATCAAATAATAAAGTTGATTCTAATAAGATATTTACAGCGGAATTTATAAGTTCTATAACAGTTCAAGATATGTATTCTTATATTAGCTTTCTTGACAACATACTCGATGACAATGCTTCAACAAGATCGAGAAAGATTTCTGCTCTCAGGTCATTCTATAAATATTTAAGTCAAGAAATCGAAATTATTGACAATAATATAACAGAAAAACTCAGAAACCCAAAGATTCAAAAAAGACAGCCTGTCTACCTCACTTTAAACGAAACAGAGAAGTTGCTTGAAGTTGTAGGCAAAGAAAAAAATGAATTTCTCAAAAATAGAGATTTGGCAATTGTTTTTACTTTTCTAACAACTGGTATGCGTCTATCAGAACTTGTTAGTATTAATTTAAGTGATATAAAAGATGATCATTTTAATATAGTTGGGAAAGGAAATAAAGAAAGAACAATATATTTAACAAATAATTGTATAGATTTAATAGAAAATTATATAATGATACGTAACAATTATTTAAAAAATATTAAGACTGATGCCTTGTTCATATCAACACGAAAAAAAAGAATATCCAATAGAGCTGTCCAATCTACAATAGATAAATATCTTAAAAAAGCTGGTTTTGATACTAATATTTATTCTACACATAAATTAAGGCATACTGCAGCAACCTTAATGTATAAATATGGTAATGTTGATATCCGAGCTTTAAAAGACATTCTAGGACATGAAAGTGTATCAACTACACAAATATATACCCACCTTGATGATGAAGACTTAAAAAAAGCTGTTAATAAAAATCCCTTGTCGAATCTTGAGATATAAAATTCTAATAATCTTTATATATTTTACATAAAGAAGTTTTAGAGTATTAGTAAATAGAATAAATTTCTCAATTTAATCTACTTTTAATAGCTAACAATCCCATCCTAATATATAATTTTATCTAGTTTAGCATATTTTAAATTATTAATACTCTGAAATATCTTTATAAACTTATTTCTTTTTTATTTAATAAATTATTTTTAAGAAATTTATCTAGTACATTCATCAAGGCTAATTTACCATGATATTTATTAAGCCCACCTTGTAAGTAAACTATATACGGTTCTCTTAAAGGCCCATCACAAGATAGCTCTGATGTGGCTCCTTCTATAAATCCTCCTGACGACATTATTACAGGATCTTGGTATCCAGGCATATCATCTGGTATTGGAGTTAAATTAGCATCAACGCTGCATGATTCTTGAATTGCTTTTGCAAATAACTTTAGTTTATCACTATCATTGAGTATTATAGACTGAACAATATCGCTTCTCGGGTCATTTACCTTTGGTATAACTTCATAAGAAAGGTTTGTGAAAGATTTGGCAAATAATAAATTTACTTTTATTGACTCTATTGTTGTATGAGGAGAAAAGTATAAACCTTGTAATACACTTCTAGTAGTTCCAAAACTCAATCCTTCATCTTTTCCTATCCCAGGTGCTGTAAGAGTATTTGAGCAATATTCAATCAAGTTTTTTTTGCCAGATATGTATCCTCCAGTTAAAGCTATACCACCCCCCATATTCTTAATAAGAGAACCTGCAATTATATCAGCTCCTACTTCTATTGGTTCCTTAATTTCTGTAAATTCTCCATAACAGTTATCTATAAATATAATTACATTATTATTTACTTCACGTATTATACTTATAGCTTTCTTAATTTCACCTATTGTGAAAGCTCTTCTATTCGTATATCCTGTAGATCTTTGAATCATGACTATTTTTGTATCATAATCTAGCTTATCTTTTATCTTCTCATATTGAATACTTGTTCCATTTTTTAAATCTATTTTGTCATATTTAATTCCTTTAGATAAGAGATTTCCCTTTTTATTTCCCTTTATTCCAATAACTTGTTGTAAAGTATCATAAGGGTCACCAGTAATGGACAATAATTTATCATTATAATTTAAAAGTGCATATAAAACTATAGATATAGCATGAGTGCCTGAAACTATATTTGGTCTTACCAATGAATCTTCTGCTTTAAATATTGTAGAAAAGATATCCTCACATTTCTCTCTTCCTATGTCTGCATATCCATAACCTGTAGCAGAATTAAAATCCATAGTAGATAAGTTATTTTCTTTAAAAGAATTTAAGACTTTAATTTGATTGAATTCACTAATTTTATTTAAATCATCAAACTTCCCATTGAGAGATTTATCTATATTATCTACATATTTTACTATAAAATTATCTATATTATAAAAATTACTATAAATCATATTTCTCCTTAATATATTCATATATTTTTCCAATGTTTAAATTTTCCTTATAAATCAAATCAGAAAAATCATAATTTAAATATTTTTTCATCCAAGTTATTTGCCTTTTCGCGTAATGTCTAGTATTCTTTTGTATTTCATCTATTAGCCTATTTTTATCTATTTCTTTACTTAAATAAGGAAAGAATTCCTTATATCCGATAGCTTGTAGTGATTTTGAATTCCTATTAAGGTTATAATATTTTAAAATCCTCATAAATTCATCTTCTAGACCTTCATCAAACATTTTTAAAACTCTAGCATTTATTTTTTTATAAAGAACATTTCTATCTTTATAGTTTAAAAAAATCAATAGAGGATCTATATCTTCATTTAGTTTTCTAGATCCTTTCCTAATTTGACTAGGTTTTTTTCCAGATAATTTATATGTTTCGAGAGCCCTTATTATTCTATTTTTCTCATTTGGATGATATTTTATAGATTCATTAGGATCTATTTCTTTTAATTTTTCATAAATATAATTATTTCCTTTTTCTTCAGCTAATTTGTTATAATATTTCCTTATACTTTCATCTTTTTTTGCAATTCCATAGTTCATATTAAATAATATTGAGTCAATATAAAATCCTGTTCCTCCAACAACTATGGGTATCTTATTTTCTTTATTAATTTTTCTTATTAACTTTCTTGCACTTTCTTTGAATTCATTTACGGAATATTCTTCATTAGGTTCTCTAATATCCAAAAAATAATGGTTAATACTATCCATATCATGTTTATTAATTTTATTAGTACCAATATTCATTTTCTTATATATTTGTTGACTATCTGCCGATATTATTTCGCCATTAAATTTTTTTGCAATCTTTATAGCTAAATCACTTTTCCCACTCGCTGTAGGTCCAGTAATTATGATTACCTTATCTTTCAAAATATTTCTCCATTTCACTTTCAGATATACTGATTAATATAGTCTTACCATCAAATGTTTTATAAGGATTATCAAGCTTATTTAAACCATTAATGAGTTCATTAGCCTCATCTTCATTAATCCTATCACCTTTCTTAAAACTTATATTATTTATTATTTTTGATATTTTATCATAAAATAAATCTTCATCATTAAAGTTTAAATCTAAAAGTTCATAGAAAAAGTTGATTTTTTCAGGTATATCAAAAATCAGAGGTAAAGATCTTATAATAAGCTTATCTGATGAAAATTCCTCAATATCAAAACCTAATTTTTTAAATAAATCTTTATTTTCTATATATTTACTATAATCATTTATATTTATTTTCATAATAATAGGATCTAATAACTGTTGAGAAACTATTTCTTGATTTTTAAAATCTTTTATATATTTTTCAAATTTTAGCCTTTGCTCAGCACGCCTATGATTTAATAATAAGAGTTTATCATTATATTCAAATAAAGAATATTTTCCAAATAATGAAGATTTATAGATTATTTTACTTATATCAAAAATATTTTGTTTTACTAATTTGCTTTCTTCGTGACTATTAATACTTTCTTGGATATAATTATCTTCCATATTAGTAATATTATTTTCTGATTCTACATCCTTTTTATTAAAGAAATTATAAAAATATTGACTGTTATAATTATCTTCTTTAACTATACTAGAATCATTGATTTTATTATAAGCATTTAAGATGTCACTATAATCTTCATAGAAATTTAGTTCTTTAGATTTTTCATTTTTAATTTTTATTTCTTTACTTGATAC
The DNA here is from genome assembly GCF_013371425.1 of Anaerococcus faecalis. NCBI lineage: Bacteria > Bacillati > Bacillota > Tissierellia > Tissierellales > Peptoniphilaceae > Anaerococcus > Anaerococcus faecalis. Next base: position 208,216 of record NZ_JABVBA010000001.1, read on the forward strand.
ATTTTCTATGACTTTTTTTCCTATATTTTCTTTTATTAGAGAAAGAAGCTCATCTTCGTATGAAAGTTTTATTTCTCTTTTATTAGGGTGAATATTGACATCTACATTATTAGAGTTTGTATTTATAAAGATAAAAAATGCTGGATATCTTGAATTTGGTATAAGTCCACTGTAGGTATCTTCAATAGAATTGCTTATTTTTTTGTATTCAACCAATCTATTATTAATAAAGATATATTGTAATGATCTATTTCCCCTATAGTAATTAATGCTTGAAGTGTATCCACTTATCTCATATAAGTTATTTTTTATTTCTAAATGAATTAACTCATCTTTTAGATTTTCATCAATTAAATTATAGATTTTACTTATTAAATTTTGATTTTCTAATGTATGAAAGATAAATCTATCATCTTTTATAAATTTAAAAGAAATACCATCATAACCCAAAGCAAAAGCATGGATAAGCCTACTTATCCTATTTGATTCTCTTATATCACTTGCTAAAAATTTTCTCCTTACAGGAATATTCTTAAATAAATTATATACTTCAATACTGGTACCTATATTGGTTGCTATAGATGATTTATGAATAAGCTTATTGTTTTTATAGACTACTTTTTTACCAACCTTGCTATTTTTTGTACATGATATTAAAGTAAGATCAGCACAAGCTAAAATAGAAGAAAGAGCCTCACCCCTAAATCCTAAAGTAAATATATTATATAAATCATCAAATGTATTTATTTTTGACGTAGCATGCCTTTTAAATGCAAGTTCTAATTCATATTCTTCAATACCTGTGCCATCATCGGTGACTCTGATATAAGATTTACCACCATTCTTAATTTCAACAACTATATTCTTTGCCTTGGCATCAATTGAGTTTTCAACCAATTCTTTTACAATTGATAGTGGAGATTCAATTACTTCTCCTGCTGCAATTTTTTCGATTGTATTTTTATCAAGTTGAACTATTGCCATTATAGCTCCCTAACCTTTATAATTAATTTATTTAAAATATTTATAGCCTCTAGTGGGGTTAAATCATTTATATTAATATTTTTGCAAAAAGATTTGATATCATTAATTTTCCTATTTTTTATATTACTTAAAGTTTCTTTTATATTTTCTTTTGAATTTCTACTTATATTAGAAATAGACTTATTATCATCAATTTTTGCCATAAATATTTTAGCATTTTCTATTACTTCTTCTGGTAGACCCGACATTTTAGCCACTTCAATACCATAAGACCTATCTGACTTGCCTCTTGAAATCTTTCTTAAAAAAACTAGGGAATTATTCTCTTCAAGGATATCAATTTTAAGATTAACTACATTTCTAAGCTCGTTTTCTAGAATTGTCAATTCATGAAAATGAGTCGCAAATACTGTCTTTATTCTTTTTTTCTTACTTAAGTACTCTACAAGACTCATTGCAATTGATAAACCATCATCAGAACTTGTTCCCCTTCCTACTTCATCTAAAATAATAAATGAGCTCTCAGTTGCATTTTTTAATATATTACTTACCTCATTCATTTCTAACATAAAGGTAGATTCACCTTTAGAGATATTGTCACTTGCCCCAATTCTTGTAAATACTTTATCACATATAGATATCTCAGCTTTGTCACATGGTACAAAGGAACCTATTTGAGCAAGTATAATAATTATAGCCATCTGCCTCATATAAGTAGATTTACCTGCCATATTAGGTCCTGTTATAATTTGGATTAAGTTATCTTCTTCTCCTATATCTGTATCATTTGCAATAAATTCATTTTCTTTAAGATTTTTTTCTATGACTGGATGGCGACCATTTATAATCTTAATGATATTATCATTTCTCATTATAGGCTTAGTGTAATTATTTTCCCTTGCAAGCTTACTCAAAGAGTTTAATGCGTCTATAATTGCTATTAACTTAGACAAGTATTGGAGTTTTTTCGTATTTTCTAAAATAAAATCTCTAAGTTCATTAAAAATTTCATATTCAAGCTCATTTATCATATCGCTTGAGCCTAATATCAAATTAGATAATTCTTCTAATCTTTCAGTTGTATATCTTTCTTGATTTTTTAGGGTTTGTTTTCTTATATAGCTTTTTGGAACCATATTTATAAAAGACTTAGTTACTTCAATAGAATAACCACTATTTTTATTGTAGTTAATTTTTAATTTTTTAATACCCGTTTTTTCTCTTTCACTTACCTCATATTCAAGGAGATCTTTTTCAGCAGATTCTGATTCAAGCTTTAACTTATCTAGCTTATCATTAAAATTATCCTTTATGATGCCTCCGTCAGTTATAGATATAGGAGGATTATTAACTACAGCTTTTTCTAAAATTTCATAAATATTTCCAATATCTGGTATTATATTAGCTAAGTCCTTATATGCCTTATTATTTAGATTAGATAAATATATTTTAAATTCCGGTATATTCCTTAATGACGATTTTAATGAAATCATATCTCTAGCATTTGCTCTTTGATAGGAAATTTTTCCCACAATTCTTTCTAAATCATATATATCATCTAAAAAATAAGTGATTTTTTCTGAAACATCTCTATTTGAGAAAAGATATTCAACCATATCAAGCCTTTTTTCAATCTTTTCTTTTTCAATTAATGGTCTTTCAAGCCATTCATTTAAAAGTCTTGAACCCATTACTGTATCCGCCTTGTCAATAAGCTTTATTATAGAGTTTTCCTTGCCTTTTTTATCTATATTATTGTGAAGTTCTAAGTTACGTCTAGTATTTGCATCAAGCTCCATATATGAATCAATTTCAAGAAGCTCTATTTCATTTAAGTGAGCTAGATTTTCATTATGAAATTTGTAAATATAGCTTAAAAGATTTGAACAAGCTACAAGTGCGATTCTTAAGTTATTAATTTTACTATAATTAATATCACCAAGATGTTCTCTTACATTTTGGATAAAATCTTCAAAGTTATTATTATCATCTATTTTATTTATTAGAATACTAGGATTTAAATCCAAATATTCTCTGAATTTTTTGTTTTTAAAATTTGAATTTATAAGTATTTCTGAAGGAGAAATTTTTTCGACTTCATCTATAAGCTTGTTTCCAGTAATATCAATTTTATTTCTTATTTCAAAGCATACTAATTTTCCTGTTGATATATCAGAAAAGCATGCTCCAATACCAAATTTATTTTCATATAACGAAAGAAGATAGTTATTTTCTTTTTTATTAAGAGAGTCTAGATCAACTATAGTACCGGGACTAATAACTCTTGTTATAGCCCTTTTTACTAACCCTTTTGCTTTTTTGGGATCTTCAACTTGATCACATAAGGCCACTTTATGTCCTTTTTTTACTAATTTATTTACATAAGTATCAATTACATGATGGGGTACTCCACACATTGGTGCTCTTTTATCATGACCACATTCTTTTCCTGTTAGTGCTAATTGAAGTACTTTGCTAATAGTAATGGCATCATCAAAAAAAGCTTCATAGAAATCACCAACCCTATATAATAGGACTGAATCATTAAAGTTTTTTTTGACATCTACATAGTGTTTGAGCATAGGAGTTAGTTTTTCGTATTTAAACTCATTATTCATATTATCACATCCTTAATCAATTATATCATATTGATCTATCTTCTAAAATAAATAACCCATGACTAGTCATGAGTTATTTTATATTAATTATTTTTACATTTTTAATCCATTTATTGGCATCTTTTTGCTGTTTATCTACTACATAGAATACACCTAATTTTTTATCAAAATCTATATTAGCTTTATTAATAGTTTTATAAACAAGATAAACTCTATCAACTTCAAGTGCACTTTCTAGAGCTATACTAGTTTTGTTTCCCTTACCATCTATAAATTCAATAATATTATTTAAATTAGGATCTATATCTACTTTGTTTATTAGTCTATCAAGTGACAGCCCTTCAATATCTATAACTACATCACTATGTTGATTTATTTTTGAATTTTGACCACCCATTTTTCTTATATCTCTAAGGCTAAGTGAAGTGATTTCATTATCTTTATTTTTTATTACTATCATTTCATTGTCATATTTGGATAAGTTTTTATTAGAAATATTATCTATAATATTTGCTAGAAGAAAAACTGCAAATATTATGGCAATTATAATTAAGATAATGTTATACTTATTTTTATTAAAATTTTTTTTGATTGAATTTTTCTTCTTTCTCATTATTTCCCTGTTGAGCCTATTCCTCTTTCTCCCCTACTTGTTTCACTTAATTGGTCAACCTTATTTATTCTAACTCTTTCATAAGGTTGAATTATTAATTGAGCAAGCCTTTCTCCCTTTTTTATAACTTGAGTTTCTTTGCCAAAGTTATAGAAAAATAACTTAATCTCTCCTCTATAATCACTATCTATTATACCAGTAGAATTTGCAAGCATTAAGTTTCTTTTTACACCAGTTGAAGATCTTGGATATATCGCTGCAAAATATCCCTCAGGTATTTCTATCTTTAGACCTGTATCTATACATTTTGTTTCACCGCTTTTAATGATTACATCCTCATCATTAAATCCATATATATCCATACCAGCTGAGGATGCTGTTTTATATTCTGGTAATTTATTTTCAGTTTTAATATTCAAATCTTTCATTTAATCAACCCCTATAATCATAATCTATAATTAATTTTACCATAAATCCCAATTTTTAAAAAATAAGAAAAATCAAGAATTTTCAAGTTATAAAGCATTTAGAAACTGCTTTTATCAAATTATAAATTAGTAGTATAATTAGTATTGAAAGGAGTTAATATGACAGATATTTGTAATAGGTTTTTAAAATATATAGCTATTGATACTAAGAGCAATCCGGAAAAAGCTTCAGAGATTAAACCTACAAGTGAGGGTCAACTTGAATTAGCAAAAGTTTTAAAAGATGAATTAAGAGATTTGGGACTTGAATCTACTATAAATGAGGAGGGGTTTCTTTTTTCGACTTTAAAAGCTAATATTGATAAAGACTTACCAAAAGTTGGATTCATTGCCCATATGGACACTTCACCAGAAATGGATGGGAAAATTGTAGATCCGCAAATTATCAAATATAAAGGTGGAGATATTAAACTAAATGATAATATTTACCTAAAGACTAGTGAATTCCCTGTATTAGATAATTTAGTAGGTAAAACCTTAATAACAACTAGAGGTAAATCGCTCCTAGGTGCTGATGATAAAGCTGGTATAGCTGCAATTATGAACGCATTAGAATTTTTAGTAAATAATCCAGAGATTAAGCATGGAGATATAAAAATTGCCTTTACACCCGATGAAGAGATTGGAACAGGTTGTGATAGCTTTGATGTATGTAGTTTTGGAGCTGATTTTGCTTATACTATAGACGGAGGTAGATTGGGTGAATTGGAATATGAATCGTTTAATGCTGCCGATGCAAAAATTTATATTAAAGGTAAGTCAGTGCATCCTGGTACTGCAAAAAACACTATGATAAATTCTATCAGCCTTGCGAAAGAATTAGATGATATGTTAGGTCAAGTACAAAGACCTGAGCATACAGAAGGATATGAAGGATTTTATCATATGGTCTCTATAAAAGGTAGTGTAGAAGATACTCAATTAAACTATATAATAAGAGATTTTAATAAAGACGAATTTCAAATTAAGAAAGCTTTTTTATCAGATTGTATAGAATTTTTAAACAAAAAATATAACAATAATATAAAACTTGATTTAAGTGATACTTATTATAATATGGGAGATATTTTAAAAGACAAACAAGAAATAATAGATTATGCAAGAAAAGCTATGGAAAATCTTGGAATAGAAGTTATCTGTCAACCTATAAGGGGTGGTACTGATGGCTCAAAATTATCTTTTATGGGTCTACCATGTCCTAATATTTTTACAGGAGGATATAATTTTCATGGTATATATGAATTTATTCCAATAGAAGATATGGAGATGGCAAGTAAAGTTATTGTAGAAATTACAAAAGAAATTAGTAAAAATAATAAAGTGATATAAATCTCACCTTAATGGGTATAAATGTAATATTGAAGATTCTAATTAATATTTATAAAGGAGATTTTTATGACAGATAAAAAAGTAACAAATGCCAATCAATATAAAGGTGATGAAGAACTTGATAAAAAAGTTAGAGAAGAAAATAAAGAACAAGGTGGAGAATCATTAGATAAAAAACATAATGCAGACCAAGAAAATCTTAGAACTATATCAGATGAAGCTGATGAAAACTCTAACGTTGGAGTAGAAGCTAGAAGAACAAGATCAGATTTTTCTGAAAATCCATCTAAAGACAAAGAATAAGCATTAAAATAAGCAACAATTCTTTAAAAATGGCTTGTTGCAAAGACGCCAAAATTAAAGGTAATGAAAAAGAATAGATATTGAAGTGTATCCATAAAACTGGACGTAATATTTAATTAATTCGTTGTAGTGGATGTGGGTCTGTAAATAGTTTTGTGTATCAACCTAAATCCTGAAATGATATGTACCCTCTTTACCGGACAAACCAGTAAGGATGGTACATATCATATTCTATTCTGTTTTCACTACTTTTTTTATTTTATTTCTCGTCTAACAATATCACCTTTTTGGAGTTCATGGTCTATTTTAATATATACTATTTGTTTTGCCTTATTTGCAGTATCAATATCATTTCCGTTAGAATCTTTCATATTATTTATTTTAAATTCTATATATTCAGAATTATTTCCGAATATTTCAACCTTGTCGCCTAATATAAATTTATTTCTTTCCTCAAGTTTTGCTATTTTTTGATTTTTATCATAATCTAGAACTACGGCAATAAAATCATAATTTCTAATATATGATGAATTTTCATAAATTTGTGCATCTTTGCCAGGTCTTCCATAGAAAAATCCCTTAGTAAAATGTCTATGACTAGCTTTTTTTATTTCATCAAAATATTTTTGTGCAATTTTTTCATTAAATGTACCCTTATAATATGCATTAATTGCTTGCCTATAGCTCCTTATTACAGTTGCTACATAAAATACCGTCTTCATTCTTCCTTCTATTTTAAAAGAATCTATTCCTGCTTCAATTAACTTATCAATTTCATCTATTAAACATAGGTCTTTAGAATTCATAATAAAAGTTCCGTTTTCATCTTCTTCTATAGGATAGTATTCACCTGGTCTTTTTTCTTCTTGAATACTATATTTCCACCTGCAAGCGTGAGCGCAATCTCCCCTATTAGAATCTCTCCCTGTCATATAATTGCTCAATAAGCAACGTCCAGAGTATGAAATACACATAGCACCATGAATAAAACATTCTATTTCTAAATCTTTAGGCACATTTTTTCTAATTTCAATAATCTCATCTAAAGACAGTTCACGTGCAAGTATTACTCTTTTTGCTCCTAAATTATACCAAAAATTAATAGTATGAGAATTCGTAACAGAAGCTTGAGTAGAAATATGTAAATCTATATTTGAGTTTTCTTTAGCTATCATGAAAATACCAGGATCTGATATTATTAATGCATCAACTCCAATTTTATCTAAAAACTTTATATAGTCAACAATACCATCTAAATCATTATCATGTGGTACAATATTCATAGTAATATGACATCTTACATTATGATTATGTGCATAGTCAACAGCTGCTTTTAATTCTTCAGAATCAAAGTTCTTTGAATTTTTTCTTAATCCAAAACTATTTCCAGCCATATAAACCGCATTTGCTCCAAATTTTATTGCTGCTTTTAATTTTTCAAAATCTCCTGCAGGTGCTAATAATTCAACTTCTTTATTCATTAAGCCTCCTTGTGCTTATACTTATTCCATCTCCTATAGGAATTATACTTGTATCAAATTCTTCTAAATTAGTTATATATGATAAAAATTTTCTTAATTTTTTTACTATGGTAATACTTCTTCTTATTATAAGATCATCATTGGATACTTCGCCTCTAAATAAAATATTATCACATACAATAATGCCATCTTTATTTAACAATTTAGAAGCCTTATCAAAATAATATTTGTATTTTGCTTTGTTTGCATCTATGAAAACAAAATCAAAGCCTTGATTTATTTCATTCAAGGCTTTTTTTGCATCCATGTTTATAATATTAATTTGTTTGTTGTATTTAGAAAAGTTTTTTTTAGCTATTTTTGCCATTTCTTCTGATTTTTCAATAGTAGTTATTCTTGCTCTACTATATTTAGAAAAAATTAAAGAAGAGTAGCCTATAGCTGTACCTATTTCAAGAATAGATTTAGGTTTTTTTATATATATTAAGCTTTTAATAAACTCTTTAGTTTCTAACTTCATAATAGGTATATTATTTTCCAAGGCATATTTTCTTTCAAAAATATAATCATCATCTAAATATATATCTTTTAAATATTCGCTTATATAATCATAATTAATATTCATTTTCACTTACTTCTGTTAGTACTGGCAAAATCATAGGATCTCTTCCAGTTTGGTTATATATATATGACTTTAGAGCTTCTCTTATTTGATATTTTATCTGACTAATAGCGTGTATATCCTTATTTTGACACTTATTCATAGTTCTTAAAACTACATCTTTTGAATTTTCAATTAAATCTTGATTTTCTTTAACATAAATAAAGCCTCTTGACACAATTTCAGGATTTGATAAAACTTTTTGAGTATGTTTCTCTATAGTTAAGGATACTACAAGTAGACCATCTTCAGATAAGTGCTTTCTGTCTTTTAATACAATATTACCTACATCCCCTATTCCAGATCCATCCACTAATACATTCCCCGCTTGAACTTTACCATTGATTCGTGCAGATTTTTTAGTAAATTCAAAAATATCTCCATTTTCACCTACTAGTATATTAGAGCTATTCATACCCATATCCATAGCAATTTCTTTATGTTTTTTTAGTTGTCTTGGCTCTCCATGGGCAGGAATAAAGTACTTTGGCGTAGTTAGTTGATGCATTAATTTTATTTCTTCTTGACAAGCATGGCCAGAAGCATGAACTTTAGCTAAAGAATCATATATAATATCACATCCTATTTTAGTCAAGTTATTAATGGTATTATTAATTGACATCTCATTACCTGGGATAGCAGAAGATGATAATATAACTGTATCAGACTCATTTAAATGTATTTGTCTATGCTCATTATTTGCCATTCTTGTCAAAGCAGATAAAGGTTCACCTTGTGTACCTGTAGATAAAATTACGATTTGATCATCTGAATATTGTTTTATATTTTTTATATCAATTAGAGTATTACTCCTAACCTTTAAATATCCTAAATTACCAGCTATTTTTACATTATTTAACATTGAACGTCCAGATAAAACCACTTTTTTATTATACTTTTCAGCAGCATATATTACTTGTTGAACTCTATGAAGATTTGAAGCAAAAGTTGCTACTATAATTCTACCCTTAGCTTGACCAAAAATATTTATAAAGGTTTGTCCAACCTCACTTTCACTCATAGAACTTCCTTCTATTTCTACATTAGTCGAATCAGAAAATAGGCATAAAATACCTTTTTTGCCAAGTTCTGCTAATTTTTGAATATCAGTTGGTTCTCCGTCTATTGGTGTGAAATCCATTTTAAAGTCACCTGTAAATAAAACTGTTCCTATTGGAGTTCTAACAGCTATAGCACATGAGTCCGGTATAGAATGACTTACTCTAATAAATTCACAACTAAGATTTCCTAATTTAACTGTATTATTAACATTAACCATCTTAATCTTATTTGGGTTAAGACCATGTTCTTTAAATTTATTTTCTAATAGACCTTTAGTTAACTTGGAGCAGTATACATTTGTATCTATATTTTTTAATAGGTAAGTTATTCCACCAATATGGTCTTCATGTCCATGAGTGATAAATATACCCTTAAGTTTTTCTTTGTTTTCTTCAATATAAGTAAAATCTGGAATAACTATATCTACTCCTAACATATCTTCATCTGGAAATGTTAATCCACAATCAATAAGAATCATTTCATTTTTATATTCTACTACAGTACAGTTTTTCCCAATTTCACCCAATCCCCCAAGGGGGATAACTTTCAATTTATTTTGCGTTCTCATTTTTACTCCTTATTTCATTTTGACAATCGGAGCAAATCCCATAAATTCTTAAGGAATAATAGTCTAAATCAAAATCATATTTATCTCTAAGTATTTCTGCTAGTTCATCATTTTCTAATATTTTTTCTTCAACTATTTTCCCGCAATTAGTGCAAATTAGATGATCATGATGCTCATCATTTTGCCCAATAAGCTCATAAGTATTAACAGAATCTGTAAATTCTTGTTTGTTTACTATACCTAATTCTTCGAAAATATTTAAAGTTCTATAAACTGTGGCTATTCCAACTTGTTTATTTTCTTGATGAACTATTGAAAAAAGTTCCTCAGGTGTCAAATGTTTTGAATTAGCATTATTTAGAGCATTGAAAATTATTTGTCTTTGCTTAGTGAATTTATGGCCATTTTTTTCAAAAATCTTTTTCAATTGTTCGTTATTCATACTAATCTTCTTTCATATCTTCATATATATTAATAATCTCGTCTAATTCCTTATCATTTTCAATAAACTTAAAACTTACGGAATCTTTTTCTTCAATAACTTCAAAAATAACAATAAAATCCTCATCTAAAGGTTCTAATGCCGCATAAGTTTTTTCATCCACTCCGAATGTGTCGATTATATTAAATTCGACTTCTTTATTATCTTTGTCTTTTAAAACAATTTTATCCATTAGATCTCCTATCTAAATAGGTTTGTAAAATAAAGGTTGCTGCAATCTGATCTATGTATTTTTTTCTATTTTCTCGTCTTACAGACATATCCATTAATACTTTGTTAGATTGCAAGCTTGTCATTCTTTCATCTTGATATTTAATTTCAATATCAGTCGTGCTTTTTAATAAGCTTACAAAAGAAATCACCTTCATAGCCTGTGGGCCTAAGGTGTCATTCATATTTTTAGGAAGTCCAATTACTATTAAATCAACTTCTTTTTCTTCTATTATTTCTAATAGTTTTTCTATATCCAAGCTAGCTTTTTGTCTTTTTATTGTAATATAAGCTTGTGCAGTAATAAATAAAGGATCGCTAAGTGCGACCCCTATAGTTTTATCGCCCAAGTCTAGTCCCATTATCCTACTCATTTATATAATAATTAATAATTTCTTCCAATATTGTATCTCTATCAACTTGCCTTATAAGCTTTCTAGCATTATTATGGCCTGTTATATAAGTAGGATCTCCACTCATTAGATAACCTATTATTTGATTTGTTGGTTTATAACCCTTATCTTCTAAAGCCTTATAAACTTCAGTAAGAATTTCCCTTATATTTACTTCTTTTTCTTCTTGTGGTTTAAAACGCATAGTTTCATTGAAATTATTATCTGACATTTTTACTCCTTATATTAATTGATAAACTGCATTTAAAGCCTCATCTAGCTTTGAAATATCTTTACCACCAGCTTGAGCAAAGTTTCTTTTGCCGCCCCCATTTCCACCTGTTATTTTACTTATAATTCTAACAATTTGTCCTGCATTGTATCTATCCACTAAAGAGTCAGAAATTGAAGCAGTGAAAATAATTTTCCCATTATTTACAGTTGCAAAAACAATAATCAAATCTTTATAATTATTTTTCATCCTATCTTCAAAGTTTCTTAAAGTTTCCATATCTATGTTGTCAAACTTATGAACTAAAAGATTTATTCCATTAATATTTTCTACGCGATTAGCTATATCATTAAATACATCTTCATCATTAAGTCTTTTTAATTTTTGGACTTTTTCCTTTAGCGATTTTACTTCATTTTCCAACGAATCAATTCTATCTAAAATATTTTTAGGATTAGTTTTTAATTTATTAGCTATTTTTTCAATCTTATCAATATTAGAATTAGTCAATTCATATACTTTTTTCCCAGTATAGGCTTCAATCCTTCTAATACCTGCTGCTGCAGAAGATTCTTGAATTATTTTAAATATTAAAACTTCTGATGAATTATTTACATGACATCCACCACATAGCTCTTTCGAATAATCACCAATGGAGACAACTCTTACCATGTCCTTATATTTATCTTCAAATAATCCAATAGCTCCTATTTTTTCTGACTCTTCATATGGCATTATCTGTTTTTTTACAGGTAGTTGTTCTCTTATTTTTTTATTAACTTCATCTTCTATTTTTCTTATCTCTTCCTTTGTAAGAGCTTTAGAATAAGTAAAATCAAATCTTAGCTTATCTGCATCTACTAATGAGCCTGCTTGATTGACATCTTCCTTTAATACATTTCTTAAAGCTTGATCTAGCAAGTGAGTAGCTGAGTGATTTCTTGTTATGTCTAGTCTTCTATCCTTATCAACTATAAATTTAGCTGAAGTTTTAGATAAATTCCCTTCTATAACTTCTATATAGTGAACAATTACATCTTTTTTCTTTTGTACATCATATACTCTAGCTTTTGTATCTTCTGTTACTATAAAACCTGAATCTGCAACTTGTCCACCACTTTCGGCATAAAAAGAAGTCTTATCACTTATTACTATACCCTTTTTACCCTCTTTTATAAAGTTTAAATCCTTGTTTTGATCAAATAAACCTATAATATTAGCTTCTACACTGAGCTTATCATATCCAACGAAATCTGTTTTATCGAAACTATCGATGTTTATTGATTCAAGCGACCAACCAGAATCTGACTTTCTGGCACTTCTTGCAAGTTCTTTTTGTTTTTCCATAAGCTTATTAAATTCGTTGATATCTACACTTAAATTATTTTCTTCTAAAATTTCTCTAGTTAAATCAAGTGGAAATCCATAAGTATCATATAATTTGAAAGCATCAGCACCATTTAATACGCTTTCGTTATGATCTTTTAAATTTTTTATATATGAGTTTAATATATCAAGGCCACTATCAATTGTTTTTTGGAAGTTCTCTTCTTCCTTACTTACTATTGAAAGAATTCTATCCTTGTTTTCTATTAATTCATTATATTCAATTTTATAAGTATCTATTATCTTTTCAATTACAGATTTCAAAAACTCATTCTTTATACCTAGTAATTTACCATGTCTATAGGCTCTTCTTATAAGTCTTCTTAAAACATAACCTCTCTTTTCATTAGAAGGTAATATTCCATCACTGACCATAAAGGTAATGGCTTTTGCATGATCGGCAATAACTCTAATAGAAATATCATCTTTTTCATCTTCCTTATATTTTTTATTTGAAAGATTCTCTATTTCTTTAATAATACTTTGATTTACATCAACCTCAAATATATTATCTTTACCTTGAAGGACCATGGCTATTCTTTCAAGTCCCATACCTGTATCTATATTAGGATGAGATAGGGGAATATACTCTTTGTTTGCATTTTTATTAAATTGGGTGAAAACCAAATTCCAAACTTCCATAAATCTATCAGAATCATCATTTCCAGGCTTATTATCATTTTCATCAATCGCCTTATCTATTCCTCTATCAACAAAAATTTCTGAATCAGGTCCACAAGGTCCTACTTCAAGCTCCCAAAAGTTATCTTCTTTTCCAAATTTTAATATTCTTTCGCTATCTAAACCTATTTCATCATGCCATATATCATAGGCTTCATCATCATCTTCAAATACTGACACCCAAAGGAGATTTTTATCTATTTCAAGATTCACAGTTAAGAATTCATATGCCCAATGTATAGCCTCTCTTTTAAAATAATCACCGAAGGAAAAATTTCCAAGCATTTCAAAAAAAGTTCCATGCCTTTCAGTCATTCCTACCCTATCTATATCTCCTGTTCTTATACATCTTTGAGATGAAGTGGCTCTATTATTTTTCATTTTTTTCTCACCAGTAAAATATTTTTTCAACGGTGCCATACCAGCATTTATTAATAATAAGGATTCATCATCTTCTGGGATAAGTGGAAAAGATTTTAAAACTGTATGATTTTTTTTCTTTCCAAAAAAATCTAAGTATTCTCTTCTAACTTCATTCATTCCTAATTTCTTCATCTATTGTATCTCCTAATTAATCAAATTTTTCATTCACCATATCTTGTATGGTTATTGAGTTAACAGCATTATTAATTGCTTTATCTATTTTTGTAAATACGTAATAGGCTTCACATTCTTCATTATCGCAATTTGTCCTATTAGCAACACACTGACTTGAAGTCATCTCACCTTCTAAAACTCTTAATACATCTCCAACAGTTATTTCACTAGAGTTTCTTGATAATTTGTATCCACCTCTAGCTCCTCTTGCTGAAACTACTATATTATTATTTTTTAAAATTCTTATTAATTGTTCTAAATAATTATCAGGTAATTTTAAGGCATTTGAAATATCAGAAACTGAAATATAACCTTTATCCTCGTTCTCTGCCAAGTAATGAACAGCTCTTAACCCATATCTTCCTCTTGTTGATAATTTCATAAACAACCTCAATCTACAACTATCATATCTTTCATTGCTTCAAAATATTTATCACCAATACCAGAAACATTTTTAATATCTTCTATTTTATTAAACTTATTACCTTCTCTATATTCAATTATTGCTAAGGCTCTTTTCTCACCTATATTAGGTAATGTCATTAATGTAGCTTTATCGGCAGTGTTTATATTTACCTTATGCTTATTTTTATTTGCATCAGTTACAAGAACATCAGCCTGATTTATTTGTTCTTGATCACTTTTTTTGTCATTTATATTTGGAATAATGATTCTCATTTGATCTTCTAGCCTTAAGGCTAAGTTAATCCTATTGATATCAGCATCATCAGATAAACCACCTGCATTTTTGACTAAGTTGTCTAACCTATCATTTTTATTTACCGTATATACACCAGGGTTTTTTATCTCACCACTAATATGTACTTTTATTGAAGAGTCATCATTACTTTTGCTATTCGTAGTAAAAGTATCTTTATTATCATTGCTTTTATAATTAGTTAAAGAAGAAATAGAATCCTTATTTCTATTTATGACAAGTTCTTCATTATCTTTTCTATTAACAAAATTATAAGATAAGGTTAATACTATTAAAATAGCTAAGGCAATAATTATCTTATCTTTTTTATCATTATCCATTTTTAACCTCTACATTAATTAAGACTCCCACAGATCTTCAATATTATAAAAGCTTCTTTGAGATGAAGTGAATATATGGACTACTACATCTCCACAATCAATTAATATCCAGTTTCCATCTCTAAGTCCCTCTACTGAAAGTATATCATAGTTTTCCTTTTTTAAATTCTCTTCAATATATTCTAAAAGTGCTTTATTTTGATTTATTGAATTACCAGTAGCTATAATAAAATAATCAGCTATTGATGATTTGTTCTCTAAATCAATTACTTTTATATTACTTGCTTGCTTATTTTCTAACGTTTTAATTATTATATCTAATTTACCCATTTTTCTCCTTTAATAAGTAATTCCTAGCCAAAATTGTTAATGGAAAAATAATTAATCCCCTATCAATTAAAGATTTAATATTACCATCTAGGGTTTTTAATACAGCTTTATCTAAATCTTTGAAGGCTAAATTTCTTATTTCTTCTACTCCTTGATAATTTCTTTTTTCCTCACATGCATCAGCTAAAAAAATGATTTTTTCAAGCTCCGTCATATTAACTCTTCCCGTTGTATGATATTTTATTGCATTTAGAATTTCTTCATCATTAATATTATACTCTTTCTCAGCAATAATTTTTCCTAAAAACGCATGAATAACAGCCTTGTTTTCTAAGATTTCTTTATCAAAATTACAATAATTTTTGTATTTATCTAGGTAATACTTTTCATTATACTTGGCACAGTCATGTAAAATAGCGGCAGTTTCTATTTTATAATTATCTAGTCTTTTGTTTAATTTTAAAGCAAAGTCTCTAACCCTAAGGCAATGATTAAATCTTTTTATACCAATATTATCTATAAGCTTATCTTTATATTCATCTAAATTAAACATATAAATCCTTCTTTTTTATAATAAGTTCCACATCATCTGTTACTAGGTATTTTATACTTTTTTTATTCATTACAAGTTTTCTAATAAGACTTGATGAAATATCAACGACCAAGTTGTCTATTATAAAAATATTATCTCTAAATTTACTATAATGATTGAGTTTATTTTTAATTTTTTTACCATCATCAGAATATCTCTTGAATACTATAATATTATTTTCTAAAATTCTTTTATAGTTTTTCCATGTTTCAATTTCTAAAAAAGAATCTTCACCCATAATAAAAAATATTTCATCTTCATTATAGGCATTAACAAAGTATTCTATGGTTTGAAATGTATAATGAATATTATTATCTTTATAATCATAATCATTAATTTCTATTCTAGGATTATCTTTTATAGCCTCTTTAACCATTTTTACCCTAATTTCAGTAGAACTTTTATGATTTTTAAGTTTATGAGGAGGATTAGAATTAGGTAGAATAAAAATTTTATCCAGTCCCATTAGATTTATACAATTTTCCATAACAATCAAATGGCCTACATGTATAGGATCAAATGTCCCCCCAAATAATCCGATTTTCATTATAAGCTAATTTTATTATTATTTTTACTTTTTCTATAAATAGTAAAAATATTACCTAAATGAGAAACAAATTCACAATTTAGCTTTTCAATAGCTTCATCAATTATTTCATTATTATCATCTAAGTTATTATTTAAAATTTTAATCTTTATTAGTTCTCTTTTTTCCAAAGCTTCATCTATAGCATCAATAACTTCTACGCTTAGTGAATTTTTGCCTATATTAATAATAGGCTTTAAATCATGTGCTAAGCTTTTTAGCTGTGACCTTTGTTTTCCTGTTAGCATAAATTCTCCTTACTCATAATAATCAAATACTATATCACCTATAGCAACAGAGTCTCCTTCTTCTATACCCATTTCCAAAAATTTATCGAAAACACCCATATCTCTAAGTTTTTTTTCAAAATACATTCTACTATCATAATCATCTAAATTAACTCTTTCTAAAAGCTTATCTATCCTATATCCAGTACAAACGTAAATTCCTTCTTCCTTATAGAATTCGAGATTTCCATTTTCCATATTTTTATTATAGTAGTTTTGTAAATAACTTTCATTTATTTCTTCATCTAGAGTATATTTTTCTTCATCAATTTTAGAAAGAACTTTAGTTACTTCATCAATTAGTTCTTTAATTCCTTGAGTGGTTGCTGCTGATATTTTAAATATTTTATACTTATCTTTAAATTCATTTTCAAATTTTTTATAATTTTCATTATAATCAAGATCTGACTTATTTAGAGCCACTATTTGATATTTGTCAGAAAGTTTCTCATCATAAAGTTTCAATTCTTTATTTATTAATTTAAAATCTTCAATTGGATTTCTTCCTTCTAAACCAGATATATCCACTAAATGAATTAGTATTTTACACCTTTGAATGTGTTTTAAAAAGTCATGTCCAAGCCCTTGTCCTTCATTAGCACCTTCTATTAATCCAGGTATATCCGCAACTATAAAGGATCTTTCTTTATCCACTTTTACTACACCTAAATTTGGGTCAAGTGTTGTAAAATGATAATTAGCAATTTTAGGTTTAGCTTTTGTAATTACTGAAATAAGAGTAGATTTCCCAACATTTGGTAGACCTACTAACCCAACATCGGCTAAAATTTTAAGTTCTAAACTTACTTCTATACTTTGTCCTTTTCTTCCTTTTTGGGCAAATCTTGGTGCCTGTCTGGTTGAAGTTTTGTAATGAACATTACCTTTTCCACCTCGACCACCCTTTGCTATTAGAAATTGCTCACCATTTTTCTTTAAATCTTTAATTATTGTATTACTTGATACTTCTCTAATTATTGTTCCAACTGGTACATATAAAACAAGGTCTTCACCTTTTTTTCCGAACCTCTTTTTACCCATACCATTTTCGCCATTTTCTGCCCTATATTTACTTTTATATCTATATTCTTCAAGAGTTGATAGTGAATTGGTTGCCTTTATGTAAATATTAGCCCCATCTCCTCCATCTCCCCCAGCAGGTCCTCCTGTAGGTTCATATTTTTCTCTTCTAAAAGCTACAGCTCCATCCCCACCATTTCCTGCATGAAGTTCTATTTTAGCATAATCTATCATAGCTATTTTTCCTCTTTATAAAAAAAGCTTGCCATATGGCAAGCTAGTTCTCTATTAAGCAATGTCTTGCTTTGGGTATACAGAAACTTGTTTTCTATTTTTACCTTTTCTTTCAAATTTTACAACACCTTCAATAGATGCAAAAAGAGTATCATCTCCACCAATTTTGACATTTTTACCTGGATGGATTTTTGTTCCTCTTTGTCTAACAATTATTGTTCCTGCATTTACAGTTTGACCATCTGCCCTTTTAACACCTAATCTTTTAGCATTGGAATCTCTACCATTTTTTGAAGAAGAAACCCCTTTTTTACTAGAAAATCTTTGCAAATTAATGTTTAAAAACATCCTAAACCTCCTCATAGTTTAATTTAATATATTCGCTATAATTTGTAAGCAGTGTTTTTATACCTATCTCAAAAGTTTGTAAAATAACATTACTTTGACTACTAGCTTTTTTTACAACTACACACATTATATCATTATCATCATGAAATTCTAGATTATAATTATAAAAATCAAGACTATTAATGCATGTATAAGCTAGCGTTGATACTGCTGCACAAACTATATCAAATCCATGCTCATCGAAATTTGCATGACCTTGGATTTTAAATCCAATTTTTTTTTTATTTTTTAATAATAAAGTAACATCAATCATTAGCAAGAAATTTTGTTAATTTCCACTAAAGTATATGGTTGTCTATGACCTTTTTTAGTCTTAGATGCTTTTTTAGGTCTGTATTTAAATACAACAATTTTTTTGTCTTTTGCTTGGTCTTTTACAGTAGCTTCAACCTTAGCATTTTCTAGTATTGGAGTACCAACTTTTAGGTCCCCCTCATTTTCAACTAAAAGAACTTCTTCAAAGTTGACATTTTCTCCTATTTCAGCATTAAGTTTTTCAATTCTAACTAAATCGCCTTCTGATACTTTATATTGCTTTCCACCTGTCTTAATTATAGCGTACATAGTACACCTCCTGTTTACATTCTCGCCAGTCAAGGTGATCAGAACCCATACTGAGCGGTTTACTTATATATATTACCAATATTTGTATTTTTTGTCAAATTAAATGTCAAATATTTCCATATTCTCAATAGCTTCAGACTCTAATTTCTCTATAGATAATTTTTTTTCACTATCTTTTATATAATTTAATTTAGGTTTTGTTATTGGGTTCGATGGCGCAAATATTGAACAGCAATCGTCATAAGGCTCTATGGATTTCTCATAAGATCCCATATGTATAGCTCTATTAATTATTTCTATCTTATCTAAGGCAACAAGAGGCTTAAATATCTGATAATTTGTAGCATCTCCAATTACGCTCATTGATTCTAATGTTTGACTTGCTACCTGCCCTAAGCTTTCTCCCGTAATTATGGCATCATAATTATTTTTTTGACATATTTTTTCCGATATTCTCATCATAAATCTTCTAGATAAAATAGTAGTTTGATTTCTGTTGCAATTTTTATTTATTGCTTTATATATTTCAGCCATGTTTATTGAAAATACTTTCATTTCACCAGTATACTGAGATAGGATTTTTGCAAGGTCTAGTGCCTTATTTAAAGCTCTTTTTGATGTAAATGGATATGAATGGAAATGAATACAATTGATTTTCATTCCTCTTTTAGCCATCATATACCCTGCAACAGGAGAATCTATGCCTCCTGATAAAAGTAGAAGACCATTACCACTAGAGCCTACAGGAAGACCACCATTTCCCTCTATTCTATCTGCATAAATATAAGCATATTTTTTTATATCAATGAAAACTTTAAAATCAGGATTATGAACATTGACACTAAGGTTATTTTTACTAGCATATTTCTTTAATATATAAGCACCAATTATTCTAGATAGTTCTGGAGATTGTATATCAAAAGACTTATCAACTCTGTTAGTTTCTACTTTAAATGTTTTATCTTTTAAATCCATATTATCTAAAATTTCTGATGTGGCTTCTTCTATCTTGTTTATATCCTTATCACATTTTTTTATTTTTGATATATAAATTATTCCAAATACTTTTTTTATTTCTATAATTAAGCTATCAAATTTCTCCTTATCAGCACTTATGTAAAGTTTTGAACTTTCAAGATACATATCATCATAACCTATATCTTTAATATTTCTTTTTATATTATTGATAGCAGATTTAAAAAATTTATTTCGATTCTTACCCTTTAAAAATAATTCACCAAAACTTACTGATAATAAATCATTCATTAAAATACCATCCTTATTTCTTCTACATGTTTCTTTAAACTTCTTACTACTTTATCTAAATCTTCAAAACTTATATCACTTGAAAATGAAAATCTTATAGAACCATCTTTATATTTATCATCTAATCCTATTGCATCAAGTATTCTATTATCCTTACCCTTGGAACATGCAGAGCCACTTGATATATAAATTTTATCTTCTTCTAGCATATGAAGTAAAATTTCAGATTTGATTTTTTCAAAACTAATATTTAATATATATGGGCTTGAATTCTCTATGCTGGAATTAACATGGATATTTTCAATATTATCCATAACTTTATTTCTTAGGTATAAATTAAGTTTTTTTACATAATCTATATCCTCTTTTTCTTTTGACAAACTAAGTGCTTTATAAAATGCATATATAGCAGGTGCATTAAGTGTGCCTGATGAAACAAGTTCTTGTCTTCCACCAAATAAATAAGTTTTAATTTTACCTAATTTTTTCTTATTTATATATAGCCCACCTATTCCTTTAGGGCCATGTATTTTATGAGACGAGAAGCTTAGGGCATCAACACCTAAATTTTTCACATTACAATCAATTTTACCTAAAGCTTGAGTAGCATCTAAGTGAATGAATACATTCTTATTTTTATTTCTTATCACTTCATTTATTTTTTTAACATTTTGAATTGTGCCTATCTCGTTTTGAACATATATAAGAGAAATAAGATTGGTTTTATCATCAACTAAATTTTCCAAATTTTTTATATCAATAAAACCAAAATTATCATTATCTACTAATTTAACTTCCTTAAATTGGGTATTATTAAATGTATCAATTACAGATGCATGTTCAAGTTTTGATGTTATTGCAGTATTTTCAGAAGATTTAAAGGAATTTATAATAATATTGTTAGACTCTGTAGCTCCTTTAGTAAAAAATATTTCATTCTCGTCTGAACCAATATAGTCTGCAATAAATTTTCTACTTTCCTTAACTTTTTCTTCAACTTCCATTCCAAAACTATGTAAAGCAGATGGATTAGCAAAATAATTTCTTTCAAATTCTTTTTCAATATCTATTACTTCATCATACATTCTTGTTGTTGCTGCATTATCTAAATAAATCATATTATCACTCCTTTTAACTAGTTTATTATATAATTACAAGCATATAAAATCAAATATTGGTATAATGATTTTATGCTTAATGTTAGATATAGATATAAAAAGAAGAATATAGATAAAGATGAATTGATTTTAGATATAGAAACTACTGGACTTAATGCCCAATTCGAAAATTTGGTTGTCTTAGGTCTTATATATTTTGATAATAAAAGAAATGATTTTTATATAGATCAATATTTTGCAAAAACAGATAAGGAAGAGATTAAATTATTAAAAATTTATCTTAAAAAAGTAAAAAATAAAAAAGTGATAACTTATAATGGTGATATATTTGATATTCCCTTTCTAAATATAAGGCTTGAATACCATAATTTAAATCCTATATGGCCTAATTGCTTAGATCTATATAAACTAATTAAATCAAAACGTAAATTTCTTTCCTTGGATTCAATGAAGCTTATGGATATGGAAAAAAGAATTGGAATTTTT
Source organism: Anaerococcus faecalis (assembly GCF_013371425.1). Classification (NCBI taxonomy): domain Bacteria; kingdom Bacillati; phylum Bacillota; class Tissierellia; order Tissierellales; family Peptoniphilaceae; genus Anaerococcus; species Anaerococcus faecalis. The sequence goes on from NZ_JABVBA010000001.1 coordinate 230,252, forward strand.
AGAAATGATCCATCTAGGTATAAGGTTATAAGTAAATTAAATAATGATCTAAAATCAAGGAATAAACCTTGGCCTATTTTAATCCATAATAAGAATGATCTGATCGCTACAGAATCTCTAGCTAATATTGGTGAGATAATAAATAAAAAACTTTCAATTAATATAAATGATTATATTATATATATAGATAATGCTAATATTGACAATAATGTGGCTAAAATCATTTTGAGATCTAATAAAACTTTTCTCAATTCCTATTTTTCATCAAGTAATTATATTTTAAAAACCAATTATAAAAAAATAGAATTAGATTTATTGGTTTTATATGGAAATATTTCAAAAAATGCACAAGGCTTTGTAACTATAAATAATTTTAATATAGAAAATAAAAATAGCTATAAAATAGATAAAAATCTTATTACTATAATGGAAGATGGTGTATATAACATAGCTAATATCTTAAATATAGTTAAATCGCTAATTATAGAGAACCTAGAATTATAATTCTAGGTTCTCTATTTGCCAATCAATTGGTTTTAAATTGTTTTCTTCTAAAAATTTATTTGTTCTTGAAAATGGTTTTGAACCAAAAAATCCTCTGTGTGCTGAAAAAGGTGATGGGTGAGGACTTTTTATTATTAAATGCATTGGATTTGTTAAATATACTTCTTTTGATTGAGCAAATTTACCCCATAAGATAAAAACCAATGGTTCATTTTTTTCATTTAATTTTTTTATTATATTATCAGTTAGTATAGACCATCCCAAATCCTTATGTGAATTAGCAAAACCAGCCCTAACAGTTAATACTGAATTTAATAATAAAACTCCTTGATCAGCCCACTTCTCTAAGTTTCCATGATTTGGTATATAAAGAGAAAGATCATCTGCTAACTCTTTATATATATTTAAAAGAGATGGTGGTATAGCTATACCTTTCCTAACAGAAAAAGAAAAACCATGAGCTTGACCTTTTCCATGATATGGGTCTTGACCTATTATAACAACTTTGCTATCCTCATATGATACCTTTTTTAAGGCATTAAATATATCATACATATTGGGATAAATGGTATAATTTTTGTATTCTTTTATAAGATTTTTTCTCAAATTTAAATAGTAATCCTTAGTCCATTCATCTTTCAATATTTCATCCCAATCATTTCCTAATACTACTGACATTTTTTTCACCATCCATTTCTCCAAAAATAATAAATACAATTAAAAGAAATGATCCCATTGTAACTAAAATATCAGCGATGTTAAATATTGGAAAATTAATAAATGAAAATTCAATAAAATCTACTACATATGAGTGTATCAATCTATCATAAAAATTTCCTATAGCTCCTGATATTATAAGTGATAAGGCAATATTTAATAATTTTGGATTTGTTTTTACATTTTTAATAAAATAATAAAGTAGATAAGTAACTACAACTAAGGTAAGAATTATAAAAAACATCCTCTTGTTTTGTAAAATACCAAAGGCAGCACCCTTATTTTCTAAATATATTAAATTTATAAGCTTAGTATAGACAGGATTTTCTATAAAAATATTTTTAGCATATACTTTAGTAATTCTGTCTAATAAAATTCCTAGTATTATAATTATTGTGTAAATCATTTGTACTTCCTATACTTTATTCGATAATTTCCCTTTTTACTTAATCCTTTAATTTCATCAAAGATAAATCTTCCATAAGACCTAATAGATATAAGACTACCCTCTTGAACTTCCTTTGATGGATTATCTATAGTTTGATAATCAATTTTAACTAACCTTCTGCTAATTATATTCTTAGCTTTAGCTCTTGAAAGATTAATTAGTTCGGAGATTATATTATCAAGTCTAAGCGAAGAAACAAATCCCATAAATTCATTATATTCAATATCTAAGTTTTGCATAGTATTATCTTCTTTAAATTTAAGATTTATACTTTCATCTTTTATTTTACTAAGATTAAATTTAACAAAATTTTTCTCTTTATTTAAAATTACAAATTCACAAATACCATATTCTATGAATATATCTCCTATATCATTTCTTTCAAGACCTAAATTCATAAGTGATCCTAAAACATCTGGATGTCTTATATCTTTGTGAGTAAATTCTAAGACACTGAAATAGTCCTTACTATTAAGATTTGAAGAGTAAGGATTTGCTATAAATATCTTTCTTTCACTTTTTATATTAGGAGAAAGAAATACTATATCAATACTATTTAATCGTGCTATATCTTTAATAATCTTAATTTCAAATGGATTCAAAAAAAAGCTAGAAACTTCTTTGTGTGTATAGAAAGATTTTTCTAAAACTGATATAGCTTTTTTTAAATTAGATTTAATATACTTATCTTCAACAAAATCTATATTATATTTTAATTTCATAATAAAAATTAAAGACCGACTTTAGCCGATCTATAATTGATTATAATTTCCTGTAGAAATTTGATCTTCAACATAATTATCTATATCAATCCCCTTAGGACATATTACAAATATACCTTTTGATACTTTTTCTACTTTACCATCTAGTGCATATACAGCCCCAGATACAAAGTCTAATATTTGTCTTTTTTTATCAACTTCTAGCATTTCTAAGTTAAGTACTACTACTTTTTTATCTAGTATATCATCAACTATTTTAGGACCATCTTCATCATAAGAAATTGGTTCTTGAATTGAAATTCTAAACCTAGAAGATGAACTTTGACTAAAGTTTTTATTAGAATCGTTCATACTAAGTATGTTATCTCCTCCCCTAGTTTTTCTTTGTTGATTATTTGAAGAGTAATTATTTGAATAAGAAGAATATACACTACTAGTATCACTTAGATTAGTACTTGTCTTATAGTCATATGTAGAACTAGGTGTATAAGTATTATCTATATTTTCTTCTTTTTTTTCTTCTTCTCTCATTTCATTATCATCTTCATAGTCATCGTATTCTTCATTAATACCTATAAAATCCTTAAATTTTTCAAACATTATTGTACATCCTTTTACCAAAAATTTTTGACCCTATTCTTACGATATTTGAACCTTCTTCAAGGGCTATCTTATAATCGTTAGTCATTCCCATTGAAAGATATATCATATCAATATTATTATAACTTAAATTGGATAATTTATCGAATGTTTTTTTAAGCTGTCTAAAACAGCTTCTAATTAGCTCTTTATTTTCTGTATCTGGAGCAATTGTCATTAAACCTTTTATATGAATAAAATCTAAATTTTTAGCCTCATTTATAAAGTTTTCAATTTCTTCTATATAAATACCAAACTTTGTCGCTTCTCTTGAAACATTTACTTGTATAAGGCAATCTTGGACTATGCCAAGATTTTTTGCTCTAGAATTAACCTTATCTAAAATTTTTAGTGAATCTATTGAGTGAATTAATTTAACCTTACCTACGATTTTATTTACTTTATTTGATTGTAGGTGACCGATTAAATGCCAATTTATATCCTTATTTAAAAGCTCTATTTTTCCAATAAGCTCTTGGACTTTATTTTCACCAAAATCTCTTAGACCACAGTCATAAGCTTCTTTGATTTTCTCTATGCCATGAGTTTTACTAACTGCTAAAAGCATAGCATCGTAATTTTTCAAATCATTTTCTATTGATTTTATATTATCCTTAATTGTCATAATACCACCTAATATTCACTTTTTTTATCCCTATTCATCAGATTTTTTACTGATATGCTAGGATCTTGACCTTCGTACAAAACTCTATAAATCTCAGTAGTTATTGGTAGATCCAAACCTTCCTTGTTTGATAGTTCATAAAGTGCCCTGGTAGTAGGTATTCCTTCTACAACCGTCTTTACTTCATTCATCGCTTCATCTAAGCTATAGCCTTTTCCGACTAAAATTCCACACCTATTATTTCTTGAATGATTACTTGTAGCAGTTACAATTAAATCACCAATACCACATAATCCATTAATAGTCTTACTAGAAGCTCCATGACTTATAGCGAATTTATTCATCTCAAAAATTCCTCTAGTCATTATAGCAGCCTTTGTATTATCGCCAAATTTTAATCCTGTTGCCATACCTATTCCAAAGGCTAAAACATTCTTAATAGCTCCACCAATTTCTACTCCTATCACATCATCCGAAGTATATACTCTTAAATAATCACAGGTAAATAAATCTTGTACATTTAAAGCGATTTTTTGATTTTTTGATGCACAAACCAAAGCTGTTGGCATTTTATCAATAACCTCTTCTGCATGAGATGGTCCACTTAATACCGCATACTGACACTTGCTATTTAATTCTTCAATAATTTCAGAAATTCTCTTATATGTTTTAATCTCTATCCCTTTAGAAAGATTTATTAATATTTTATTGCTTAGCTTTTCTTTAACCCCTTCTAAAACCTCTCTGATTGCTTGAGTTGGAATAGCATTAATTAAAATTTTATTTCTAAAAAGATCTTCAATATTATCAGTTGCCCTAATATTTTTGTTTAATAGTTTATTAGGAAAATATTTTTTATTAATATGCTTATTGTTTATATTGTTAACATCTTTTTCATTTCTAGCATACATTAAAACTTTGTTATTTTCAGCTAAAACACAAGCTATGGCACTAGCCCATGATCCTGCTCCTATTATTGAAATTTCCATATTTTTCCTCAAAACATTTTCTTTTCTTCATTATTTTTAATTCTTATTATATTACTCCTATGTTCTACTATTACAAATACTGCGACTATAAATATAACTATAGTAAAAGCGTGCATAGAATAGAAATAATAAGCTATAAAAGGTGCCAAAAATGCAGCTGTAAGAGATGCTTTTGATACTGTTCTTGTTATAAGAAAAACTACTACAAAAGCAAATAAAAGTATAAAAAATACTCTTAAATCATAAGCAAACAAAGCTCCTGCAGATGTTGCAACACCTTTTCCACCCTTAAATTTTAAAAATATTGAAAAAATATGACCAATTATAACAAATACTAGAGCAAGTAAAGCAAAACTATTCCCATAAAAGAACAAAGGAATGTACACAGCAACCAATCCCTTTGCTATATCTAAAAATAAGGTAAAGCATCCAGCCAAAGGACCAAAATTTCTAAATACATTTGTTGTTCCAGGATTTCCACTACCTAAGCTTCTTATATCTTTTTTAAAAAATATTTTTCCAATTATATATGAAAAAGGAATAGAGCCTATAAGATATGAAATTATAGCTATCAATATATATATCATTTTTCTTTCCTTTCTCTTACATCAAATATAAATGAAACTCCTTTTAGGCTATAATTTTGTCTAATTTGATTTTCCATATACCTAAGGTAAGAAAAATGCATAAGTTGCCTATCGTTAACATAAAGTAAGAATTTTGGTGGTGCCGTTTGAACTTGAGAGATGTAAAATATTTTCAACCTTTTTCCCTTATCTTGTGGTGTAGGATTCATCATAATTGCATCTTGTAATATTGTATTAAGTATTCCTGTTTTTATTCTTGTATGATAGTTATTGTCAACAATTTCAATCAAATTTAAAAGATCAGTGATCCTTTGTCCCTTTAATACCGATATAAATATTATAGGTGCATATAAAGCAAAAGATAATTTATTTCTTATATCCATTTCCATATTTTTCATGGTGTTAGTATCTTTTTTAACTATATCCCATTTATTTACAGCTATAATAATTGCCTTATTCCTATTGTGAGCATATCCCGCTATTTTAGCATCTTGTTCTGTAACACCTACTGTAGCATCTATCAAAAATAAACAAATTTCAGAACTATCAACAGCATCAAATGTTCTTTGGTTAGCATAATACTCTATATTATCGATTACCTTATTTTTCCTTCTAAGACCTGCGGTATCTATAAGGACATAATTTTTATTATTATATTGCCAATATGAATCAATAGCATCCCTAGTAGTTCCTGCAATATTTGTTACAATCATCCTGTCTTCATTAAGCAAATAGTTTACTAAAGATGATTTACCAGCATTAGGTTTACCTATAATAGCAATTCTTGTTGCGTCAAGATCTGTATCAAACTTTGAAAAATCTATAAAAGAAATTATCTTATCTAAAAGATCCCCTAAGTTTTTAGAACCTTCTGCAGAAATAGCTATAAGATCATCAAATCCAAATTTATAAAAATCATATAAGTGATCTGGAATTTTACCGCGATCTATTTTATTCGCAACAATTATTACCTTTTTATTATATTTTCTAATTTCATTTGCTATATCTGAATCATGAGGATTAATTCCTTCTCTTCCATCAACAACAAAAAGAATCAAATCTGATTCGAACAGAGCTTTTTCAACTTGTGATTTAACTTCTTGATTCATAATATCTTTATTTGATATATCAAGCCCACCTGTATCTGCAAGTATAAATTCATGACCAGTCCATTCTACTTTATCGTAGACCCTATCTCTTGTTACTCCGTTTACATCTTCAGTAATGGCCTTCCTTTTTCCAACTAATTTATTAAAAAGGGTAGATTTACCAACATTTGTTCTACCCACTAAGGTTACTATTGGTGCATTCATATTATCTCCATTTTATATCTAATTATATTTTTCTAATTTTAATTAAATTCTTATTCTTGTATCTTTTATCATAAACTCTTAAAATAATTAATGAAATTAGTAAGAATCCAACTATAAATAACAATGTTAGTAGATTTTCATCAAATCCTTTATTAGAAAATACAGTATTGGCTAAAATAGCTCCTATAGTCATCATTGAAACTGGAAACAAGTAAGTTAAATAACTTACTTTGTTTACAGTTTTTACATCACTATCAAGAAATACAAAATCTCCAGGATTTAGGTCATCATTAGTAAAAGTTGTGTAGTATGAAGGTTTAACTTCACAACCTCCACATGTCGAGCATGATCCACATCCTGAATCTCTTTGAATCATAACTTTAACATTACCATTATTATTTTCAACAACTATTCCTTTTTTACTAATAATTTCCATATAACCTCTTTCATTTTTTTATTTCTATATTTAATTCATTTAAGCTTTTATCATCTACAATACTTGGAGCATGTGTTAAAGGACATGTAGCAGACTGAGTTTTTGGAAATGCTATTATATCTTTAATATTATCTGTTTTTGCAAATAACATAACCATTCTATCAAGCCCATAAGCAAGTCCTGCATGTGGAGGTGTGCCATATTGTAGAGCTTCTATAAAAAATCCAAATTTTTCTTTAATGTCTTCATCTGACAACTTTAAAGCCTTAAATACTTTTTCTTGTAATTCTTGATTATTGATTCTAACAGAACCTCCACCCATTTCATCTCCATTAATTACTATATCATAAGCTTGGGTTCTTACTCTTTCAGGTTCTGTTAATAATAAATCTATATCTTCTTCATTAGGCATTGTAAAAGGATGATGTTGAGAAACATACCTATCTTCCTCTTCACTATATTCAAACATAGGAAAGTTTACTACCCAACAAAATGCATACTCTTTTTCGTATAAATTATTATCCTTTGCAACTTTTCTTCTTAAAGCACCGAGACCTTCAAGTACGTTTTTGTCTTTATCTGCAGCTATTAAAATTAAATCTCCATCTTTTATATCTAATTTCTCCTTCAGCTTTTTAACTATATCATTCGTTAAAAATTTCTTTATAGATGAATTAATATTATCGTCACTATTAAATTTAATATAACTTAATCCTTTTAGACCATAGTCTTTTACAAAGTCTGTTAGTTTATCTAGTTGTTTTCTAGAATAAGAATCAGATAAAGATGTAAAATTGATAGCTCTAACTGAATATCCTTCTTTTATATTATCTTTAAATACATTAAAATCGCTATCTTTAAATACTTCTGAAATATCATTAATTTTATAACCATATCTTAAATCAGGTTTATCTGAGCCATAAGAGTTCATCGCTTCACTATAATCCATTCTAGGAATAGGTAGCTGTAAGTTATAATCAGTAAATTGATCAAATAGTTTTTTGAGCAAGCCTTCATTTACACTTATTACATCATCTTGTGATGCAAAACTCATCTCTAAATCTAATTGTGTAAACTCTGGTTGCCTATTTGCTCTTAAATCTTCATCTCTAAAACATTTAACTATTTGGAAATATTTATCTAAAGAACCAATCATGAGCAATTGTTTCATTAATTGTGGAGATTGAGGCAGTGCATAAAATTTACCTTGATTAACTCTTGATGGTACTAAATAATCTCTTGCACCTTCTGGAGTAGGTTTAGTTAAAAATGGAGTTTCTACTTCTGTAAATCCCATATCATACATATATTCCCTCATACTTCTTACAATATCAGATCTTAGCTTAAGATTTCTTTGTACTGAAGGCTTTCTCATATCAAGATATCTATATTTTAATTTAAGATTCTCTGAAACATCATCATCATCTTTAATATAAATTGGAGGTGTTTTAGCCTTATCTAATATGTTTATTTTTTCTGCTACAATTTCTATATTTCCTGTTGGAATATCTGGATTTTTAGATTCTCTTTCACGAACTTTACCCTTAACTTCAAGGACATATTCTTGTGAAACATCTTTTAGAATTTGGTAATTATACTTATCTTCATCTCTAGTAACTATTTGTGTAATACCTGTCTTATCTCTAAGATCTATAAATACTAAAGAGCCAAGATTTCTTTTTTTGGCTACCCAACCCATTAAAACAACTTTTTCTCCAACATTTTCTATTCTTAATTGACCACACATATGGCTTCTTTTAAATTCCATATTACCTCCTAATTTAAAAATGGATTATTTCTTTTTTCATATCCGATTTTACTTTCTTCACCATGACCAGGATATATAATAACATCGTCATCATATATAAATAATTTATTAATAATAGATGAAATAAGATTATTGTAAGATCCACCTGGAAAATCACTTCTTCCTATTGATTGTTTAAAAAGAGTGTCTCCAGTGAAAATATTATTACCTAATTTATAAGACATGGAATCCAAGCTATGACCGGGTGTTTTTATTGCTCTAATATTATACTTTGAAAAAATCTCTCCGTCTTTAAGAAATCTATTTATTTCTATATCTAGGTCTCTAAATCCTCTTGACAGATTATAATCAGGGTCTTTAGCTATATCTTTACTATCCTCACTGGCATATACATCAACATTATACTTATTTTTGAAATATTTAAGACCTAATAAATGATCAAAATGAGTATGGGTTAATAAAATAAAGTCTATTTTTATATTATTAACTTCTATAAATTTTTCGATTTTACCTTTAGGGTATACTGGATCTATTAAAAAACCATTCTTCGACTCATCATATACAATATAGCAATTAGCCATCATTGGACCATCTTCAATTTTTTTGATATACATAAAATACCTTTCGCTAATATATTTTTTCACTATCTAATTGTATAGTTACGGGACCATCATTTATCAATGATACTTCCATATGTGATTGAAATCTACCAGTTTCAACCTTAAATCCGTCTATTTTTAATTCTTCTATTAGTATTTCATAATATTCTTTTGCCTTATCAGCACTAGACGAATTTATGAAAGAAGGTCTATTACCCTTACGAACATCTCCATATAATGTAAATTGACTAACTATTAAAATATCACCACCTACATCTTTAACAGATAGATTCATCTTACCTTCTTCATCTTCAAAAATCCTAAGTTTTTCTATTTTCTTTTTTATATAGTCTATGTCTTCTTTATTATCTCTATCAGTAACCGCAACAAAAACTAAAAAACCCTTGCTGATTTTTCCTACAAGTTCACCCGCTACTTCAACTTTTGCTTTTTTTACTTTCTGTACTATCGCTCTCATTAACTTTTCAACCTATAAATACTTTCTATTGTTTTAATTGTTTTAAGTTTCATAATCAATTCATTTAGTTTATCAGTGTTTGGAACTAAAACTGTTAGGTCAATTATTCCTTCATGTTTTTCATTACTTCTTACATTCATAGCTTCTATACTAACATTTTCAGTAGATATTAATTTTGTAATTTCAAAAATTATTCCAGTACCATCAATAGTAGTTATTTGGATCTTAACAGGAAATTCATCATCCTTTTTATTTTGCCAGTATACATCAATCAATCTCTCTGGAGTCTTAATATTTGTAATATTAGGACAAGTTCTTACATGCACACTTATGCCATTTCCTTTTGTTATAAAGCCAACTATCTTATCTCCTGGAACCGGATTGCAACATTTAGCAAACTTCACCTCAACTTCTTCATCTAAATCACTAACCCTAACTTCATTTGAAAAAGATTTTTTTGAAGAAGTCCTCTTAATATCTATTTTTGACTCGGTTTTAGGTATTTCATCTTTATGCTTTTTAATAAGTTTTTGTATTACTTGTTCAGTATTTGTCCTACCAAAGCCAATTGATGCATACATTTCGTCAGGAGTTGGAAAGCCTAAATCATTCGCAACTTCTTCAAGCCAAAAATCTTTGATATCTCTTTTGTAAATTTCGTTATTTTTTCTAAGCTCTCTAAATAAATTATCTTTACCTATTTCAATATTTTCTTCTTTACGATGTCTTTTAAAAAACTGTTTTATCTTACTTTTTGCTTGATTAGATTGGACTATGTTTAACCAGTCTCTAGAAGGTCCTTGAGAATTCTTACTAGTTAAAATCTCAACAACATCTCCAGTATTTAGTTTATGCGAAAAAGGAACAATTTTTCCATTAACTTTGGCTCCCACACACATATTTCCAACTTCTGTATGGATTCTATAAGCAAAATCAATAGCACAAGAGTTGACTGGTAATGAATAAATTTCTCCTTTTGGAGAGTAAATGTAGATTTCTTTCGAAAAAAAATCTCCCTTTAATGTATCTAAAAACTCCTTACTATCAACATCTTTACCACCTTCTTTTTGCCATTCCATAATTTGCCTTATGAATGTAAGCTTTTTATCAAATTCAGTTGATTTAGACTTATTTTCCTTATATTTCCAATGTGCAGCTATACCATACTCACATTCATAATGCATTTGTCTAGTTCTTATTTGAACTTCAAAAGGTTTCGAATCCTCACCAAAAACAGTTGTATGCAAAGACCTATAACCATTTGGCTTAGGTTGTCCTATATAATCTTTAATCCTATTTGGTATTGGACGCCAAATAGAGTGAACTTTTCCTAAAACTTCATAACATTCAGCAACAGTATCTACTAAGACTCTTACGGCAGTTAAATCATATATTTCATTAAATTCTATTTTATTACGAGTCATCTTTTTATATATAGAATAAAGTCCCTTGGGTCTTCCTGAAATTTCAAAATTTATATTTGATCCATCTAAAGATTTATCTAATGTCTGAATTATTTCATTAATATATTGTTCTCTCTCTCTTCTTTTAGTATGGACCATTTGAGCAAGCTCATAATATTCTTCTGGATTTTGATATCTAAAACATAAATCCTCAAGCTCCCATTTCATTGTATATATACCAAGCCTATGGGCCAGTGGAACATAAATTTCTAAAGTTTCCCTTGCAGTTTGTTTTTGCTTTTTCTCAGTCTTATATTCTAGTGTTCTCATATTATGTAGTCTATCAGCAAGTTTTATAAGGATAACCCTTATATCATTACTCATAGCTAGAACCATCTTTCTGATATTTTCTGCTTGTGTTTCTTCCTTAGTTTTATAGCTTAGATTTTTGAGCTTGGTTACTCCATCTACTAAAAATGTAATTTCTTCGCCAAACTTTTCTTTCATTTCATCTTCAGTTACTGTAGTATCTTCTAATACATCATGCATTAGTCCTGCACAAATAGTTTGATCATCAAGTTGCATATTTGAAATTGTTGTGGCAACAGCTATTGGATGGATAAAATAATCTTCTCCTGAATTTCTTTTTTGGCCCCTATGATAATATTCGGCAAAATCATATGCTCTTTTAATTAAATTTATATCTGCCTTTTTATTGTTTTTTAAAATAATCTCTTTAAATTTTATAAATTCTTTTTGAAAATCTTTTGCCATAGGTACCTACCTTATATCAATAAGCCTTAGTTGTAAGCTTTTTTTATTTCTAAATTCATTTATCTCTGGATAAAATACAGCGTCAATCTTTGAGCCAACTATATTTGAGCCAAATTTATCCACAAGATATTTATAATCTTCTACTGCACTAAATTTTATAGCATTTATATCTCTACCATTTTTACTTAGAATAAGCTTCAATATATCTTTATTTTTGCCAATTATATCTATTGATTTAATAGCTAAATCTTTGTCCGCAAATTTTGCTTTTGGATTATCTTTTCCATATGGTTCAAAATTATTTAAACTTTGGGCAAACTCCAATGATATTTTCTCTATAGGAATTCTAGCATCTATATTGATTATAGTTTCAAAATCGCATTCTTTTAATGGCGATTTATTATTAAGTTTTAACCTAAAATCATTTATTAAATCTTTCTTAATAGAAAGTCCACAAGCCATTGGATGACCTCCAAATGACTCTAACATACTACTTAAAACATATACTTGCTTATAAATATTATAAGCTTCAATACTTCTACCTGATCCCTTTAAAATTGACCTATCTTTACTTTCTGTAAAAACTATGGAAGGCTTGTTGTATTTTTCCTTAATCCTTCCAGCAATTATACCACAAATACTTTCTTCAATATTTGGAGTATGAACTATTATAATATCATCATTATATAATTTATAATCATTAATTATATCTAAAGTCTTTAGAAGACCTTCTTGTGTTAAATCTTTCCTCTCATTATTTAAGCTTACAAGTTTTCTAGCATATGTAATAATCTTTTCTGAATCTTGTTCTAACATTAAATCTACAGCAAGCTTTGCTGTAGAAAGTCTTCCACTTGCATTCATACATGGACCTATTACAAAACCTAGAGTATATGCAGTAACCTCTTTATTCCAAGAGTTTTCATCTAAAAGTGCTTTTATTGCTAATTTATCAGTATTATTAATCCTTTTTAAACCTTCTATAACAAAAATCCTATTTTCGTCTGTCAATGAAACTATATCACAAACTGTACCCATAGCTACATATTCCAACAAATCATATAGGTAATTTTCATCTGCATCAAGTCTCTTATATAGAGCCTGCATCAACTTAAAACTTATACCAGCCCCACATAAGTCATCAAAAGGATAAGTACTATCTAATCTTTTTGGATTAATTACTGCATTAGCGTCTGGCAAGATTTGTCTTAACCACTCACTATCACCTTCTTTTTTTACTTGATGATGGTCAGTTACAATAACATTTATGCCATTTTCTCTGAGTTTTTTTACTTGTTCTATTGCAGTAATACCATTATCGCAAGTAATAATTAGACTTACCCTTTCATCTATAGCCTCATCTATCATCCTGTCACTTATGCCATAACCATCCATTACCCTATCTGGTATATCATAGCTAATATCATCATAAAAATATAATAAACCATCTAGGAGGGTCATAACCGAACTAATTCCATCTTGATCATAATCACCAAATATTCTGATAGATTCACCCTTTTCCATAGTATCAACTATTAAATCAATTGCTTCTTTCATATCAGGTAATAAATAAGGGTCATGAAGTTTATCTAGGCTTGGATTTATAAAAGAATCCACAACTTTCGGATCTAAAATATCTCTATTGGCTAATATCAAAGCTTGAAGTTTACTTATATTTTTATTTTTTAGATTTTCTTTGTAATTGTTTTTTTTATTAAATATATACCACTTATTCATTATTACCTCTCTTGTTATTAAATTATACCATTTTTATAGTTAATATAAAGAAAGAGGCATTAAGCCTCAATTAAAGATTCTATGGAATTAAAATCTATAAGAATATATGAAATTTTATCGTCTTTTCCTGTTACTATCAAACACTCTGTGTTATCATATTCTATGACCTCACCAATAATCTTAGACTCTGTAATAACTCTTGAACCTATTTTTATATTTTTTTTGATAAACTTTTTATTTTCTTTACGCTTTTGATCTTCTCTAATGGTCGTGAAGTAAAATATCAAAGCTAAAATAATAAGTACTATATATTCTAATTTAGGAATCATAGCCGTATTTTGTATAAAACTCTTTTTTATATTCTAAGAACCTATCTTCCATAATTGCTTTCCTAATGTTTTCACACATTTTTAATAAAAAATATAGATTATGATAGGTTAGTAATCTTGCACCTAAAATTTCGTTTACATTAACTAAATGTCTAATATAAGCTCTTGAGTAATTCTTACATACATAACAATCACATTCATGGTCTAAAGGAGAAAAATCCTCTTTATATAATGCATTTCTTACAACAAGTCTTCCATGAGATGTTATAGCGGTTCCATTTCTTGCAATTCTAGTAGGTAGAACACAATCTGCCATATCTATACCGGTTTCAAATGACTCAAATAAAAAGTCTGGACTTCCAACACCCATATTATATCTAGGTTTATCTTCTGGTAAAAGTGGTGTAGTGTATCTAAGAAGTCTAATCATTTCTTCTTTTGGCTCTCCTACTGAAAGACCACCTATTGAATATCCATCAAAATCCATAGCACAGGTTTCTTCTACAGATATCTTTCTTAAATCTTCATACATACCACCTTGTATAATACCAAACAGAGACTGATCTTTGTGTGAATTAGACTTATGATAGTCTAAACCTCTTTTTGCCCACCTTATAGTTCTATATACAGATCTTTCTACATAATCATGATCAACTGGATATGGAATGCACTCATCAAAACTCATCATAATATCAGAATGAATATCATTTTGAATTTCTATTGATTTTTCTGGTGTAAATAAATGCTTAGATCCATCTATGTGAGACCTAAAAACAACTCCATCTTCAGATATATCTCTCATTTCTGATAAAGAAAAGACTTGAAATCCACCACTATCAGTAAGAATTGGACGATTCCAATTCATGAATTTATGAAGTCCACCAGCTTTTTTCATAATATCTATTCCTGGCTTTAGATAAAGATGGTATGTATTTCCTAAAATAATTTTAGCATCAATTTCCTTTAGTTCCTCTACAGTCATTGCCTTAACGCTTGCTTTGGTACCTACAGGCATAAAAATCGGCGTTGGAATATCTCCGTGTTCTGTGTGAATAATTCCTGTCCTTGCATTAGAGTACTTATCTTTTTTTATTAATTCATATTTTATCGGCATTTTTTCTCCTACTTTAAAAACATCGCATCTCCGAAACTGAAAAACCTATATTTTTTAGCTACAGCATCATTGTAAGCATCCAGTATTATATCTCTGCTTGCAAAAGCTGAAACTAGCATAATTAAAGTCGACTTAGGTAAATGAAAATTTGTTATCTGACAATCAATAACTTTAAAATCAAAACCTGGATAAATAAAAATATCTGTAAAATCAGAGTCTTCTTTTATACAATTGTTCTTTTTATATACTGATTCAAGTGTTCTTGTAGTTGTAGTTCCTGTTGATATTATCCTTTTATTGTTTTTTTTAGTTTTGTTAATCAAACAAGCTGTTTCTTTACTAATACTGTAATGTTCTGAATGCATTTTATGATTTTTTACATCATCTACTTTTACTGGCCTAAAAGTTCCAAGACCAACATTTAGGGTAATAAAGGCAATGTTAACACCCTTGTTCTTTATTTTTTCCAACAAATCTTTAGTAAAATGGAGTCCAGCTGTAGGAGCTGCTACAGAACCTGGTATTTTTGAATATACTGTTTGATATCTTTCTTTATCCTTTAATTTCTCTTTTATATATGGTGGTAAAGGCATATTTCCCAAACCATCTAGAATTTCTCTAAATATTCCACAATAATAAAATTCTACAATTCTATTACCGTCTTCTTTTATATCAATAACCTTTAATCTTAGTTTATCAGAGAAGATACACTCTGTTCCTATTTGCATTTTTTTACCAGGTCTTACTAAAACTTCCCAAAAATCATCTTTTATATTTTCTAGTAGAAAAACTTCAATCTTTTCTTCCTTATAAGGCCTATGCCCAAATAACCTTGCAGGAATAACTCTAGTATCATTCATTACAAGAAGGTCACCTTCATTTAGGTAATCTATAATATCATAAAAATGTTTATCTTCTCTTTTTCCTGTTTTTCTATCAACTACCATTAGTCTTGAATAATCTCTTTTTTCAGTTGGATGTTGAGCTATTAGTTCTTCAGGTAAATTGTAATCAAAATCATCTGTTTTCATTCTTATCCTCATATTTCAAATTATAGTGTCTATAAGCCTTTTTAGTAAGCATTCTACCCCTAGGAGTTCTTGTTAAAAATCCTATTTGAAGAAGATAAGGTTCATAAACATCTTCTATAGTGACATTTTCTATTCCTGTTGAAGCAGCTATTGTATCAATACCCACAGGTCCTCCAGAAAAATTTTCATACATTGTAAGTATAATTTTTTTATCCATACTATCAAGACCCATATTGTCAACTTCTAATAGCTCTAATCCTTCACAGGATGTCTCATAATCGATTATTTCATCTTTCTTGACTATTGCATAGTCTCTTACTCTTCTTAATAGTCTGTTGGCAATTCTAGGAGTTCCCCTACTCCTTCTTGCTATTTCATATGCTCCACTATCTTCTATAGATATATCTAATATACCAGCAGATCTTTTTACAATTCGAGTCAAATCTTCATTATTGTATAGATTTAACGATAAAAGAACACCAAACCTATCTCTTAAAGGCGCAGAAAGCATTCCTGCTCTTGTTGTCGCACCAACTAAAGTAAATTTCTCTAGATCAATCCTTATAGATTGGGCATTTGGTCCCTTACCTACTATAATATCCAAAGCAAAATCTTCCATAGCTGGATAAAGTATTTCTTCTACTGATCTATTTATCCTATGTATTTCATCAATAAATAAAACATCTCCCTTATCTAAATTTGTAAGAATACTTGCAAGATCCGATGGTCTTTCTATAGCAGGACCACTTGTAATTCTAATGTTTACACCTAATTCATTAGCTATTATATTAGAAAGAGTAGTTTTACCAAGTCCTGGGGGACCTTGTAACAAAACATGATCTAAAGATTCTCCTCTTTTCAGAGACGATTCTATAAATATTTTAAGTTTTTCCTTTGCTTTATCTTGTCCTATATAGTCTTTTAACCATTTAGGTCTAATAGATAGCTCCTTGTATGAATCATTCAACTGTTCATTACTGCCTACTATCCTATCATTATTATCATACATTAAATCACCCTAAATCATCTTTTTTAAGCTTTCCTTTATTATTTCTTCTAATGTAAGATCAGTATCCTTTAAGTCAAATAATACCTTATCTATACTATTTCTTTCATACCCAAGATTTAATAAAGCCTCTCTTGCTACATTAATCTCACTATTGGTTTTTGTAGTATTTATTTCATAATCATCAATATTGTTTATTGGCATCTTCTTAACCTTATCAACAAGCTCGAGTATAATTCTTGATGCTGTTTTTTTACCTATACCTTTAGCCTTAATTAGTGTATCTATATCGTTATTAATTATGGCAAATTTAATCTTATCTACATTTAAAGATGATAAAACTGCTATAGCATTTTTAGGTCCAATGGTTGATACACTAGTTAAAAGTTCAAACATTTCAAGCTCTTCTTTAGAAGAGAATCCAAATAAAGATATATCATCTTCTCTTACATTCATTTTAGTAAATATCTTATATTCACTGTTAATTTCAAGCTTACTAATAGTGTTTAATGAAGAATTTATCAAAAATCCAAGATTTTTATTTTCAATAATAAAACTATCTTCATTAATGTATTTTACCTCTCCAATTATATAACTTATCATTAATTCATCCTAAATTGTTCTTTAAATCTTTGACTAAATACTTGTGTTAGAGCAATTGCTAAAGCATCTGCAGCGTCATCTGGCTTTGGTATCTGACTCAAATTTAGCAAAGTAGTAACTGTCTTTTGCATCTGGGTTTTAGATGCTCTTCCAAATCCTGTAATAGCCTGTTTTATTTGAAGAGGAGTATATTCATAAATAGGCAAATTATAATTTTGTGCACATAAAATTTGAACTCCCCTAGCATGTCCAACAGTTATAGCAGTTTTTACATTTTGATTGAAAAATAACTCTTCAATTGCAAACTCATCTGGTTTAAATTCACAAATAATCTGCTCTAAATTATCATATAAATGTTTTAATCTTTCTGGTGTTTTACTTTTTGATGAAGTTGTAATAACTCCATTTTCTAAAACTCTTATTCTATTTCCTTTAGTTTCTAAAACACCATAACCCATGATTGCTATTCCTGGATCTATTCCTAATATAATCATTATCCACCTTCTTAACAATTAAAAAAGGGCTCCTGCCCTTTAATGATATCTATTTATTACTTCTTTGCAAAGCCCTTTCCAATAATACTCAGCATAAACTTCAACAGCTACATTGTATAAGTGATTTGTTAACTTATCATTAATTTCTTGTGCTTGTTTTAAAGTTATATCTTCAGTGTATATTAAATCCATATCAAATGCTAATTGCTTATTAGTGTTAACATCTATATTTAATACCTTAAATTTTAGATAAGTGTCAGAATATTTTTTCACATTTTTTCTAATATTTGCAATTAAATTCTTATCATTGAAAGTAATTTTTTTAAATTCATTTTTAATTAAAGAAATTTTTTCGTTTGTTTCAGTAAAAATCTCTTTTTCTTCAAATAAAAAAGATACCCCATAATATTCTATAGCAAGGTATTCTAACTTATCAATCAATTTCTTATTTTCAAAGGCCTTAAATTCACTTTTTAATGATAAAAGAAATTCAAACCTATTTAAATCATCACCTATTGTTTGATTTAAACTTCTTAAGACCTGATCAATATCTGATAAGTACCAAAAGTTTCTTTTAATATTTTTTAAAATGTATTTTCTTATTTGAAAATTAGACTTATCAAAATCAGAAAATTTGATATCATCGTATAAAGACATCAGTGTATTTAATGATGAGATGTCATCTTTTATTAAATAATTATATTCAAGTTTTTCAATTATTGGTTTTTTTTTCGCACTTGATGTCATTTGATATATCCCTCTTATTAGTCTGTAAATAAATTTTAACATAAAATCAAATAAAATTATTTATATATATTTGTTCATAAAATAAAATAGCTAAAAAATAAGTAAATATTATTCATAATGTAGTCATTATTGTATAATAAACTCAAAATTTAGCTAACAAAAAATTTGCAATTTAAAAATATTCATTTTTTATTTCAATTAAAATTTTTTAAATTCTACCATTAAATCTTTTAATGAGAATGTATAATTAACATCTTTTCTCTCAATATGGATTAAAGTTTTGTCTCTAATTTTATTTACCTCATTGAGATTGTGGATTAATTCATAACTTGGATTAATTGCATGAGCAAAGCCTACTTTTACAAACATTGAAAAATCACCATTTGTATCTCCATAAGCATGAGAATTATTAAGATCTATATCATACTTATCTTTTAAAAAATCTATTGATTTTTCCTTATTTTTTGAATCCCACATTGGATAAATTTCTCCTGTGAATTTTTTATCCTCATCAAAAATATATTTAGTTGCAATAGTATGATCAGCTCCATAAAGTTTTGCAAACTCTTTTACCAAAAAGTCAGGAGATCCTGATATAACAAAAACCTTATAGCCATTTTCTTTATGATATTTTATAGCATTTTTAGTAATTCTATAAATTTTACTTTTATTTATATCTATTGCTATCTTTGCATATTTGTCTATAGTTGATTTATCAAGACCTATTAAGTTTTTTTGATATAAAATTGATGCTTTATCTAGATAATCTTCATATGAGCCTTTCCTATCTTGATATTTTTGGTAAAGTGGTTTTATATATTCATACCAAGCCTTATTGTCTATGATATTGTTTTTTGTTAATAAGTAAAAATGCTCAATTAAAAGTGAATTTCTAAAAAGAGTACCATCGATATCAAAAAAAGCAGCTTTATTCTTTCCCATAACTTTTCCTTATTTATTATTATCTTTATATGTCAATTTTAGGCCATCAATTAAATTAATTATTACTGCTGTTATAATTCCAACTATAGAAGCTGTAGCTAATGATATAGATACAAAAGCAACATTAAGTCCTATATCCTTAGTAAAATTAATATATGAGAAAATAGCTAGCACTATAGAAACAATACCAAAAGCTATAGACGGATAAAATTTTGCACTTCTGCTTTCACTTGTTTTCGAAATAACAACTGTTATAGCTATAATTATCATTGTTAAAATTGGTAGAATTATTAAACTTGAAAAGTTATCTACCACTAAATTTATTAAACCTGTCATTTTATAAACCCTTAATTTATACAAATTTTCTTAATTTTAATATAATCATTTATCTCAATCATTGCCATACTCTTAATCATATCTCTAGGCAAGGATACTGAGCCTGGATTTAATAGAATTATATTAAAGTTTTCGTCATAATCTTCACAATAGGTGTGAGTATGGCCAAAAATCACCATCTCACACTCATTTTCTATCGCTTTATCTATTAATGAATTTTTAGAATAATACACATTTTCCTTATGTCCATGAACAAGTAATATCCTGTGATTATATATATTTATTATTCTTTGGTCAGGGCTAGTATTGTCCAAATAGTCGTTATTTCCCTTAACCCGAAGAGTTTTTATCCCTGATATACTTTTGATTTTCAATGCATCTTCACTAAAATCACCAGCATGTATTATGAGATTTACCTTGTTTGTATTTAAAAACTTAAGTACATCATCAACATATCCATGTGTATCACTAACTACTAATACTTTCATAATTATTTTTAATAAAATTTTTAAACTTATCCAAGGCTTTTGCCCTATGACTATATGAATTTTTTTCTTCTTCTTTCATTTCTCCAAAAGTTTTACTATTTACCCTAAATATTTGATCATAACCAAAATCCTTATCTCCATGTTCTCTATGACTTATTTCACCATTTATTCTTCCTTCAAAATAATAATCTTTGCCTCTAGAATCTATAAAACAAAGTACAGTCATAAAATATGCTTGTCTGTTGTCTTTATCTTTAAGTTCAGATAAAAGCTTATCTCTATTTTCTTTATAAGTTGGATTTTCATTTGCATACCTATGAGAATATACACCTGGTCTAAAATCAAGTGATTTTACAAATAGTCCTGTATCATCAGCGAGAGTTGGTAAATTTGTAATATCATATATAGCCTTCGCTTTTTTGTAGGCATTTTCTTTAAGTGTCTTTCCGTCTTCAACAACTTCAAAGCTATCAATATTTAAATCGCCAGGACTAAATATATTAATCTTGTCATCTAGAATTTTTTTTATTTCTCTTACCTTGTCTTTATTAGATGTTGCTAGAATAAGTTTCATATTTACCTCTTTATTAATATGTTATCAAATATCAATCTTTTAAGTCAATTAAC
Source organism: Anaerococcus faecalis (assembly GCF_013371425.1). Taxonomy (NCBI): domain Bacteria; kingdom Bacillati; phylum Bacillota; class Tissierellia; order Tissierellales; family Peptoniphilaceae; genus Anaerococcus; species Anaerococcus faecalis. Next base: position 251,708 of record NZ_JABVBA010000001.1, read on the forward strand.
TAATTAGTGTATTATAACATTGTTAGCATTGAATGAATCTTCCCATTTTTCAGCATATGATCCTAATCCTTGTTCAAACATTATTATTTGACTAGGATTTTGTAATTGAATAGAAAATTTGGGATTTGTGTCTATAAGACCATTTTTTATATGATAAAATAAAATCTCATCAGGACTTTGTACAACTACATATTGTCCGTTTACAAGTTCGAAATAGTCCTTGGCTTGGTAGTTTAAATTTTTGATTTGATCAACTGTTATTTCTTTATTATCTTGATCTATTAAATTCTCTCTTAAAGCAATATCAATAGGAAAAGATTTTTGTTCTATAGCTCCATCCCTTTCTAAATGATAAGATGACTGAAATTGCCATAAGCCAAGATTTCTTATCAAACCAAAATTAGTATAATCATAAGCCATTTTATCCTCATCTACAGAACCAAAATTACTATTAACTTGTTCATAAACAAGATTTTTAAACACCTGTTTGCTTTTTTCATCGCCAGCATACTCATTAATAGTCATAAATGTATTAGATTTTAATTCATCTGTCTTAACCATAGCATATTTATTAATTGGAGACTTATCTGAAACTAAATTATAATCAAATGATATATAATCTTCATTTACAAAATTAATCTTTAGGTCTAAATCTCTATTTATAAACTTGTATTTTTCTTGATTTTCTTTCTTACTTAATTCCTTTTCTAATTTTATAGGATAGGCTTTAAAGCTATCATATTTTTTACTTTGCGGATTCAACTCACATTTTAGTCTCCAAAATTCTTGTTTATTTGGAAAATAAATATGCTCTGCTTTTTCAACTCTAGCCATCCTGTTAGGGTCAATTCTTACGCAATAGGTATAGTAATAATAATTAGGAGATGATTCAGTATCTATTCTTTCTCTAACACCTATTAAAACACATATATCTCCTTCTACTTTTTTACCACTTTTTGTAGTGGTTCTTTCCTTAGATGCTCTTTTGGCATATTTTTCTACTATACTCCTGCTAACATTGTCATCAATTTTTTCAAAAACTATAATGGCATTATCTACTATCATAAAAATCTCTTGATTTGAAAGTTTTATAAAGTCCTTTGAATAAAGCTCACCTTGGCTTGCAGATAATACCTCTACATTATCTTTATCAAATATATTCTTATCTATACTTCTACTTTGTAAATATGAATTTAGGTCAACATATTTTGATGAAAACTTAGGAGGATATGCATAGTCATCATTTAATGCCACTAGGTCATTGTCAATATATAGAATATCTCCTTTTTTAATCTTATCCGAATTCTTGTTATTTGATGTACTCTTAATTTCCTTTACTTCCCAAGTTCCTTTAAGAATAGGATCTTCAATTTTAGGTGTTTCTATTAATTCAGTTACATCTTCTGGTCTTCCAAAGCTACAAGATGTTAATATAAAAATTAAAAACAATATAGAAATTTTCTTTATCTTATTCATATTAATCAATCCTTGGTAGTAATACTGTTACAGTAGTTCCTACAGTATATTTGCTCTTTATAATCAATTTTCCATCATGGGCTTTTATTATCTCTTCACATATTGAAAGTCCTAGTCCTGTTTGACTTTTTGAAGATGAGCCCTTATAAAATTTACTTGATACAAAAGCTATTTCATCTTCTTTTATACCTTCACCATTATCTTTAATATCAATACATACATTTGAATCTTCTTTTTTAATGATAACAGATATTTGTCCATCTTTTTCAGTAAATTTCATTGCATTATCAATAATATTTATAAAGACTTCTTTAAGCCTATTTTTATCTACGTGAGCAATTATTTCATCATACACAGATATAAAATCAAACTTAATTTTTTCATTTATAGACCTTGGATAAAGTTGAGTATATACCTCCTTGACAAGAGCCACTATATTTAAATCTTCTTTTTCATATTGGAAAGAACTTGATGATAGCCTTGAAAAATCCAGCAAATCTTCTACCATTAGTGATAGTCTTTCCCCTTCATTTTCTATAATAGTTAAGCCTTGATTAAGCATATCTTCATTACTTTGGATATCTTTAGATTGTAAAGTAATAGCCCAACCTTTTATTGATGTTAATGGTGTTCTGAGTTCATGTGATACTGAAGAAATAAATTCATTTTTCATATCTTCTCTTTTTATTATATTTTCACTCATAAAATTAAGAGTTTGACCTAATTCAGATATTTCATTTTTACCACTTTCATTGGCTTTCGCCTTAAAATCTCCTTGTGCTAATTTCTCTCCAACTACAGTTAATTTTTTTATTGGAACTGTCCATCTTTTAGATGCGTAATATGAAACTATAAGAGTTATTATTAAAGTTAATAGCCCAAAAAATAAATAAACTACCATTCGATTATTTACATTTTCTCTAACAATCTTAGTAGATGAAATTAATCTTAGTATACCTATTTGTTTTTCATTATCATTTAATGGATATGATAAGGCTATAACTTCTTCACCAGTTTTTGAATTTATAGTTTTTTGATATGAGTATTCTCCTTTATTCGCATTATTAACATCAGTCGAGTTGATTTTTTTCCCTATTTGACTTGACCCTAAAGAATCGAATAATACATTTGCTGAGTTATCTAATATTTGCACTTGACTTATATTATTTCTATAAAAAGAATTTTTATCTCCTATAATAATTTCAGATAAATCATATCTCGATAAATAATTTGAATAGAGAACTTGATTATATCTAGCTTGATTTAACATGGCTCCAACTAAGGCAGATTCATAATAGTTTTTTATAGATGAATATGAAAATATTTCAAAGCCTATAACAACAACTGTTACAAAAAGCATAATTATTTTCATAATACTAAAAATAATACTATTTAGATTTATATTAAAAATACCTAATTTTGATTTAGATTTCTTATTATCTAACTCCATCTATAACCCGTTCCCCATACAGTCTCAATATATTCTGGCTTGGCAGGATTTTCTTCAATCTTTGCCCTAATTCTTCTAATATTAACATCAACTATCTTAGTATCAGTGCTATAGTTATCTCCCCAAGTATCCTTCATAATCTCCATCCTACTCATAGCCTTACCCTTATTTAGAATGAAATTTTTAATTATTACAAACTCTGTAGGTGTAACATCAATCTCTTTATTGTTCTTATAAAAATTCCTAGAGTATAAATCTAGTTTAAATATCCCATCTACTAATATATCTTCATTTACTTTTTCTTTTTCATCATTTGTATAATTTACTCTTCTTACAAGTGACCTAACTCTTAAAATTAATTCCTGAGGATTGAAAGGCTTAATTATATAGTCATCACAACCTCTTTCAAGCCCTAGTATTTTATCTATATCTTGACTTTTTGCAGAAACCATTATTATTCCAGCTTTAGGATAATTCTTTCTTATACTTTCACATACTTCATAGCCACTTATACCTGGAAGCATTATATCTAAAATATAAACTTGAGGTTTTTCAATATCCGCAAGTTTAAGTGCCTCTTCTCCACTTCCAGCTTCAACTATATCAAATCCTGAATATTCAAGATTTATCTTCATAAACTGTCTTATATGATCTTCATCATCACAAATTAAGATTTTATCACTCATTTTCTAACCTTTCCATAGCAATTTTCCCAGCACCAATAATGCCAGCATCATTCAAAAACTTAGCAGGCTTTAGTTTTATTTTGCTAGCTAAATGGCAATGTTCATTAAATTTATAAATAAGCTTATCCCACCAAATTTTACTTGAATTAATAACTCCACCACCAATAATGATAATTTCTGGATCAAATATATTTCTAAGGCTAGTTAAATACCAAGATAAGTCATCAATAAATCTATTAACGACATTTTTTGCAATTTCGTCCTTTTCATATAGGTTGAAAATTTCTTCACCAGTTTTATCCTGTTGAGTTAATTGCTTATAATGTCTTCTAATTGCACTCCCAGAGCAATATGCCTCTGCACATCCACTTTGTCCACAAGTACAATACTCACCATTTGGATATAAAATTACATGACCTAATTCTGCACCTTGAAAATTTGCTCCTTCCAGAAGTCCCATCTTAGAGTTATAAACAGCTCCACCAAGTCCAGTTCCTAAAGTTATCATTACAACATCATCGTAGTTTTTAGCTGCTCCCAGCCATTTTTCACAAATCAAGGCAATATTTGCATCATTTTCTATAAAAGTTTTGATTCCAGATCTTTTTTCTATCTCTTTTTTTAAATTTAATCCAGTCCATCCATCAATATTTCCAGCAAAAGTTACAATTCCTTTTTCAGAATCTATGAAACCAGGAGTTCCAACTCCTATAGCTCTAATATCATCATCTTTTAACTCATTTATAATCTTTTCTATATTATATAATACTTTTTGAGCACCTTCTTTAGCACAGGTTTCTAATTTATATGTTTTAAGGATTTCTCCTCTTTCATTTATAACTGCACCATTTATCTTTGTGCCACCTATATCTAATCCAATTGTTTTAATCATTCTCATCTCCTATGAATTCTCTCAAAATTGAATCATCTGCAATAATCTTTGTATCTTCTATACTTTTGAAGTACGATAAGACCTTTCTAAGTTTTAGTGCCATATAATAATAATCACTGTCCTTTTTTATCTGATCAAGTGCATCTATTGCATAACTTTTTAGCGCATTAAACTCATATAACAATGATGAGTCAACATAAAAGTCTGCAGTATTTTGATATGGGAAAATATAGTTTTCTTCCCCTCTTCTTACATTAGACCAAACTTTAAGTGTTGCTTCAGTATCATAAGACCTAAATTTATTATCCCTTACTATTCTTCTTATTAGCCTATTTTCTGAGGATGAAATTCTAACATGAGGCTCAATATTTATTTGGCTAAGAACCGAAACATAGACTTTATATTTATTTTTTTCAGGTATTAATGATGTAAGACTTGGATTAAGGGCGTGAATTCCTTCAACTATTAAAACCGTCTTTTTGTCAAGTTTGATTTTTTTATCAGACATTTCCCTAATACCCTTAGTAAAATTATATGATGGCAGTTTCAATTCTTTACCTTCTATCAAATCTTGTAAGTCCCTATTAAAAGCCTTTAAATCAATTGCATTTAAACTCTCAAAATCCTTATTTCCATACTTATCCAAAGGTGTATTATCCCTGTCTAGAAAATAATCATCTGTAGAAATAACATAAGCATTTTTTCCATATACTGCCAATTGTATAGCTAGTTTTTTAGCAGTTGTAGTTTTTCCAGATGAAGAAGGACCTGCAAGCATTACTATGTTCATATCACTTCTAATTATATCATATGCACAATCTGCAAGTTGATTATTATAATAAGCTTCATTTACCTTTATCAAGGTAGATATTTTATTATCTATAACAAGTTTATTTAAATCGCTAGCATAATTAATATCAAGTAACTTTGTCCATTTTTTAGACTGTTCATAAACTCTTGTAAGTTTAACTTCTTCACTAAATTTATTTAAAATTCCATTAATCTTTTTAAAATTCAACATAATTCCTGGATAATATGATATAATTTCAAATTCTTCTATCCAAGATGTTTTAGCTAAAAGTAAGTTAGAAAAATTATAAAACCACCCATTGAATTCATATAAGTCTACTTTATTTTTATCAATAGATTTCATTAAATCTATTTTAGAATAATCTCCTTGCTTTCTAAAAATATCAATTGCTATTTCTTTTGTTACTGACTTTCTAACTATACTTATATCTTTATCAATATTATTTCTTATAATATTATATAATAATGAAATATATTCATGACTTATAGCTTTATCTTCTAACCTTACATAAAGACAATTACTCATAGAATATTCTACTACAACCGTTTGATTGTAAATACTTTTTAAAGCATCAATCAAAAGCATAGTTAATGTTGATTCATACACTGAATAAGCTAATGGCATATCCTTTTTTATTAATAAAATATCGTCATCTTGTCTTAACTTATAATTAAAATCAACAATTTTCTCATTTACTAAAGCTATAATATAATCTCTAAAACTTTTAGGAAATAACTCCTTAACTAATTCAAAAAGGTATATCTTGTTTGTATATATAGAATTATTATCTAGTATAACTTTCATTAAAAACTTTCTCCTTAAGTTTTAATAAATCCTTTGTTTGATTTGATTTAATCTCCTTATTGTTTAGATATGATAAAAACCCCTTGGTATTAAAGCTTAATTTATAAGCTAATAGAACTTGACTATCCAATCCATATTTCCTATAATCTATGCCTGATTTAAAGTACTTTCTATCACCTATTATAGGTGTATCATTTTTAAATAAAGAATATCTAATTTGATGAGTTCTACCTGTTATTAATTTACATTCAAGTAAGCTATATTTATCATTTATATCTAGAGGATGAAATTTAGTAATAATTCTCTTACCATCTTCATTTGACTTAACTATATTCTTATTTTCATTTTTTATAATATTTGTATCTATAGTAAAATCTTTGTCTACCTTTCCTTCAACAATAGTTAGGTAGTACTTATGTATTTGAGAATTTTTAATTGCTTTATTAAGCTCTCTTAAAGCCCTTGCATTTTTTGCACCTATTATAAGTCCTGCTGTATTTCTATCAAGCCTATTGACAATACTTGGTTTGAAGGTTAAATCTCTGCTGTCAACCTTATTTGTTTTATAAAGATATGAAGTCATTTGATCCACTATATTATTTCCATAGTCTTTTGGACTTGCAGCATGAGATAATACACCTTTTTTCTTATCTATAACAACAATATTGTCATCTTCATAAACTATATCTATATTAAAGTCACAATCCTTAAATTTTCTAGTATTTACCCACTTATTATAATCCTCATCCTTAATATACATCTTTACCAAATCACCCTCACAGATTAAATCATCTTTTTTTGCTCTTTTATCATTTATTTTAAAATTTTTTTTCCTTATATTTTTTTGGATTACCGATAAGGATGCATTCTTAAAATACTTTCTTAAAAATCTATCAAATCTTTGATTCGAATCATTTTTACCAATTTTAACTTCTATCATATCAATACGACTTATTAACATAGGAATCAATTTTAGACTCCTTAATTTCACTATCAAAACAGTTATTTTCAACTAATTTTCTAAGTAAACTTTTACTTTTTGAATGTAGAATAAGTTTATCATGATTTTTTAAAACTATTTCAAATATTTCACCCGTCAGTCTTTTTGACCTCAACTTAATATAATAGGCCTCTATACCACTATATTCTACAAGTTCAAGCAATCTTAAACTTGCTATATCTTTTAAATGGTAAAAGTTCTCTCTATTATTAATTAAATTTTTGTAATATTTTTTTTTCTTTGGATTGTTATGTATGTCAAAAGCCAAAGAATTAGATCTTTTTGCCATAATATTATAATATTGATAATTATAAATTGCCTCCATAACTGAAGAGATATTTGAAAATGGTTTTAAGTCAAGTTTCTTTAAATACTCATAATTTTTCTCTAAAAACTCATTTTTACCTATCCTTTTATTTGTTAGTAAGTCTATACTTTCCTTTCTCCAAGTGTTAAATGAAATTAATTTGTTTTTCTCTTCCATAATAATATCAAAAAACCGCCTCATTGAGACGGCTACTTAATTAATCTAGTAATTTAGTTTCGTGAACTTCTGCTTCGAGAGATTCAGGTATATCACTAGCCTTACAATCTAGTCCTAGATAAATATCGACGTTGCATTCATCTGATAACTTCTTTAAATCTTGTGAAATTTCTTCAATGTTATCTTTGTTAATATCTACAATATCATATATACCATCTATATATATCTTACCAATATCATAGTCTCTAGCTAAGATACCAGCAATAAAACCTCTAAATGATTCTATTGAATTAATAAAAAAGTCTGATGCATCAATAAGTCTTACAGAGTGATCTAATGAATAAATTTGATCATTATCACTATCTACAAAAACTATATTTTCATTTCCCTTTCCTTTTTCATCATTAGCTTGGTCTATTAACCATTTTGTTTTACCACTTCCTGATGGTCCTAATACTAAATAAATCATTTTTACTCTCCCTCTAATATATTATATTTCTTTTTTTGGCTCAAATCACCTTGTGAGAAACCATTTTCGTTCATATCAGCAATTATTTCATCTCTTATTACCCACCACGAACTATTCCAATTACAAAAAATTGTGTCTTCACTTGGTGCTCTTCCTACTAATCTTTGTATAGCAATATTTTTATTTAAATATCTTAAAAAGATAATAACATTATTCTTATAGTCTTCTTTTCTTGGCATTCTAAACTCATTGTTTTTATACATATTAGCTAATTTTGTATTCTTTACTATATATAAAGAATGTATTTTAACCTCATCAACAGCCAAAACATTTAATATACGTGCTGTTTCAATTATATCTATTTTCTCATCCCAAGGTAGGGATAATATTACATGAGTGCAAATATTAAAATTATATTTTTTTATTATATTGCAAGCTTTAATAAAATCAGCCAAATCTTCACACCTATTTAGGATTTTAAGACTTTTGTAATTTGCAGTTTGAAGACCAAGTTCTATTATTATATCTATTCCTGTATTTTTAGAAAAATCTTCTAAAAATTCTAGTTTTTTTTCTGTTATACAGTCACTTCTAGTAGAAATTGATATAGCTATAATATAATTCTTATTACAAGCACAAATAACTTCTTTAAATTTTTCATAGTCCATATATGTGTTTGAAAAATTTTGAAAATATGCAATGAACTTTTTTACTTTATATTTACTACCTATGTAATTCTTGTTGATTTCTAGCTGCTTTTCTACTGTAAAAAAGCTTGGTAAGTTTTCAAAACTTCCTCCAGACTCAGAACAGAATATACATCCTCCAAAACCAGCCTCTCCATCCCTGTTAGGACAGGTTAAAGACAACTTTATAGGTAGCTTATATACTTTTTGACCATATTTATTTTTATAATATTCTGAAATAGGATAATATGGTAGGATACTACTCATCCATATCCCTATCTTCTATATCTTCTATATACTCATTGATAATTCTATCTATCGAATCTTCATCCCAATAATGATTGAATAAATGATAAATTTCATCAAGCTTATCTTCATCTTCTAATGGATTTAATGTTATTTCACCACTTTCTTCATCTTCTAGTTTGTATTCTAATAAATACAATTCACTTGACTGACTATCAATCAAGGCTATATAATCTATTTCGTCAACAGAAAATATATCTAGAAGATAAGCTTCTATTGGATTATCATCAATATGAAGTTCTATAATAGCTTTTCCCTCATTTTTTTCAAATTCAACATTATGTCCATGAATTTCTAATTCTTTCGCCATATTTACTCCAAACTTTTTCTTAATTCTAACAATACTTCTTCAATTAAAGAATATGTTTTTAAAAGATCTTTATATTCAAATGTAGATTTTTCTATATCCACTTGTTTATATTTTACCCCAAGTGAAACCATATTAACATTAAATTTATGAAAAATTAAAATGCCATCTAAAGAATATTGTGTTTTAATTATCTTTAAACTTGTATTAAACAACTTCTCAAAGGCATTGGAAAATACATTTGTAAGCTTATTATTTTCATTTTGCCATGAAGGAATGGATAACCTTTCAACAATTTCTGCACCATTTATTTTTGCAGCTAATTTAATTTTTTCCATCATATCTTTTAAAGTATCTTCCGATAAAGACCTAAAGATTATAATAATATATAATTTATCATCAAAAGTCTTTGCTCTTGATAAAAGACAAGAAGATATTGCTAGTTTCGTATTACTATCTACTGAATAAATACCATTTATTGCAAGCTCTATAAAAGATGATATATGGTTATACGAATCTTCAGTCATTGGCGGATAAGAAATTTCTTCTATTTTTTCTATTTCAAATTTTAAATTTGGTTCTATCCTTAAATTTGCTCTTAAATATTCACTAGAATAAAGTTTAAATATATCTAAAAGATCATTTTCATATTTTTTATCAATAGCAATATCTACATAAGCATCTGTAGCAATTGAGTCATAAAGTCCCTTTCCATCAAAGCTAATCAAATCTATATCAACTTTGGATTTTAATTTTCTTAAGAAAGTATTAAGCATCTTAATTGTATTCTTTAGGATATTTTCTAGATTTAAAGTTGAGCTTTTTCCTAAAAGATTTTTTAAAGATATCCTATATACTAAATTATTATCCAAAAACTCTTTTTTATCAATATTTCTCCTAACAATAGGCAAATCTAAGGTAGAAAGGGTATAAGAAGCAAAACTTTCTGCAATGCAATCAGCTTCATTTAAGTTTAGATTTATTATATTGCTAGACCTAATATAAGACCTTAATGTCGTATAATCTCTATCATAATCATTAACATAATTATTTGTTAATAAAATATCAAAATTATTTATATCACTTTCTAGCAACATAATCAACAAAATCAATGATGACAGTTCAGCTACATCTAAATTAGTATTTACTACTATGTCATCATTTTCAACTACATCTATATATGAAAGTCTATTTATTTTATCACTGACATTTAAGTGAAGAACAGCCATTGCCTTGTCATTTTTGATGTAATAACAATCATTAATTAATAAAATTTTAAGACCCTTTTCCCTTGCTTTTGACAAGATGAACTTTATTAATGATTTCTCATCATCAATTACTTTTATATAATCGCCTAAGTCTTTGGCTATTGTTCTAAACTTATATTTATAATCTGAATTGTCCATAGCATTTGCTCTTAATAGTATTTTTTAACTTCTACTTTTTCTTTAATTTTCCCAACTTTTTCAAGATATTTTTCTTGTCTTTTAATCATTAGCAAAGTATCGTGTATTCTATCTTTAATCTCATCAAATTCTGGTAGAAATGATTCATGAACATGGTCTAGTTTAATAATGTGATAACCAAATTGGCTTTTTACAGGTTCAGATATTTCTCCTTCACTAAGTTTCTCTAAGGCATCTTCAAATTCTTTTACCATTGTTCCCTTTGGAAATTCACCCAAATCTCCACCCTTAGAACCCTTATCTATAGAATATTTATCTGCAGCATCTTCAAAAGATCTGCCTCCTTTAATTTCTTTTAAAATTTTATTAGCCATATTTTCATCTTCAACTAAAATATGACTAGCTTTATATGTCTTTGGTTTTTTTATTATTTCTTTATTGTTATCATAATATTCTCTTATTTCAACTTCATCAACTTTTATATCCTTAAATAGAAGATGCATAGCATAATTTTTAAGCATATTTGACTTTGTAATATCTAATTCTCTTAAAAACTCTTCATCTTCATCAAGTTTATTTTCTTTAGCATCAATATACATAAGTTCTTGATTAACCAATTCATCAGTAATTTGATTTATTCCTTGTGGATTTAGAAATTGATTTCCACCTTGCATTTTAGAAATAAAAGCTATTACGTCTTCTTGACTTATCTCTTTGTCATTTACACTTGCTAATATTTTTTTATTTTCTGTCATTTTATCTCCTCATTAACTCTATTTTATTAGAAAAAATTCTTATGTATTTTTCCTTATAAAGTCTACCTATAGCTCTTTTAAAGGAAGACTTTGAGAGTCCAAAAATCCTATATATTTTATCAGGGCTTGACTTATCTCCTAGATTTACTAAACCATCATTTTCATAAAGATAATCTAAAATTTTTTCACTATCTGAATCTATCTCTAGATAGGCTCTTTTTCTATTAGTAAGTTCTATTTTACCATCTTCTTTTACTTCTTTGACTCTTAGTTTTAGCAGTTCACCTTCTATATGAACTCCCTTAAGTTCATTTATTCTTAAAAGAGAATCATATTGATTATTTATAGCTACAAATGCTCCTATATGTTTATTAATAGAATATATCCTGCCTTCCACTATGTCATTTTCCTTAAAATTATGGTCAAGAGATAAAAACTCCCTAATCTTAGTAGTTAATATAAGCATATTATCCTTATCTAACATAACTCCAACTGGATAAGTCATATCTTTAAAAAGCTTGTAAGATTTTTGGTCCTTTGGCATTAATAATTTTATATTATTTCCAAACAAAAAATAGGCACCTTTTTTATCTATATCTATACATTTTAAACTATAGACTTTATGTTCTATGATACTTAAATTACAACTTGCCCTCAAAACATTATTAATGTCATAATATATATAAGCCTTTACTTTATCCCCTTTTTTATTATTGTACACTTGCTTGCTATCTATTAAAGCATCTCCAAAGCAAGTCTTAAGATATGCTTTATTTTTAGCAAATCTTTTTATAATTAAATTTTTAATTTTTTCACTCCTATCATTCAAATACATTGTATGTAAATCCTTCACCATAAACTTCTGATATAGTATGTGTAAATACAAATGCATTTTTATCAATATCTAATATATCATCTCTTATAGATGGAAATCTTCTAAATGGGACAACCGTAAGAATAATATCCCTTTTTTTATGAGAATAACCACCTTCAGATTTATATAAGGTAACACCTCTATCATATTTACTTAATAGCATCTTATTAATTTCTTCACTATAATCACTAATTACTGTGATAGCAATTTTTCTGCCTAAACCTTGAATGAAATAGTTAAATCCAACTGATTGTATTATAACTGTCATAACAGCATATAAAGCTTTTTCTATGCCAAATTCAGTAACTGCCATCATAACAACTAAAAAATCTATAGCAAACAAACATTTAGCTAAGGTTATTGAAAAATATTTATTTAAAACGGCAGCAATTATATCGGTTCCACCAGAAGAAGCATCATTGAAGAATATTCTACTTAAAGAATATGAAACTATTCCTGCACCGAAAAGCACATTTATAATAACATCATTGGTCAAAATAGTATCTGGAAATACTCTTTCAAAAAACATAATCCCTAATGAAACAATCGTTGCTGAAAGAATAGATTTTTTTCCAAAACTTTCCCCCATAAATACAAATGCTACAATAAATAAAATAATATTTAAAATTAAAGACCATTGTCCAACTGTTAAAAAACTAAACCATTTAGAAATTATTATAGAAATTCCAGTAACTCCACCAGAGGCTATACTATGTTGCACAAGAAAAAAATACATTCCAAATGAAAGCAATAATGAATTAAATATTATACTTATAATTTTATTAACTTTGTAATTCATTTTTCCCATCCTTATGTAAAATATCAATTAAATATTATCATATTATATATTATATTACAAAATAAACAATAATGAAAAAGGACTCTTGCTTTAAATATAGCAAAAATCCTTTAAATTTACACCCATGATGGTATTATAGTTGAAAAATTATCATACATTAAAATAATCTTCTCTATTTCCTCTTCGTTTAAGTAAGATTCTTTATTTTCTCTTATATTAACTAAGGATTCTAGTAAGTAATAAGCTTGGTATAGGCTTAATAGCCTAAAAAATTTCCTAGATACTTGTTCACCCTCATGGTAAGATTCTAAAACTCCTTTAGCAAAATCAGGACTCGTAATGGAAATCTTATTTATATTAACAAAATCCGATATTCCATCACCAACTTTCAAATCTTTAAGACCTCTTATGTCTATTTTATCATTATCATATATTCTTATATTTTTGTCATTTAAACCCTCATACAAAATATTTGATGAGGTATTTTTACATATATAAGAATTATTTTGTAGATAATCTATCAATATATAATCATTAACACCATTATTTTTGTTAAGTCCTTGCCTATATAAGAGCAAGTTTATCTTTGTTTCAATTTTTTTATGCCAATCGTAATCTAAATTGGAGTCAATTTTTTTCATATGGATTTTTTTTAAAATCTCTCCAAATTTAAGTCCAATATTATATACCTCTTTACTAGAATATTTACTTATATATTCTTTTAAAGATATTTCATTTCTAAATTCAAATACCTTGTATGACTTATCTAAGTCAGGCATAATTCCGATTTCATATAAGTCTAAAGGATTGACATCTATACTTCTAAGGTAATTATTAATTTCATTTTCTTTTTTTAAATTATCAAAATCTTCTATAGGATACAATCCAACCACATAGGTAATACCATTAAAATCAAATTTTAATTTATTTGATGAAATTTTGCTAAGCTTTTTTATATTATTTATGTCATTTTTAAAAATGTTAGTTCTTTTAATTATATCAAAAGCATTTTTATCCATATTATTACCATCAATTATGATTATCTACTGCCTCTTCTACTTTATTTACATCTTCTAAATCAAGTATTTTTTCAGCAAATTTCTTTTCTTCCTCATAAGAAGAATTTAAAATAATATCTTTGACTTGTGGCAACTTTGATGCTGAACCAGAAAATTCATCCAATCCTAGACCTAATAATAATTTAGTAGCTCTTGTATCTGAAGCAAATTGTCCACACATGCCTGTCCATTTACCTTCCTTATGACTTTCATCAATTACATGCTTAATTGACCTAATTACAGCAGGATTAAAGTTGTTGTACAAATCAGAAATATTTTCATTACCTCTATCACAGGCTAATGTATATTGTGTAAGATCGTTAGTTCCTATTGAAAAAAAGTCTGAATATTTAATAAGTTTATCTGCCATAATTACAGATGCAGAAGTTTCAACCATTATACCTAAATCTACATCCTTATTATAAGCAATACCTTCATTGTCTAAGTCTTTTTTAATATCTTCTAGTATATTACGAGTTTTCTTTATTTCATCAACAGATATTACATATGGAAGCATTATCTTTAAATTACCAAAAGCAGAAGCCCTTAATAATGCTCTTAATTGATCTCTAAATATATCTTCGTGATCTAAACAAAATCTTATTGCTCTATAACCTAAAAATGGGTTTTCTTCTTTAGGAAAATCATAATAATCAAGTCCCTTATCACCACCAATATCGAGCGTTCTTACAACTAAAGGTTTTTCACCAAGCATTTGTGTAGCCTCTTTATATACTTCAAATTGTTCTTCTTCAGTTGGAAAATGATCATTCTCCATATATAAAAACTCTGTTCTAAATAAACCTACACCATCACATCCATAGTCAATCGCAACTTTTAAATCTTCAATATTACCAATATTTGCTGAAACTTCACATGTTCTACCATCCTTAGTTTTTGCTTCTAAGTTTTTGACTTTTTCAAGTCTTTGTCTTTCAACTCTTTGCTCTTCAATAATTTTTGAATATTCTTCAATCTCAGCTTTACTTGGATTTATAATAAGCTCTCCATTATTACCATCAATTATAGCCATTTCTCCACCCTTAACTTTTGAAGAAATTCCTGTCATTCCAACTATAGCAGGAATATCTAAGTTTTGAGCTATAATTGAAACGTGAGATGTTTTACCACCTAAATCAGTAGCAAAACCCAAAACTTTGGCTTTGTTCATATTTGATGTATCTGATGGTGTTAGTTCCTTTGATATAATTATGAAATCCTCATCTAGTTTGGATAAATCTTTTGGTACAACACCCTTTATTTTACATAAAACTTGGAAACCGATGTCTTTATAATCGTCAGCTCTCTCTTTAAGGTATTCATCATCTAAAGAACTCATAACTTCAATCATTTGATCAACTGTTTCACTTGTAGCAAGTTCGGCATTCTTGTTATCATTAGAAATACTTTCTTTTATAGAGTCTAGAAAATAAGGATCTTGCAATAATTCCTTATGTGCTCTAACAATATTTAGCATTTCTTCATTCTCTTCACTAATTTCTTTTTTTTCAAGATTTTTAAAATATGAGCTTATAGCATCTTCAACCCTTTTTATTTCTTTATCTTTTTCTTTGTCTTCAATTAAAGATTTGTCAATGATTAATTCTTCCTTTGTAAAAAGAAATAGTTTTCCTATTGCGACACCGTTAGATGCTATAATGCCTTTATATCTTTCACTCATACACTAATATCCTTTCTGAAATTGTAAAAATATAGAGGTACTATTAAGTACCCCTAATATTAATTACTCTGATAAATTATCTATAAAATCAGTTAATTTGTCTGCAAATTCTTCTTCGTCTTCACCTTCAACAATGATACCAATTTCTGTACCTTTTGAAATTCCTAGACTCATAACATTAAATATACTCTTAGCATTTGCTTCTTTTCCATCTTTTACTAACTTAACATCTCCTGGATAATTTTTTACAAATTGCACCAAAGAAGCTGCTGGTCTTGCATGTAGACCTGTTTCATTAGTAACAACAATTTTTCTTTCTGCCATAATTGCCTCCTAAAATTTTATAATATTATTTTAACATTTAAATAAGTTACTTTCAACTATCGACTTTTTGTACTATCGCGAGATATAAGTTGTGCATCAAGAATCCAATTATTTTCTAGAATATCTTCCTCTCCCCTAATTCTTTTAATTAGAGCCCTTATACAAATGGCTCCAATATCATAATTAGGAATAGATACAGTTGTAAGTTTTGGTCTGTAGACTCTAGAAATTTCTGAATCACCAAATCCAACTACAGAAAAATCATCTGGCACTTTGATGCCATTATCATAGCAATAAGCTATAAATCCAACTGCAACTTGATCGTTTATAAAGCTTATAGCACTTAAATTTTTGCTTTTAACTTGTGAAATAACCTCTTCACCTATATTATACCCATCATCACTTGAATTTCCACGAGCTTCTATAATTATAGGTTCGAGATTTTTCTTCTCCATAAACTTTTTATAGCCTTCTATTTTTATATCAGAAAGATAGTCATGATCTTTCTTGGTTACATATGCAATATTTTCATGTCCTAATGAATTTAAATATTCAATTAACTTATACTGTTCATTGAGATAATCTATTTTTACAGTATTTAATTTCTTAAAGTCATGGAACTTATCAAGTAAAATGAAAGGAGTTTTATTATCTCTTAATTTTACTAGAACTTCTGCTGAAATATTTTCACTTATTACTACAATTCCTTCAACTTGTTTTGTAGACAAGAATTCTATAGCATTTTCAAGTGCGTTATCATCACCATATGTAGATGATAATATAATATCATACTTATACAAGTGACCTATTTCCTCAACACCTCTAATCAATTGAGCCATATATTCGATACCAATATCCTCTACAATTACTCCAATTAAATTAGACTTTTTCATTACTAGACTTCTTGCAAGT
This sequence comes from Anaerococcus faecalis, assembly GCF_013371425.1. Classification (NCBI taxonomy): domain Bacteria; kingdom Bacillati; phylum Bacillota; class Tissierellia; order Tissierellales; family Peptoniphilaceae; genus Anaerococcus; species Anaerococcus faecalis. Next base: position 268,888 of record NZ_JABVBA010000001.1, read on the forward strand.
TCATTAGGTTTAAAATCTAGCTTGTTTATTGCATCTAGTACTTTTCTTCTTGCTTCAGGGCTTACTGGCTTTGAATCATTCATTACCCTAGAAACAGTAGAAATTGACACTCCAGCAAGTTTTGCAACATCTTTAATAGTAGGTTGTGCCATATAATCTCCCTTCATTTTTAATATAATAAAAGGTCATCTATTGATGACCTATCTTCCTGCTATAACATTTCTAACTATATCAACTACATCCATAATTAATGAGGCATAGTCATTTATTGACGCTATTCCTTCTCCAAAGGTATCTGTAGTATCGACCACACTTTCTCCAAAATAATTAACTGTATCTTTAACATCAACAGTTATATCGCTTACATTAGAGATAGCTAAATTAGCGTTAGAGATAGCCATCTTTAGATTAGGATCAGATACTAGTCCATTTACATTATCTACTAAAGTATTAGCTTGATCAACTAAAGTTGGTAATTTATCTATAACGTTGTCTAGGTTATCTTTATTTTTATCTACTATTTTTTGTATAGACTTTACTAAATTAATTGCATTTTTCAAAAATAAAGCAAGAAATATAATAGCAATAATGCCTACTAGTAATAAGATAATATCAGCCATTAATCTTATATTTATTGTAACCATTAATTACTCCTTACTTATTTCTTTTTTTATCTTCAGCTCTTCTTACTTCCCCAGCTTTTTTTTCTGTTTCTTTAACTACATCTTTGCTTTCTTCTATACCTTCTTTAACTTCTTCAGATGCTTCCTTTGCCCCTTTTTTGGCAGCATCCTTAACATTTTTCGCATCTTCCTTAATTACCTTAACTTCGTCTTTTACATCTTTGGTATTTTCTTTAACAATTTCTTTAAAATTTTCAGTAGTCTTTTTAACTGTATCAATACCTTCTTCTATACCTTCTTGTATAGGTTGTAATTCAGTATATGCCCTATCTTTAAAATCTATATAAGATTCTTTAGCATTTTCTACCATATCACTTGTGGAATCTTTTACAGTATTTACAGTAGAATCTATTGAATTTTTGATATCTTCTCTTAGTTTTTTACCTGATTTTGGAGCAAGTAATAATCCAGCTGCAACTCCTGCTAATGCACCAACTATTGCACCTTGAGTTCTCATTCTGCTATCATGGTTTCTTACTTTCCATATCTCATATTTAAGTTCTCTTTGTTTTTTTTGTGCTTTACTTTCAATATAATCAGCTATACTCATAGTATACTCTCCTTTAAATTATTTATTGTCTTATTTAAGTTAATACCCAACTTTAAGAAAAAAATAACATAAAATAAAAAATCCAAGGTGGTCCTTATATTTAATACCTTCGCGTATGTGAAGGTGGGTTTGCTATTTGAAATCTCTGACTTCCACTCAAAGGAGGCTTGCCATCAAAGTCAAAACTCCGCAATCCCTTATAAATGTTGTAGGTTTAAATTTGGACCTTGCTCCTTGGAATATATTTATTATATATCATGAAAAGCATAATTGCAAATATGTTTTTAAAGTACTAAATCCCTAAATTTAAGTATTTATCGAATTGTGGTCTTGATAGTATCGTTATCTTTTTATTATCTCTAAAACATGAAAATTCAAGTTTATAACTATGTAAAAGAAATCTATCTAGCTTATATTTGCTTCCATATAACTTATCTCCTAAAATAGGGTGACCTATACTTGATAAAGATAACCTTATTTGGTGAGTTTTACCAGTTAATAATTTAGATTCTACAAGTGAAAAATTGTTATATATTTTCATGCTCTTAAAATAAGTTCTTATCTCTTTTCCCTCAGGGTATAATTCCATTTTTTTTAAATTACTATTGTAATTTATATTTAATTTCAACTCTCTATCTATATTAAGTTTTCCATCAACCAATGAAATATAAAATTTATTAACATTGTTTTTTTCAATCTCACCTTGATAAAATGCTTGAGCATATTTATTTTTTGCAATTAGCATTATCCCCGAAGTATTCATATCTAGTCTGTTTATAAGTCTTATCTTTGACCTTATATTATTTTCTTTAAAATAATAAGCTATATAATTAGATAAACTTTCTTGATTTTTAGAATTTACAGTTAGGTTAGCCTCTTTATTTACAGCAATTATATCCTTATCTTCATATAATATATCTAATTTTTTGTAAATTGTTTTATAATCTAAATTTTCATCTTCAATTGAAATCTTAACAAGATTACCTTTATTTAGATTAATATTTCTTTCGGTTTTATTTCCATCTATAGTCAATAATCCATTATTTATTAATTTCTTATATGATCTTTTTGAAATAGACTTTTCTAATAAAAATTTTTTTAAGGAAATTTCCTTATCCACTTTAAATTTAATAGATTCCACAATGTGTCCTTTCATTAGTGTGTTATAATAATTATATATTAAGAAAGGTAAGTTACAATGACTAAAATTATTAACATTTTTAAAAATAAATCTAGATATAGTAAAAGTATATATAATAAAACTAAAGAAATATTAAAAGATTATGGTTATGAAGTATCGAATTCTTATAATTCTGATGCTTGTCTAAATTTAGTAATAGGTGGAGATGGCACATTTTTAAATGCTGTTAAAAACTCAAAATTTTCTACTATTCCTTTTATTGGTATAAATACTGGACATTTAGGATTTTACCAAGAAGTAGCAGCTGAAAATATCGAAGACTTTGTTAAAAGCTTTCACGAGAATAATTACAAAATAGAAAATTTGCCAATATTGGAATCAAGAGTAGGTAAGTCTGTATATTATTCTGTTAATGAAGTGGTAGTTAAAAGCAACAAAAATCAATTAATAAGATTAAGACTATTTATTGATGGTAATTTTATTGAAAATTTCTCAGGAGATGGCTTAATTATATCAACCCCACACGGTTCGACTGCTTATAACTTATCTGCAAATGGTGCTATATTACATCAATCTTTAGACGGTTTTCAACTTACTCCAATAGCTCCTGTTTTTTCATCTTTAAATAGGTCCTTAAAGGCTCCTATAGTATTACCTAAAAATGCAGAAGTTGAGATTAATGTAAGCAAAAGGGATAGTCACCATACTGTTTTCATATTTGATGGAAAAGAATTTAAAAGCAAAAGTTTTAAAATCAGAACAAAAATTGCTGATAAACAACTAAAAAAGCTTATTTTAAATAAAAATCACTATTGGACTAATATTAAAAATAAGCTATTATAATTAATCTAAATTTACATTATTTACTATAGAATTTACTAATTGCCCTGCTAAAGGAGCAGCTATTTCTCCACCTGTTGAACTTGTATTTTCTAATACAACTGCAAAGGCGATTTTTGGATCATAGGCTGGTGCAAAACCTACAAACCATGCATCAGTCGCTCCATCATCTCTATCTGCGGTTCCTGTTTTTCCAGCTATTTGTACAGATTGTATATAAGCTCCGGTACCTGTTCCTCTGTTTACAACATCTACCATATAGTCTCTTATAGTATTTGCGTTCTCCTCGCTAGTTGCTTGTGATAAAACTTCACTTTCACTTTTCTTTATTTCTTTACCATCCTTATCAACCACATTGTTAACAAGTCTAGGCTGCATCATCTTTCCATTATTTGCTATAGCAGATGCTATCATAGCCATATGCAAAGGTGTTACTTGAGTTTTTCCATATCCAAATCCTGTCATAGCTAAATCAACTTGGTTTAGTTCTTCATAAGGAATCTTTGAATTGATTTTTTCAAGATCAAACTTATAATCCCTATTAAACATATATCTTTCAGTAACTTCCTTATAAAAGTTTTTACCAAGCTCATCTGTCTTTGATGCAAAATAAGTATTTACAGAGTTTAAAAATGCACTTCTTAAGTTTATACTTCCATAGGAATATCCACCATAGTTTTTAATATCATAGCCTTGTATAGTTACCTTACCTGTATCATTAAAACTCGTGTCAATCTGACTATCCAAAATAGCATCAGCAGTTACTATCTTCATAGTTGAGCCTGGTCGATATATCCCTTGACTTGTTCTATTTAATAAAGGAGCGTTATTCGATTGTACTAGGTTTTCCCAGTCACCTTCTATAGTATTTGGATTATAAGATGGTTTTGATACCAAAGCTAAAACTTCTCCATTTCTTGGATCCATAACAACTATAGAACCAATATTATTTCCTAAAACTTCATAAGATATTTCTTGTATTCTTTGATCAATAGTTAAGTTTAAATTATTTCCAATACCAGATTGTTCGACCATGTCCCTAATTTTAGATGTAGCCTGATCAGATATATTTAATAATTCTTTGTTATAGGTTTTTTCAAGACCGCTTTTGCCATACTTTACAGAATTATAACCTGTAAATGTAGAATTTACAAATGGATTTGTATATATTCTCTGACTATTACCTTTTTCATCCCTTTCACTATAAACTAAAAGCTCACCATTTCTATCATAAATATTTCCTCTTTTAATCACATTTTCATTAATCCAAAGTCTTTTATTATGACTGTTATCAGCTACTGTTTGTGATCTAAATAGTTGAAAATAAACAAGATAAAGTACTATGGTTAAGAATAAGAATATAAATAAAATCATAACATATATTAATCTTTTATTCATAGTAGATTTTTCTAAAAAGTGATTTTCACTGTCTTCTTTTAGTCTTTGAGATTTTTCCATTTCCAAAATTTTTTTAAATAGGGATTTTTCTCTATCTTTGCTTTTTTTGTTTTTGTTTTTCTTTTTCATCATTATCACCATTTTCCATTTTTTGACCAGAAAATTGCAAACAAGCTAGAAGTATAAATCCTGCAATCATAGATGAGCCACCAGCAGATATAAATGGAAGTGTAACCCCTGTTAAAGGTATTAACTTTAATACTCCTCCCAATATTATGAAGGTCTGAAGAGCAAATAAACTTCCTATGCAAAAGGCAAGTATAGAAAAAAATTTATCTTCTTGTTGTAAGGATATTTTTATAGCCCTATATACTAAGATTAAAAATAATAATACCACAGCAATTCCCATAAATATTCCATACTCTTCACAAATTGCAGGAAATATAAAATCACTTTCTGCAACTGGTATATAATCCGGCCTACCAAGTCCAATTCCTGTACCAAATAGTCCACCGCTTGCAAGAGCAAATAGAGATTGGGTTATCTGATATCCCTTATCATCAATCACAGACCATGGATCTATCCATGTTTCTACCCTCACTTTTATATGTGAGAATAGAAAATATGCAAGAATTGAGCCAAGAACTATAAATATTATATTAAGAAGTATAAGTTTTCTATCCCTTTCATAAACAAATTGGGCTAAAATCATAGTTGCAAAAAATATTATTGCTGTTCCTAACTCTCTTTGTATAAAAAACATTAGAATAAATACATATATCCCTATATTTAAGTAATACTTTCCAAAAGCCATCTTCCTAAATTTATTATAGTTGGTATAGTAACTTGCAACAAAAAATACAAATGGAATCTTTATAAATTCTGAAGGTTGTAAGGAAAAGGGTCCTATATTAATCCAATTTTTTGCTCCACCAGAAGCAAAACCAAATATTAAAGTTGCAATAAATAAGAATATAGATATTAAAAAGTAAAATAGTATATGCTTATCCCAATTTCTCTTACTTTTTAATATAAAATAAGTAATAAAGAAAACAAATATGCCTATTATATAAAAAATCAGCTGTCTTTGCCCTATAGCAGGATTTAACCTATATATTATTGCAACTCCAATTGCAAAAAGCATATTTACAATTAATAGTAAAATATTATCAGTCTTAGTAATTTTTTTTACTAGAACTGATGAAGCCATAGTCAATATTAAAATAGACAGATAGGCATAAAAATCCTTATTGCTTATATTTTCTATATTATAGATCATAGAAAGACTAAGGGCTAAAAACTCAAATATAAATAAAAGAACTAAAGCATTCGTCTTATATTTTTTTTGTAGGATAATATTTTTATTTTCCTCAATCATTCTCATCACCATTAATAAATAAAAATTTCAATTCTCCAAATTTAATAATATCTTTACTTTTTAGCTCAATTGCATCAAAAATTCTTTCATCATTTAAATATGTTCCATTTGATGAGTTTAGATCCTCTAAAAAGTAAATTCCCTTATCTAATATAATCCTAGCATGAAAATTTGATAAAAATTGGTCTTTAATACATATAGTATTTCTATCATCTCTACCAATACTATTATCTTCACCTATGTAGTAGTATTCTTGTATTTTAAACTTATATTCATCATTTTTGCTAATTAGTTTAAGATAGGTATCAGATATTTTCTCTTTTCTAATAACGTATCTTACGTCATAATATATTATCTTTATTATGGAGTATATAAAATACAATACTATTACAACAAAAACATATTTTAAAATTGTTGACAATAGTTGATAAAGTGTCATATTTCCAAAAACATGGATCGAAAATACTCTATCTATAAAGTTAAAAAATAGATCCATAAAATCCTCCTTGAATTTCACTTTATTCATTTTATCAGATATTTCAAATACTTTAAAATAAACTTGTGAAAAACATATAAGTTAAAAAGGGCTAGTAACCTAGCCCTAGTCTTATTCTACTTTGTTAATTATTTTGTTAACCTCATCTTTTATCTTATCTTTTTTGCTTATTGCCTTATCTTTTGTTTCATCTATTACGTTTAAATATAATTTGATTTTTGGCTCAGTTCCTGAAGGTCTTAGAACAAACCAAGAGTCATCTTCAAGATAATATTTTAATACATTTGATTTTGATAAACCAGTTTTGTCATTTTGATAGTCTATAATGTTTTTAACTTTTAAATTACAAACTTCCTTAATAGGATTAGTTCTAATACTTTCCATTATTCTTTTTATCTTATTTGCTCCATCAAGTCCCTCAAGAACAATTGATTGAACTTCATTTGCATAGAAACCAAATTTTTCATATATTTCTTCTAATACATCTAGTAAGGATTTGCCTTTTTTCTTATAGTAGGCTGTCATTTCACTTATAAGCATAGCTGAATTTACAGCATCCTTATCTCTTACAAAATCTTTGTAGTTATAACCTATACTTTCTTCAAATCCGAATATAAAGGTTCCCTTACCGTTTCTTTCAAACTCATTTGCTATTTCATATATATTTTTAAATCCAGTTAAAACTTCATACACATCTACACCAAAGCTATTAGCTATAGGATTAACTAAATCTGTTGATACTATTGTTTTCACTATAGCTCCATCACTAGGTAATTCACTATTTTCTTTAAGTGCTGTAAGGATATAATTTGCTAAAAGAGAACCTATTTTATTACCTGTTAGAAATTCATACTCTCCCTTATTATTTCTTACTTCAACGGCACATCTATCTGAATCAGGATCTGTTGCTAAAAGTAATTCTGCTTCTTTTTTCTTACCCAACTCTTCAGAAAGTCTAAAAGCTTTAGGATCTTCTGGATTTGGATATCCAACTGTTGTAAAGTCAGGATCAGGATTTTCTTGTTCTTCTACTATATAAATATTTTTAAATCCTCTTTTTTCTAAAATTTTTCTAACTAATTTGTTTCCACATCCATTTAGTGGCGTATAAACTATTTTAACATTTTTATCTATATCTTCATTTATTGTACAATCTAGAACTTCTTTTATATAATCTTCAATAACCTTAGGGTCGACATACTTTATTATACCTTTTTCTACTCCATCATTAAATTCGATTCTTTTAATCTTAGAATAGTCATCATATTCTTTCATGTAATCTTGAATTTTTACAGCTGTAGCTTCTAATATTTGACTTCCATCAGAACCATAAGCCTTATATCCATTATACTCTCTTGGATTATGACTTGCTGTAATCATTACACCAGCATAAGAATTTAACTTTCTAATTGTATAAGAGCATACTGGAGTTGGTTGAATTTCATCATATATATATACTTTTATTCCATTAGCAGCAAAAACTCCAGCTGCAATTTTTGCAAAGTCCTCTGATTTATGTCTTACATCATAGCAGATTGTTACTCCCCTATCTCTTGCTTCATCTCCTCCTTCATTGATGGTATCAGCAAAAGCTTGACTTGCTTTAGCAACAGTATAATCATTCATCCTATTTGTGCCTACACCTAGTTTTCCTCTAAGACCTGCTGTACCAAAGGCTAATTCTTGATAAAACCTATCTTCGATTTCTTCTTCGTTATCTCTAATTAATCTAAGCTCTTCTCTTGTAGCTTCATCAAAAAAATCATTGTTTAGCCATTTTTCATAAGTTTCTTTATAGTTCATTTCCTTCTCCTCCAATATAAACATTTACTGATATTTTTTCAAAATTCTCAATATTTGATACATTAATCTTATTATTAATTTTACCCATTTTTGAAAAAACTTTTCTCACAATATCGTCTTTAGAAAAAATATTATCTCTTAAAGTTTTATTAAGTTTTACTTCACTGCTTGAAGCATTGAATACAACATAAATTCTTTTATTCTTATCTTCAATAGTATATGAAATTAAATTATCATCAAGTCCTTCTATAAATTTAAGTTTACTTTTTATTAATGAGCTTTTATAAATATTAAACACATTTAGTTCTTTTCTTAATTCTATCAATGATTTCACATAAGTATAAGTTGATAAATTATGTATCTTATCTTTCCAATCTATTCCGTTTATACTTAATCCTGCATTATAAGAATTTCTATTATTTTGTTTTGAATTATTAAATTCATTTCCTTCATATATAAATGGTGTTCCAAAAGATAGAAATATAAGCGCAAATCCGAGCCTAGATATTTCTTCTATATTTTTCTCACTTGTTAAAGATATTCTTAATTTATCATAGTATATAAGATTATCATGACAATTAAAGTAATTTATTACCTCTCTTGCATCATCTGCAAAACCCATTCTTTTACAATCATAATCAATGCTTCCAGCAATACCTATTTCTATTTGTGTTTTTAAAGAAAAATCTCCCTGTATATATCCTTTGGAATAACCATCATTATTACCTTTTATAGCATCTCTAAATCTATTGTTAAATACTGCAAATCCATTTGACCTTTGCCTACCTATCAAAATTTGCTTGTCTAATGCTAGGGATGAAGTACCTCCCATCCAAGGCTCACCATATATAATTATATTGGGATTGATTTCCTTAAGTTCTTTCAAGGCAATTTTAATGGTATCTATATCAATTAAAGCCATTAAGTCGAATCTAAATCCATCAATTTTATATTCTTTAGCCCAAAATTTTAAACAGTCAATTATAAGCTTTCTAACAAAAGGTTTTTCACTTGCAAGCTCATTACCAACACCTGAACCATTAGAATAAGTCCCATCTGGATTTTTCCTATAATAATATCCTGGAGCCAAGATTTCAAAATTGGAATCTTTAGTTTTGAAAGTATGATTAAAGACAACATCCATAACAACCCTAATTTTTTCTTTATGAATTGAGTCAACCATAGTTTTAAATTCCTCTATTCTAGCTTTAGGATTATATGGATTTGTAGAGTATGAACCCTCTATATTAAAATATAGCTCTGGATCATATCCCCAATTATAATTATCTTCATCAAAAAATTTATAATCCTCTTCAAATGTTGATATAAAATCATATACCGGTAAAAGCTGAACATGACTTATTCCTAATTCCTTAATATGGCCAAGTCCTGTTTTTACCCCTTCATAATATGAATTACTTTGACTTAAACCTAAAAACTTCCCTCTATATTCTACTGAAGAATTCTTATTAGCGGTAAAATCTTTAACATTAAGTTCATAAATAATAATATCATTTAGGTCAGATAGGCCATAATTAGATTTATACCTAGAATTAATCTCTTCCATATCAACAACTGCAGACATTATACTATTTATGGAAGAAGCTTTTGAATAAGGGTCAGTGACTTCATATTTATTTTCAACCAAGTATGAATAAAAATATCCATCCAAATCTCCATAATACCTATACTCAAAAACTCCATTTTTATTTTTCTTCATTGGATAAGAATTTTTTCTTACTTTCCTATAATCATCACATAAAAGTAAATTTATTTTATCTCTATTAGGTGAAAAAACCCTAAAGTCTGTATATTCTTTTTTATATATTGCTCCTAATTCTATATCCTTTATCTCTTCGTAACTAATACTCATAATCTCCTATTTCCCTGATTTCAGAATTTTTTATCCAGACTAAAATTATTTGCCCATATAATATTTCTTATTTCATTATTTATCCAAAGTTCTTTATCCAAGTAATCCTTAGACATCTTAAATCTTAATTTAGTGAGTTTATCTAAATCTTTAAATATAAAAAATGAGTCATTATATTTTATTAAATAATCATATATTATCTTAAAATTATATGGTAGTCTATAATAATCTTCATTAATTAGATTATCAACAATATATCTGATTATATCATCTTTATAGTAAAAGTCACGCGCATTATAATTTTTTTTCACATCATTAATTTCTATAAATTCATTACCAAACTTATAGATAGAGTTTTCTTTGGTAATGTTTTCTAATATCCCACCTTTAGTTGAACAAATATTGGAAAAATTGTGGGCTGAATTTAACATATTGAAACTTTCATTATCAAAATTTACCAAAGTTAAATTACTATATATATCACATGCAGGGTAAAGAATTTTCGATTTCTCAACATTTATATCCTCTATAAATATTATTTTTAGTTTATTTTTTATAAGAACATCAGAATCAATCATATGTTTTAAGGCAAGAATAAACTTAATAACTTCTTTCGCCATAAAATAGCCATCATTAGCAAAACCTGAAAAAATATAGCTTGTTGGAGAAAAGTTTATATTTGAATTATCTTTAAGTTTATAATAAATTGAAGCTATACTTAAGGCATTTAGAAGTTGTCTTTTTGCTTCATGAAAAACACTCAATTGCATATCAAATATAGAGTACGGGTTTATCCTATCATTTTCCAACCCCAATTTTTTAATTAAATTTTTTTTGTTTAATAGTTTACTCTCATCTAAATCATCAAATATTGTCTTATCCTCAAAATCATCTAATGCAAAACTTTCAATGTTATAAATATTATGATTAGATAAAACTTTATTAAAATATTCATTATTCGTATATGAATATAACTCCTTATCTATACCAAAATTTATATATGAAGAATTCTTACTACTATCTTCACTATTTTCTTGATATACCTTAGATAAATAGTAAAAATTTTTAGTAAAATACATATTAATCTTTTTATAGGATAAACTATTGTTTTCGAAAATTGAATCATTGTATTTATTTTTACAATATTCATTTAAAATATATAGAAACTCATAAAAATTACTATCTATTTTTTTTACCATATCCATTGAATAATATTCTTTTGACTCTGGAGTAAGTAATATAGCTATATGAGTAAATACTTTTCTTGCTAAATTTACGCTTTCTTCAAGTTCTATTCCATAACCTTGATAAAGGCTTCTAATAAACTCTATTATAGCTTGAGTAGGATGAATATCAGCAAGTATAATATTAACTTTTTCCCCTATAAACTTAATATCAGCTTCTTTTTTAAAATATCTCCTAAATATATCTTGTATACAACTAACACAATAAAAATATTCTTGTCTTAGCCTATAAAATTTTCCTTCATAATTAGAATTATCCAAATATAAAAATTGGGTTAGGGAGTTATCCTTTGCATAATCGCTATATACACTTTCTAAATCTCCGCTAGATAAGTTCATGTAATTAATTTTATTGATTGACTCAGATTTCCATAATCTCAAAGTATTAATAAATTTATTATTTCTATTTATTACTGGCATATCATAGGCTACAGATTTAAGATCTCTGTTTTCTATATTTAATATATAGGAGAAAGATTTTTTGTGTTCCCATTTGTTGCCCCTATATAGCCAATTATTAGGATTTACAAATTGTTTTCCTTCTCTAATTTCTTGTTTCATGCTGCCACTCTCATATCTAAGAGCATAAGCCATGGCCTTAATCTTCTTTTTTGAGAATTCTTTAATTAAATACCAAGCTGCTGTTCCAATATCTCCATTACCAAGACTGGGCTCTTTCTCATAATTTATTAAATCTTCGTATGAGAAATCAATATCTTTAATGAAATCATCTAATTGGTCTTTCAAATCCAATGATAAAACAACTTCTTCAAGAAATTTGCTAGGATTATATTCGAAAGACAAAAGATAGGTATCAATATCATTATTAATTTTATTAGACTCTACCCACCTAATCCCCAAATCTTGCATTAGGGCATTAACTAAAGCATCATAAACTTCTCCAATCCTTGCCTCTTTTAAATCTTTAGCATAAAAAGAATACAAAAAACTTTGTATTCTTTTTAATATGATATTATCTTTCATTTTAAGCCTTTATTTTTTTATATAATTCTATATATTTTTTAGATGATTCTTCCCAATCATTTTTTTCAGCCATGGCATTACTTATTAATTTATTAAAAGCTTTTTTATCATTTTTATATAAATCTAAAGCAGCCTTTGTTGCAAATAATAGCTCATGAGCATTTATATTTTCAAATGAAAATCCTGTTCCTTCCCCTGTATATTTATTATAAGGAGTAACTGTATCTTTCAATCCACCTGCTTCTCTTACTATAGGTAATGATCCATATCTCATTGCTATCAATTGGCTTATACCACAAGGTTCAGATATTGATGGCATCATATACAAATCACTTGCCGCATATAATTTATGACTTTCCTTGCTGTCATAGTAAATTCTTGCAGCAACCTTTTTTGGATATTTCCATTCAAAATACTTAAACATTTCTTCATACGTATAATCCCCTGTACCTAGAACAACAAGTTGGATGTCTTCTTGTAAAAGTTCATCTAAAATATACCTAATCAAATCAAAACCCTTCATAGATGTAAGTCTTGAACAAATTCCAATCATAGGTATATCTTTATTGACAGGAAGTCCATATTCTTTCTGAAGTTTTGTTTTATTAATTGTTTTTTTATCTATAGATTTAATATCATAGTTTTGATCTATATTATTATCTGTTTTTGGATTCCATATATCATAATCTATACCATTAACTATGCCAGAAAGTTTGTCTTGGTATTCCCTTATTACACCATCCAAACCTTCTCCATAAAATGGATATTTTATTTCTTCTGCATAATTTTCGCTTACTGTATTAAAAGCTGTAGAATGAACTATTCCACCTTTCATTAGATTTATAGCATCAAAATATTTTAAATCATGCTCATTGAAATAATAGCCATCTAGACCTGTTAATGTTAAATATCCAGAATCAAATACGCCTTGGTATTTTAGATTATGAATTGTAAATAGACATCTTATATCTTTATAAAATTCATCACCCTTCTTAAAATCATTTACATAAATATTTACAAGAGCTGTATGCCAATCGTTAGCATGAATTATGTCTGGCTTAAAATCAATTATTTTTGGAAGCTGAGTAAGAGCTTTAGAAAGATAAATAAATCTTTCAGCATCATCATCGTAGCCATAAGGATTTGGTCTATCGAAATACTCTAAATTGTCAATAAAGTAAAAAATAACACCATTCCATTTCAAGCTATATACACCTGCATATTGATGTTTCCAGTCTAGATCAACATAGAATTCTTTAATTTTTTTCATTTTTTTTCTATACACTTGACTTATTGTTGAATATAGCGGCATAGCCACTCTAATATCAATACCTTTTTTTGCTAATTCTTTAGGAAGTGAACCAGCTACATCAGCAAGCCCACCTGTCTTTATAAAAGGATCAGCTTCACTGGTCAAAAACAATACTTTCATATTAAACTCCTTAATTTACATGCTCCCCTTTTTCAGTAAGGAAAGGATGAGTCCTATTTCCAAATAGTTTTATATCGTTATGAATTTTTGTATCCTTATCAGTTATAACATGGTTTAGTATAACTCCTTCACCAATTTCAGAATTTTGGAAAATAATGGAATTTTTAATTACCGCACCTTTTTTTACAGTAACTCCTCTAAAAATTATAGAATTTTCAATCTCTCCTTCTATGAGTGCACCGTTAGCTACCAAAGAATTTCTTACTTTAGAACCTTTTAAGTATTCGGTTGATGGCTCATCTTTACTTTTTGTATACACCATTCCTTGCTTATAGAAAACTTCATCAAAGTAATCTCTATCAAGTAAAGCTAAACTAGTTTCAAAATAGGTTAAGGTATCCATTATTACCTTAAGGCTTTCTTTAGATTTATAAAGACCTATGGATTTATCTTTTGGATACTTAAATAAGGCATCTAAAATTGTAGTTGCATTGTTCTTCTCGATTGAATATCTTAATAAATCAATAAATAAATCTTTTTTGATTAGTAAAGAACCAGTAAATAGATTTATTTCTTCTTCAAGACCTAAATTTATACCAACACTTTTAGGTTTTTCTCCTTCAGTATTTATAATTCTTCTATTTAGATAATAACCATACTCATCATTCTTCTTTTGTGTGAAAATAAGAGCATCTCTACTTTCCTCAAGCATTTGCTGATACGCATCTGATATATCTACCTTGGTAATATACATTGGATTTGTGATATAAATATATTCTCTCTTTGTATCTATAAAATGCTTCATTGTATTATAATAAGTTTCTATTTCATTGCTTGCTCTTGACTTATTATAGATAGGTGGTGATATTGTAAGACCACCGCTTCTTCTATTTAATTCCCAATTTCTACCATCCCCTACATGATCAAGAGTTGATCTTAAAGGCTCTCCTCCATACAAAATTACACTTGATATATTATGATTAGTGATATTAGATAGGGTAAAATCAATCACTCTATACCTACATCCAAAAGGCAACATATAATCAGGTCTGTACTTACACAATGTATCGTAATTCTTCTCATCAAATTCTGAGCTATAAATTAAAGCAAGTATATTTTGCATTCTATTCCTCCTCTATACCATCTTTACTAACTAGGTAAACTGAAGTAGTATTTTTATCACCTATATTTTCAGTAATTTCCATATTTTCTGTTATTACAGCATTGTAAACTTTAATTCCTTCTTTTATAGTTGCTCCTGATAAGATTACAGAATTATTAACACTTGCATTTTCCTCTATTCTTACATTAGAAAATAATACTGAATTATTTACTTCACCATCTATAATACATCCCTCATTAATTAAAGCATCATTTAAAACACCATTTCTACCTATTCTATGAGGAGGAAGATTTAATGCAGTTGTATATATCTTCCAAGAATTATCTTGTATATTAAGTGGGTTTTTTGGATCTATCAAATCAAGATTTGCTTGCCAATATGATTTAACAGTTCCAACGTCTTTCCAATAACCATCAAATTTATAAACAAATAAATTCCTATGATTACTCAATAAATATGGAATTATATCTTTACCGAAGTCATTTGAAGATTCCTTATTTTTATGATCTTCGACTAGAGCTTGTCTTAAAATTTTCCAATTGAATATATATATACCCATAGACGCAAGGTTAGACTTTGGATTTTCAGGTTTTTCTTCAAATTCAATTATCCTTCCTTCATCATCTGTATTCATAATTCCAAATCTAGATGCCTCATCCCAATCTACTTCCATTACTGCTATTGTTGCATCTGCTCCCTTTTCTAGATGCTTATCTAATAGCTTAGTATAATCCATTTTATATATATGATCTCCTGAAAGAATTAGTACATATTCTGGATTTATACTATCTAAGTAATTAATATTTACAAAAATTGCTCCAGCTGTTCCTTCAAACCACTTTCCACCTTCTTCAGTGTAATATGGTGTAAGAATCCTTAGTCCTCCAAAGTTTCTATCATAATCCCATGCAGCACCTATACCCAAATGCTTGTTTAATAATTGAGGTTTATATTGGGTAAGAACACCAATATCTCTAATTTCTGAATTTGTAGCATTTGATAAAGCGAAATCTATAATTTTATATTTTCCACCAAAGGGTACGACTGGCTTTGCCATATCTTTTGTTAAAGCTTTTAACCTGGTACCTTGACCTCCTGCAAGAAGCATAGCAGCTATTTTATTTGAGTTTCTCATATTTCCTCCTATCTATAATAGAATAATAAATTTTATTACTTAATAATATGATACCCAAATTTATAAAAAATAATTAATAATATAAAACCTTTTCTCAAATGTTTTTTTGACAATTATTTCTATATTGGTATAATAATCATTACATTATATAAGGGGATGTTTTGGTTTCGACGTGCTTGTTAAGACTTAAGTTGCAGGTCGTTTATCAATTCGTAAAATTGAAAATTAAATATAAATGCAAACAACAATAGCGAAAGACAATTCGCACTAGCTGCCTAGTTTTAGGCAAGCAGCAAATAAATAGCTTGGTCACAGGAGCTTTTATTTGTTTCATACTTTATGTGGCAACTAATATACAAAGCTTTGAGTATATTAGTATTTATGAAGCTAGTCTAGTAAGTTATTTGTAAGTATATGAGTACTAGATGAAAAATAAATACTTACTAAACTTGTAGATACTTTTGTTAAAGCTTGTACGGACACGAGTTCGAATCTCGTCATCTCCACCAAACTTATTTTAGACCTTGATTTTTCAAGGTTTTATTTTTATAAGTGGCAACATTTTGGCAACAAAAATCAAAAAAATAAAAAAACACTATAAAAAACTGTAATTTGATAAAAATCTGTTTTATAGTGCCTAATTAGAGTATATAAGAAAACTATATTGATAATAAAATAAAATCGCTTAAAGCTCAATATAGAACCTTAAAAAATCTTATATTTTTATAATTTTAATTAAATACAGATATTTTTATAATAATCTTTGAAATAATTTGATAGAGTCCGTATAATTGTGTAAAAAGAAAAAGGTCATTTTGATATGTACCCTCTTTACTGGACAAACCAATAAGGAGGGTATTTTTATGAAATATAGCTATGAGTTTAAAAAGAACTGTATAGAATTATACAAACAAGGTAAATGGGCTGATACACCTAGAGGTATCAACAAATATTACTTCCGTAACTACATAAGAAGATGGAATAATTTAGTAGAAACACATGGAATTGAGATATTAAAGCATAAATCTCATAACAATAGTTTTTCAGTAGAGGATAAATATAATAGTGTATTAGAAGTTGTTAAAGGAAAATCTACTTATCAAGTTTCTATTGAATTAGGAATCAGTGAAGGTAATATTCAAAACTGGATTAACAATTACAAAATTTACGGATATAATGGTCTTGTAAATAAAAAGAAAGGTCGTAAATCTAAAAATACAACTATGAAAAAAACAAATATCCATAAACCAAAAAAACTTAATGAATCTGAACGAGAAGAGCTAATAAGACTTAGAGCTGAAAATGAATATATAAAGGCTGAAAACGAAATAATAAAAAAAGAAATCGCCTTGAGAGAAAAGAATTACGCTGCACAACTCAAGGCGAAAAAGCAGCGATTGTCAAAAAACTCAAAGAAAAAGGCTACAGACTAAAATATCTTTTAATAGCTATCGATTTGCCGAAGTCAACATACTACTTTGAAATTAATAAAGTTGATGTGGTTAAGATTAGAAATAAAAATATAGAAAATAAAATATCTGAGATATTCAACAATCATAAAGGAAGATATGGTGTAAGAAGAGTATATAGAGAATTATTGAATCAAGGATATAAAATAAATCATAAAAAAGTTCAGAGAATAATGCATGAATTAAAACTATTTGGTAAAAGGCCTAGAGAAAAATATCATTCATACAAATGGAAAGTAGGAAAGATTGCTGACAATATAATAGACAGAAATTTTAAAGCTGATAAGCCATTACAAAAATGGAGTACTGATATATCTCAATTTAACTTTTCATGGGGTAAATGCTACATCTCTCCGATACTTGACATGTATACAAATGAAATAATTTCTTATGACTTATCATTAAGTCCTAATTTAAAGCAAATATCTAATATGTTAATGAAAGCATTTAACAAATTTCCAAAACTAAACAGCTTAATATTACATTCAGATCAAGGTTGGCAATACCAACATAAATATTATATAAATGAACTTAAGAAACATGGTATAGTTCAATCAATGTCAAGAAAAGGTAATTGTTATGATAACTCAATTATGGAAACATTTTTTAGAAGATTAAAGAATGAAGTTTATTATGGTTACGAAAAGAGCTATAGCTCTTTTGAAGAATTTTCGAAAGCAATAGAAAAATATATTTATTATTACAATAACGAGAGAATTCAGGAGAAAACAAAATGGATGCCACCTACAAGATATAGGTTAGCATCCACTACAACTAATTAATTAAATATTATGTCCAGTTTTATGGGTACACTTCAAAAAAGGTAATGGTTGATACACAAAACTATTTACAGACCTTTCTATTTTACTAATAAAACCAAATCTTATGATTAACTTTCGTCTTCTTCATATTTTAATATCTCACCTACAAGATAAAGGGATCCGCACCATAGAACTAAGTCATTTTCTCTAGCAATTTTTTTAGAATAATCATAAGCCTTTTTTCTATCTTCTATAGGCTTTATATCATTAAATTTTTTTCTAATTTCATTTTCTAGATCTTCTATAGAAAATGCCCTAGGATTATCTATTTTAGTTATAATAATTTTTGAAGCTAATTTACTTAATTTATCAATAATATATGAATAGTCTTTATCTTTTAAAACGGAGAATCCAATTATTAATCTTTCATATTTAAAGAGCTTTAAAGATTTTATCAAGTAATCTATTGATTCTTTATTGTGACTTCCATCTATGAGAACTCTTGGATTTTTACAAATCATTTCTAATCGTCCAGGGTTTGCACTTAAATATATTCCTTTTTTAATAAGTTCATTATCTAAGCTAAAATCTTCTTTAAAATAATCTAATAAATTAATAGCATTCGTTGCATTATATACTTGATGTTCGCCTATTAGTTTAGTTTTAATATTTTTATACTCTCTGTAGTCAAATAAATTATATCTATTATTCATATCCTTTATTTTTATATCATCAAAATTAAAAGTAATTATCTGTGAATTTTTTTCCAAAACCTTATCCCTTATAACTTCAAAAGCTCTCCTTTTTTGTGGATATAAAAATAATGGAGTTTTTTCTTTTATAATTCCTGCTTTATTTATTGATATCTCTTCTATTGTGTTTCCTAAAATATTAGTATGATCCATTGATATAGTTGTAATAAGGGTAGCAATAGGTTTTTTTACAATATTTGTAGAATCTAATAATCCACCCAAGCCTGCTTCAACTACAGCCACATCAACTTTTTTATCATAAAAATACTTATACATTATAGTAGTTAATGTTTCAAAGTATGTATTTTTATATCCTTTTACATCAAGGTTTTCACATATTGGTTTAACCATATCTATATATTTAAAAAAATCATCATCACTAATAGCTTTACCATTAATTGTGATTTCTTCATTTATTTCCTTCATATAAGGAGATGTAAATAATCCACACTTTACTTTCAATGAAAGGGTGCTAGCAATAAAGTTTGCAGTCGAACCTTTCCCATTTGTTCCTGCTATATGAATTACTTTTATTTTATCTTGAGGATCCCCTAGTTTTTTTAATAATTCTTTTATAGCATCTAGGTTTCTTTTTTTACCAGCTGAATTTCCCCTATTATATATCCAATCTAAATAATAATCTTTATCCTTTTTCACTTTTTATCCCTCTCTAATCTGATATAAGTATTATATAATAAAGAAAAAAAATTTTAAATGCTATCATTTTGGGTAATTATTTAAAGTAAGTAACTTAATGGAAAGGAAAAGACCAAATGAAAAAAATTGGAGTTTTAATAGAAAATTATTTTGATGAAAAGGAATTAATATATCCTTATTTTAGATTACAAGAAGACTTTAAGGTAGACTTAATAGGAACTGAAAAGAATGTTGAGTATACTGGTAAATCAGGAAGTTTTAAAATGAAATCAAACATTAGCTCAAAAGAAGCTAATCCTGATGATTATGAAGCTATATATATACCAGGTGGTTTTTCACCAGATGGTATGAGAGGATGTGAAGATACTATTGAATTTATAAATAAAATTCACGAACAAAATAAACCTATAGCAGCAATATGCCACGGGCCATGGGCTTTAGCTGATGCTATTGACTTAAAGGGTATAAAAATGACCTCTGTTCCAAAGATAAAAAATGACTTTATTCATGCAGGATGTGAATGGATTGATGAAGCAGTAGTAATTGATAAAAATATAATCACTTCAAGAACACCTTCCGATATTTCAAAACAAGTTCCTAAATTTGTTGAAATGATTAAAAATAAGTGAAAAGAATATATAACTTAGATAAATTTAGAGGATTTACTATTATATCTATGGTCTTATTTCATTTATGCTATGACATAAATTTATATATAGACCTTGGATATTATAATAATATCCTAATTAATAAGATATGGCAGTTATCTATTGCTGTATCTTTTTTCCTTGTTTCAGGTATCAGTTCTAATTTTTTATCTAGTTGTGATAATATTGTTAGAGGTATAAAAACTTCTATACTTGGTTTTTTAGTAACTACTATAACTTATATTTTTGTAAAAGACCAATTAATTATATTTGGTGTTCTAAATGGTCTTGGAATTTCTATGATTATAACAGGAATTATTAAAAAATATATAAATTTAGATAAAAAATTTTGGTGGGTTTTTATAATATTATTTATATTAACCTATTCTGTACCACATAAAAGAATTTTAAGCCTTACTCTGCCTAGTTCAATTTATGAAATGAATTTATTTTTTTTGGGTTTTCCATCTAATTCATTTTATTCAACAGATTATTTTCCTATAATTCCATGGGTTTTTATCTTTATTAGTGGATATTTAATGGGGAAAATTTTAATTCAAAAAAACTTTTATAACTTATATGGGAAAGACAATCTATTAGCTAAAATAGGTCAACATTCCATACAAATATATTTATTCCATCAACCAATTTTATATATTTTAGTTTACTTATTCTTTAAATTAAAAAAATAAAAGCAGTTGCAAAAATTATGCAACTGCTTATTATTTGTCCTTTTTAGATAAACATGTGGGACATTCCCCACGAATTGTTATATCCACACTATTAATTGAGTAACCTTCCAGCTCGTCTAATTTTAGATTGTCGATACCAACATTCAAATCAAGAATGTCACCACAGTCTACACAAATAAAGTGTGAATGATGTTTATTATAAAAATCATATCTTTTTCTAGATTCGTTAAAATCTAATTCACTTACAATATTATTTTCTACAAATAAGTTTAATGTATTGTAAACTGTAGCTTGAGAAAGTATAGGGTCTTTAGATTTTAGATCTTTATAAATATCATCTGCTGTAGGATGTTTCATATTATTTACCAAATAGTCTAAAACCATTAGTCTTTGATGACTAACTCTAATGCCATGTTCCTTTAAGATACCTTTTTCTCTTATATATCTTTCTTCAGCTTCAACATTGACAAGAGAATCTATAATTTCCTTCATATTATCCTCTTTCCAAAATTAGAACCCTTCAATTTTAATATACATTATATTGAGCAATGTGTCAATAGCAATAAATACACAATAAAAAGGCCCGAAAGGGCCTTTAATGAATTGTACTAAAAACTATGCTAATTCTACTTCTGCGCCAGCTTCTTCTAGCTTAGATTTGATTTCTTCAGCTTCATCTTTAGCTACACCTTCTTTAACAGGCTTTGGAGCTCCATCAACTAAAGCTTTAGCTTCTTTAAGTCCGAGACCTGTAATTTCTTTAACTACTTTGATTACATTAATCTTTGAAGATCCTGCTGAATTTAACATTACATCAAATTCAGTTTTTTCAGCTGCACCAGCATCTGCTGCACCAGCTGCTACTGGAGCTGCTGCTACTGTAGCTTGAGCTGTTACATCAAATTCTTCTTCTAATGCTTTTACTAATTCTGATAGTTCTAATACTGTAAGTTCTTTAATTTCTTCTAATAAGTTTGTTACTTTTTCTGACATTTTAAATCCTCCGATATTTATTTTAATATACTTTTAAATTAAGCTGCTTCGTTTTCTTTTTTATCTCTAATTGCATCAAGTGCATAAACAAGTTTAGCATTGATTTGTGATAAGTCACCTGCAAGTTTTCTAATAGGTGCTTGAAGTGTGTTAACAAGCATGGATGCAAGTTCTTGTTGTCCAGGTAATTTAGCGATAGCTAACATTTCTTCTGGATTTTGGTAGTTTCCGTCAACTACACCTGATTTTATAACAAGCTTTTCTTTGTTTGCATCATCTTGATCAATAAATTTACTTGCAACCTTAGGTCCATCTATAATTTCATCATTTGAGAAAATTAAAGCATTAGAACCTGTTAGCTCATCTTTGAATTGTTCAAAACCAAGTTTTTCAAACGCAAATCTCATCATAGTATTTTTATATACTTTATATTCTGTATTTGCATCTCTGAAGTTATTACGTAATTCTGTTACTTCTTTTACGTCCATACCATTAAACTCTACAAGAGTTACTGATTTAGCGTCTTCAATTTTTTTAACTATTTCATTAACAACTTCTTGTTTCTTTTGAATTGCTTTTTCAGACATATTTCACCTCCTATGGCTTTCCAAGTAGGTATATAAAAATCCCCACAACTAGACGTAATTAACGTCTACATCGGTGGGGATGTAGCTTCTTATTCTCCCACCTATACGGAATAATTAAACTAAGAGTCTCCGTAGTCTTTGGTAGCCTATTTATTTGACTATGATATTATATCACCATAGTTTTAGCTTGTCAATTTTTTTATTTTTCAACCAAGTCCATAGCTCTAGCTGGTGATAGCTTAATTCCAGGACCCATTGTTGATGTTATAGTAATAGATCTTAAATATTTTCCTTTAGCTGAAGCAGGTTTTGCTTTTACTATAGCTGTAAGTAAAGCTCTTAAGTTATCTTCTAATTTTTCTTTTCCAAACGATACTTTTCCACTTGGTACATGAACAAGGTTGTTTTTATCTGTCCTATATTCTACTTTACCTGCTTTTACTTCTTTGATAGCATTTGCTATATCATTAGTTACAGTACCTGATTTTGGGTTAGGCATTAAACCTTGAGGTCCTAATACCCTACCTAATCTACCTACTTGACCCATCATATCAGGGCTTGTTACTATAACATCGAAGTCTAACCAATTTTCTTTTTGAATCTTATCAGTGTATTCGTCACTACCTGCATAGTCTGCACCTGCATTTAAAGCTTCTTCAACTCTATCTTCTTTAACAATAGCAAGTACTTTAACATCCTTACCTGTTCCATGTGGTAAAATTACTGTTCCTCTAACTTGTTGGTCAGCATGTCTTGAATCTACACCCAATCTTACATGTAATTCAACTGTTTCATCAAACTTAGCCTTTGCTGTTTGTTCTACTAAATCTAACGCTTCACTTAGCTCATATTCTTTTTGAGCATCAACTAATTTCTTTGATTCTATATATCTTTTTCCTCTTTTAGCCATTGTTGCCTCCTTGTGGTATAGCGAGTTTCCTCTTCCACTAATCCTCTACGGTAATACCCATGCTTCTGCATGTACCTTTGATCATACTCATTGCAGCTTCTAGACTTGCAGCATTTAAATCTTGCATTTTTGTTTCTGCTATTTCTTTAATTTGGTCAAGCTTAATTGAACCTACTTTCTTTTTGTTTGGTTCTCCACTAGCTTTATCAAGTCCAATAGCTTTTTTAATTAATACTGGTGCTGGTGGTGTTTTTGTGATAAATTCAAAAGATCTATCCGTATAAATTGTCATTTCAACCGGTATTATCATTCCAGCTTGATCAGCTGTTTTTGCATTAAATGCTTGTACGAAATCCATTATATTGATTCCGTGAGGTCCAAGTGCTGTACCTACTGGAGGTGCTGGAGTAGCCTTTCCTGCTGGCACTTGTAATTTTACTTTTGCTTGTACTTCTTTTCCTTTTGCTGGCATATTAAAATCCTCCTTTGTGGTTTATGGCGGGTTTTCCCCTCCCACTTACTTTACGTAAGCCAGTTAAATTTTCTCAATATCTTCAAAACCTAAGTCTATTATAGTATCTCTTCCAAACATTTCTATAAACGCTTTTATAGTTTGCTTTTCTAAATCTACTTCCTTAACTTCTGCTACTGAATCCTCAAAAGGTCCTTGAATAATATTAACATTATCTCCAACCTTTATATCAATATTTACTACAGGCTTATCTTCTTTTATTCCAAATTTCATAACCTCTCTTTTGGTTAGAGGAACTGGTTTTGAATCTGGTCCAACAAATCCTGTTACCCCTTGGGTATTTCTGATTATATACCAAGACCTATTTGTAATGTTCATTTTTACCATTACATATCCGGGGAATAATTTTCTAGTCTTAAGTTTTTTTGATTCATTTTTTACTTCAACATACTCTTCTTCCGGCACTGTTACATCGATGATATCAGGATTTTGTTCATTATCAATCATCATTTGGATTTTATCTTTAACCCTATTTTCGTATCCGGTATATGTGTGAACTACATACCATTTAGGTTGTTTTTCTGAATCTTTAGAATCAATTTTTTCGGTATTGTCTATTTCATTTGAATTATTAATTGAAGTATCTGTCATAGTATACCTACATCATTAATCCAAGTATGTTTCCAAAGACTATGTCTAATAACCAAATGAGAAGTCCTGTAATCACACTGACTATAATAACAAGTAATGAGTAATTTAAAGTTTCATTTTTTGTTGGCCATGTGATTTTTTTAAATTCTCTCTTTGTTGATTTAAGAAATCCATCGTTTTTCTTAGCCATTTAAAAACTCCTTACTATTTTGTTTCTTTATGAACAGTGTGTTTTTTACAGAAAGGACAATACTTTTTAAGCTCAAGTCTTTCTTGAGTGTTCTTTTTGTTTTTAGTAGTATCGTAATTTCTGTTCTTGCATTCTGTGCATTCTAGTTTTACTTTATCTGCCATTAAAACACCTCCTAATTTATATGGATAGTTCCATACAAGCATATATATTACCATGAATTCAGCCATGTGTCAATATTATTTTGATTTTTTTCAAAGCTTTTGTAAAAATCTTCTCTTCTTTTTATAAGAAATTTTCTTAAATCATCTAAATCATGATTTGAAAAACATGTATCTTCATATGATAGTAAAATATCTTCTATATCATCTAATTCAAAAATACCTTTTTCATACATTTTTCCTAAAAGATTGTGATGCTTGTCATAATAAACTTTTGGTGGAAACCCCTCGAGTTTTCTTGTGTCCACTGCTATATAAGACTCACTAGCATAAAATCTATCATGGACAACTAAGACTTTCTCCTTTATATTTATATCTCTTTTAGTAAGGTAATCTTTCATATTATAGTCCAGATTCTTTTATAACTTTTACTACCCTGTCAACTGATTGCTCTGCAATCTCTTTTGTTTCTGCTTCAGCCATTACTCTAATCAATGGTTCAGTACCACTTTCTCTAACTAGGATTCTTCCTGAATCTTTTAAATTTTCGCTCTCTTTTTCTATAATATTTTTTATTTTTGAGTTACTTAATACAGATTTTTTGTCTTTAACCCTTATATTTTTAAGCATTTGTGGGTATATTTTTAAATCTCTTCTTAACTTTGAGAATGTAGACTTACTATCTATCATAACCTCCATTAATCTTAAGCTTGTTAGTATACCATCTCCAGTGTTTGCATATTTTGAAAAAATGATATGGCCAGATTGTTCTCCACCCAATTCATATCCATGCTCACTCATTTCAAGATGAACATACTTATCACCAACTGCTGTTTTACTATAGTTTATGCCTATTTTATCAAAAGCCTTATATAAGCCAATATTTGACATAATTGTAGTTACAACGGTGTTTGATTCTAGGGCTCCTTCGTCTTTCATATATTTTCCACATATATAGAGAATGACATCTCCATCCATTACATCTCCATTTTCATCAATAGCTATACACCTATCGGCATCTCCATCAAAGGCAAAACCACAGTCAAGTTTATTTTCTTTTACAAATTTTTGCAAAACTTCTATATGTGTTGAACCACAGTCTACATTTATATTAAAGCCGTTTGGTTTATTGTTTATTACATAAGTTTCAGCACCCAAAGCATCATAAACCGATTTCACTATTGATGATGCTGCTCCATTTGCACAATCAAGACCAACTTTTTTGCCCTTAAATGACTTGATTACAGTTTGAATAAGATAAGCAATATATCTATTTCTTCCTCCTATATAATCTTGAGTCCTTCCTATATCTTCTCCAGTTTTTAAATCAATATCTTTTATATCAGAGTCAATGTAGGCTTCAAGCTTTTCTAGAAACTCATCATCAATCTTCTCTCCATTTGAGTTTATAATCTTTATACCATTATCATTATAAGGATTATGACTTGCAGTAATCATGACACCACAGTCAAAATCTTCACTTCTTACTATATATGAAACGGAAGGGGTTGTTGTTACATGTAAAAGATAAGCATCAGAGCCAGATGATGTAATACCACAAGATAAAGCATCTTCAAACATATATGATGACCTTCTAGTATCCTTACCTATTACAATTTTCCCCTTACCATTATTATTCTTATTAAAATAATCTCCTAAAAATCTTCCTATTTTTATAGCATGATATAGGGATAAATCCTTGTTTGCATTTCCCCTAAAACCATCTGTTCCAAAATATTTCATAAATACCTCCTACTCGTATATTATATATTATAAATTACTATATTATAACAATCAAGTAAGTTTAATTAAAGACATATTAGGGTAGAAAAATCATGAGGTGATAAGATGAAAAACGAATTATTATATATAAATGGAGAATATATAAAATCATCAAGTCATGATTTTATAGATGTTTTAAATCCTGCAACTGAAGAAGTTATATCTAAAGTTGCCATGGCAAATGAATATGATATTAATCAGGCAGTAAAAGCTGCAAGTAAATCTTTCAAGGCTTGGTCGAAGACAAGTCTTTCTAAAAGAATAGAATATATAGAAAAATTTAAAGAATGGGCTTTAAGTAACGAAGAACGTTTTATTAATACAATGACTGCTGAACTTGGTGTACCTTATAATTTTTCTAAGGAAACTCAATTTATGAAACAAATAAAGAGAATAGAAAATTTTATTAAACAAGTTCAAAGTATAAAATTTAAAATAAAAATGAAAAATGGTTTTGTAAGATATGAACCAATCGGGGTTATCGCAGCGATTACACCTTGGAACTATCCTTTAGGTCAAATTGTTCAAAAAGTAATACCTGCTCTTCTTACAGGAAATACTGTAGTATTAAAACCAGCAAGCATCACTCCACTTACAGCCCATCTATTTGTTGAAGGTTTTGATGAAATAAATCTTCCAAAAGGTGTTTTAAACTTAATTACAGGAGATGGCAGTGAAGTAGGAAATATTTTAAACAAGCATAAGGATATCAGTAAGGTGTCATTTACAGGATCTACCAAAGCAGGAAAAATAGTCGCAAAAGATGCACTAGACTCTGTGAAAAATATTACCTTAGAACTTGGAGGAAAATCTCCTGCAATATTTATTGATGAAAGTCATATTAAAAATGGAGTCAAAACTGTATTAGACAGTATTTTCTTAAATACTGGACAAACTTGTTCAGCCCTGTCAAGAGTAGTTGTACTAAAAAATATTAAGAAAAATTTGATAAAGGAGATATTAAAAGAGGCTAAAAATTATAAGGTTGGAGATCCTAAACTTAAGGAAACAGATATAGGACCTATGTCTTCAAAAGAACAGTATGATAAGGTAATCTCTTATATAAATAAAGGTGTTGAAGAGGGAGCCAAAATAATATTTGGTGAACTCAAAAAAAAATATTCTAAAGGATACTTTATTAATCCTTTAATCTTTGATAATGTAACAAAAGATATGGCAATTCACAAAGACGAAATATTTGGTCCAGTCCTTGTGATAGAGGAAGCAAATAATATTGAAGAAGCAATTGAAATTGCAAATGATGTAGAATATGGACTATCAGCAGCAGTTTTTGGAGAAGAGAATAAGGCACTTGATATAGCCGATGAAATTAAATCAGGACAAGTTATAATAAATTCATCAAATGGTGATATTAATTTACCTTTTGGAGGCTATAAGCAATCTGGACTAGGTAGAGAGGGAGGAATTTTTGGTTTGATGGAATATTTAGAAGTTAAATCAATTCACCTAGAATAAGTATTTTAAGTTAAGAGTTATTGCGTTGTGTAATAACTCTTTTTTGATTAATTTACATATTATTATATAATCAAACTATGGATAAATTAGATTATATACCAAGAACAAAATTAAAGATGAAACATGTGGATAAATCTTATTCGTTTGGAATAGATTCTATAATCTTATCAGATTTTTCTAAAATGAAAAAAGATAAGACTTTAATTGATATTGGCTCAGGAAGTGGGATTTTATCTCTAGCATGTCTATATTACTATAAGCTTAAGAAAGTTTATTCAATAGAAATACAAGATGAAAAAGCTAATCTTTTGAAGTATAACTTAGAAATTAATAAAATAGATAGAATAAAAGTTATCAATGAAGACTTAAATATGCTAGATTTTAAAGAAAATTATGTAGATTATATAATAACAAATCCTCCTTATTACAAAATTGACGCTAATATAAATAACAAAAAAGATGAATTTTTAATATCAAGGCAAGAAATTAAAATGAACCTTGATGATATTTTTTACTTTTCTAATAAAGTTTTGAAAGACAGGGGGAAACTTTTCATGATACACAAACCAGAAAGGCTTGTCGATATTATAAAAAAAAGTAGAAACCTTAAGCTAAAAAGAATTAAATTTGTCCAATCCAAAGCTGAATTAAAGCCTGTTTTTGTCTTATTAGAATTTGTAAAAAATGCTAATGATGGACTTTTATTTGAAGACCCTCTTATCATTTATGATGCAGATGGTAATTACACTGAAAACATGAGGAAAATAAATGGATTATAGTATATATTTTGTACCAACACCTATAGGGAATTTAGAAGATATAACAATTAGAGCTATAAATGTCTTAAAAGGGGTTGATATTATAGCTTGTGAAGACACAAGAGAAAGTAAAAAACTTTTAAATCATTATGATATAAATAAAAAGCTAACTTCATATCATAAGTTTAACGAGAAACAAAAATCCGAAGAAATAATAACAAATGCTAAAGCTGGAATAAAATATGCCATAATAACAGATCAGGGTATGCCCGGGATTTCTGACCCTGGTCATATCCTAATTAAAGAATGTATAAGAAAAAATGTACCTTATACTATACTTCCAGGTGCAAGTTCTATACTTACAGGTCTTATTGCAAGTGGATTTGATAACGAAAGATTTTCTTACTATGGATTTATACCTAAAAAAAAGCAAGATAAAAATAAACTTTACGAAAATTTAAGCAAGGAAAATAAAACATCAATACTTTTAGACACTCCACACAATATTTTAGAAACTATAGAGGACTTTAAGAATATATTCCCAGAAAGAAGGCTTGCCATAACTAGAGAACTTACTAAAAAGTTTGAAGAATATAAGATTTATAGGATTTCTGAAATCAAAGACTCAGACTTAACTTTAAAAGGTGAATTTGTTTTAATACTTGAAAAATCACTTGATAAAAAATCAGATTCCATTAAAAATTATAAGAATGAAATATTTGACATGAAAAAATCCGGTAAATCAACTAAGGATATAGTAAAATCTCTTAGAAAATCTACAGGATTTTCCAAAAATGAAATATATGATTATATCATAAGTTTAGACTAAATTTTACTTTTTGGATAAGACTCAAGATAAGATTTAATTTCTTCTAAAGTTTGCCCAGCTGATGCATTAACTGCAACTTGAACACTTGTTTCAACCAGTGGTGTACCAGCAAGGTAAACTTTTTCTTTTTTAGCTTCATCAAGCATATCTAATGCCATTTGACAATTAAGCATAGAAGAGCCTAAATCAAAAAATACAACTAGTCCATCATCATGTATATTTTCATTCATGAGCTTATAAATCTCATCGAAATTCGATCCAATATTTCCCTCCTTATCTCCTCCACTTATTACTATATTAACATCTGATGTCATTTGCTTTAATATATCTTTTAGTCCCTCAACTAATTTTCTACTATGACTTGTAAGCAATATATTAACCATCTAAGTCTCCCATCAAAGTTTCAATCATTAAGTAAGATGAACATGCTCCTGGATCTATATGGCCTATAGACCTATCTCCAAGATAAGATGCTCTGCCCTTTCGTGCTTTCATCTCCTTTGTATCTTCCATTTTCTCCTTAGCTAATTTTACTATTTCGCTATATGGCTTATCTTCACATAAAGCTTTTGAAACAGGCTCTAGTACATCAACCATAGTTTTATCATTAATTTGTGCTTTTCCCCTCATGATAACTCCGTCTAGTCCTTTGCTAAAAGCATCTGCAAATTGTTTTTTATTAATGTTGTCACTATCATCTAATCCTTGGGCAAATTTCATAAAAAAACTTCCATATAGAGGACCACTTGCACCACCTACATTTGATATAAGAGTCATAGCAATTTTGTTTATTAACTCTTTCACACTTTCAAAGTCATCCTCTAAGATGATTTTTACAGCTGTAAACCCCTTTGCCATGTTATAACCATGATCTGCATCCCCTATTTGTCTATCAAGCTCTGTTAAATATTCTTTATTTTCAATTATAGTATCTGACATATCAGATATTTTCTTCTTTATATTTTCTATATCCATATTAACTCCTAACTACATCAACATCTTCATCTAGTAGACTTAAAATTTCGTCATCAACTTTAAATAGACTGATAGAAAATCCTGCCATATCCATACTAGTCATATAGTTTCCTACATAAGTTCTTAATACTTTGATATTTTTTTCTTTCAAATAATCTGACAAGTAATTATTTACTATAAATAGTTCCATTTCAGTAGTTTGTCCCATACCATTAACCATTACTACAAAATCACCATCTATATTGTCATAATCCCTTAATATGGTATCAATCAATTCTTTAGTAATTTCATCAGCACTTTTAATCTTTTCTTTTCTGATGCCAGGCTCACCATGGATTCCTATTCCTATCTCCATTTCTTCGTCAGAAAGATTAAAACTCTCATTTCCAGACATTGGATTTATACAAGCTTTTATGGCCATACCCATAGATTTTATATTATTTACTATTTTATTTGCCATAGATTTTATATCTTTAAGATTTTTACCATTTTTAGCCATAGCACCTAGTACCTTATGAACAAAAATTGTACCTGCTATACCTCTTCTACCAGTAGTAAAACTAGAATCTTCTACAGCAACATCATCATCTACAATTATATAATCAACATCTATCCCTTCCATCTCTGCCATATCTTTTGCCATCTCAAAATTCATTACATCACCAGTATAATTTTTTACAACCATAAAAACTCCTTCTCCAGAGTCGGCTTTCTTAATAGCCTTTAATATTTGGTCTGGTGTTGGTGAAGTAAAAATATCTCCACAGACGGCACAATCAAGCATCCCATCTCCTACATATCCAGCATGAGCTGGTTCATGACCACTTCCACCTCCTGAGATGAGTCCTACTTTTCCTTTTATAGGCAAGTCTTTTCTACATATAACATGACTATCTTCAATTAACTCAACCTTATTTGGATTAGCCTTTACTAAACCTTGTAACATTTGATCAATAATTAAATTTGGGTTATTAATAATTTTTTTCATATCTAATCCTTTCTATTACTTCTATACCCAAAAAAAGATTAGATAAAAGGTGTATAATAAATAAGAGTGATATTATGAAGATAAAATTTGATGAAAAATCTAAAAAATATATTAAGAAAAATAAAATAAAAAATATTGTAATTCAAGTTGATAGAAATTCTAAACAAGCATGTTGTGGACTTGGATCCATTGATTTTGAAGTTTTTATAAATTCTAAGCATAAGGTTAAAAATTTTAAGCATATTAATAAAAATGATTTGGAAATTTATTATGAACCAAGCCTTGAGTTTTACTTTAAAGATGATGACGAAATTCTAATAAAAATTATAGGATTCTTAAATTTTAAAAAATTATATGTGGCAAACGAAATAAACGTTCTTAAATAATTTAATATTCTAAGACTTTAGATATAATTTTATATATATTTTTTTATTTAAGTGCCTATTTCTAATATTTTTATACGATAATTATCAGTAAATTTTATATATTTTATTATAATATTTAAAAAACTTCTTGACAAATATAAAATTGACGTGTATTATAGAGCTAGATATTGATATAGGTTATCAATATCAAATAATTAATAACACTCAAGGAGTACACAATGAAAAAAGTTGCAGTAGTTTATTGGTCAGGAACTGGTAATACAGAAGCTATGGCCGAAGAAATATCAAATGAATTAAAATCAAAAGATATTGAAGTAGAATTACTTGGACCAAGTTCATTTACTAAAGATGATATTGAAAAGTACAATGGAATTGCTTTCGGATGCCCTGCTATGGGAAGTGAAGAATTAGAAGAAACTGAATTTGAACCAATGTTTGCTGATATTGAAAGTTCACTTTCAAATAAGCCTGTGCTTTTATTTGGTTCATATCAATGGGCTGATGGTGAATGGATGCAAACATGGCAAGAAAGATGTGAAGCTTTAAATGTAAATCTTGTAAGAGACGGACTTATTGCTTATGATTATCCAGATGATGATGCATTAGAAGAATGTAGGCAAGCTGCTGATAAATTAGCGGAGTCTATCTAGGGGCTATAAATGAATGAAGAATTGTTAATTAATTATGCATCACCTACTCTTGCTAATAAGAAAATAGCAAACTTGTTCACCTTTAAGAATACCAAAAACTTAGATATAGAAGAAATGGTAGCTGAATGGAACAAGGTACTTAATGAAAAGAACGTGTATGTGGAAATACTTAAAAAATCTAGTTCTTCTGCTCAAATCTATACATATAGACCTTCAAAGCTTAAATACGTATTAAATGAATCAAAAACAAGAACTCTCCTTAATCGCTTGGGATACAATACAAGTGATATGAACTTATGTATAGAATACCTAAAAGTTAGAATTAAGAAAATTGATTTTCCACATGAAATTGGTATCTTTTTAGGATATCCTTATGAAGATGTAACAGGCTTTATCAACAATAAAGGTAGTAAATTTTTAGCTAATGGCTATTGGAAAGTTTACGAAAAGAAAGAGCAAAAACTTAAAATCTTTAATAATTACAACAAAATCAAAAAATCTTATAAAATTCTTTTTAATCGATATAAGGATATAAGAACTTTATGCATATCTTAACAATTCTTACTAAAAATTATAAGTCTTGCAACAATTTATTCCCCAAAGTCAAAAGTCCTAAGCTATAAGCTAAGGACTTTTATTTTTAATATATCTTCAATTTTTTCTATTTTATAATCTGAAAGCTCTCCTTCATTTTCTTTGGAATAGCCGTAATTTGCAAAAATGGATATTTGATTGTTTTTAAAGCCAGCCATTATATCTGATAGCCTGTCTCCTATCATAATAAAATCATCATTAATACTTTCATATAAAATTTGGTACTTTTCCTTATAAGAGAAATCTTCTCCTACTAGATAGCTTTCAATGTATCTATCCAAATTATAGATCTCCCTGGCAATATTGATATAAGCTTTAGTACAAGAAGAACATATAAAGATACTATATTTTTTGTTTAGGATTTTTAAAACATCTTCTGTATTTTCAAAAAGCTTACCATACTTAGGCATTAAGCTGATCATATTATTTCCAGTTTCTTTCATAAGCTTTTCTTTATCATAAGAATTATCTAAAAATTCATCCCATATTTTTCGTGGAGGATCACCTAAATATAATAACGGATTTAAAGAAGGACTTTTTATATTGTTATCATTTAAAGTCTTATAAAAAGCTCTTTTGTAAATCTCATCACTTTGATGAAGGGTTTCATCAAAGTCAAATACTAAAATCATATAAGACTTACTAAATTTGCCATCTCTATTGCAGATATTGCAGCTTCACTTCCCTTGTTTCCAGCCTTAACTCCTGCTCTTTGAATAGCTTGCTCTATAGTATCTGCAGTAACTATACCAAATATAACTGGCTTACTAGATTCTAAGGATACATTTGCAATTCCCTTAGAAACTTCACTACATACATAATCAAAGTGTGGTGTTTCTCCTCTTATCACTGCTGCTAAACATATGATAGCATCATAATCTTTTTTTGTCAGAAGTTTTGCAACAAGAGGAATTTCAAATGCGCCTGGAACCTTTATAAGTTCAACTTCCTCATCTTTTACATCATGTCTTTTAAGACTATCAACGCATCCTTCTACAAGCCTATCAGTAATAAAGTGATTAAATCTTGCTACTATAATTGCATATTTTTTTCCACTTGATATTAAATTTGCACTAAACTCTTTCATTTACTTCTCCTTTAAATTCTAATAATTCATGCCCCATTCTTACAACTTTTGTTTTTAAATATGCTCTATCTACATGATTTGAAAGAATTTCGATAGGAATTCTTTTATTAACTCTTATTCCGTACTTTTCAACTTGCTTAATCTTATCTGGATTATTAGTCAATAAGTTTATAGATTTTACACCCAACTCATTTAAAATTCGACTTGCTATTTTATAGTCTCTTAAATCTGGCGAAAAACCTAACTCTACATTAGCATCTACTGTATCAAATCCATTTTCTTGCAAATGGTAAGCCTTAATTTTGTTAAATAAACCAATACCTCTGCCTTCTTGTCTAAGATATATGATTATTCCGCTCTTATTTTTATCTATCATTTCCATAGCCTTATGAAGTTGTTTTCCACAATCACATCTATTTGAAGCAAAAACATCTCCTGTAAGACATTCTGAATGGATTCTAGTTAGGACATTATTTGTACTTATGTCTCCTTTAATTAAGGCTAAATGTTCTTTATTCTCACCTTTATCTATAAAAGATATAGCCTTAAAATCTCCATATTCTGTTGGAAGACTTATAATCTTAGTTTTTTCTAAAGGAAATTCTTCTTTTTTCCTTAAATCAATCTCATTTTCTTTTATATAATTTTTTATAGCTTCAACACTTGTCATCCTAATATTTAATTTTTCGGCAAGCTTTACTACATCCTTACCCTTTAACATATTCCCATCCTCTGCCATTATTTCACAACATAAACCAATTTCTCTAAGATTTGCAATCTTCATTAAGTCTACTGTAGCTTCTGTATGGCCATCCCTAACTAAGACTCCACCATCTCTTGCAATTAGCGGAAATACATGGCCTGGTCTTCTAAAATCACCTGTTTTTGACTCTCTATCTGCCAAGGCTCTAATTGTATACGCTCTTTCAAAAGCTGATATACCTGTAGTAGTATCTACATGATCAACTGATACTGTAAAGGCAGTTTCATGATTATCAGTATTATTTTCTACCATCACATTTAAGTTTAGTTTTTTAGCAATTGATGATGATATGGGAGTACAAATTAATCCTCTTGCATACTTTGCCATAATATTTACCATCTCTCCTGTGACATTTTCGCCTGCACAAATCATATCAGCTTCATTTTCCCTGTCTTCATCATCCGTTACTATTATTATTTCATTATTTTTTAATGCTTTAATTATTTCTTCCATCTTCTTTAAAAACCATTTTCTAATAAAAAGTTTTTATCCAACCTTTCTTTTTTTGTAATAGATTTTTGTATAAATCTTTGAATTATGTCAGTTTCTATATTAATTTTGTCTCCAACTTTCTTATATTTAAAATTGGTCTTATAAAAAGTTTCAGGTATTAATGATACTGAAAAATTATTGAAATTATCGCCAGATACTGTTAAGGATATTCCATCAAGAGAAATCGAACCTTTTTTTACTACAAGATTTTGGATATAATCATTACATTCTATAGTAAATACATTCTCTACAATTTTTTTGATTTTTCCTACTCCATCTACATGACCTTGGACTATATGGCCATCCAGCCTATCTGAAAGTCTCATAGCTCTTTCTAAATTAACTTTTTTGTTTAGAATTGAGATATCAAACTTTGTCATTTTTAAACTTTCTTCCATTATGTCAGCTTTATAGGAGTTATCGTTAATTTCTTTAACTGTAAGACACACACCATCAGTCATTATAGAATCACCAATTTTTGTATTCTCTAAAACTTTTTCACATTCTATTTCGATTTCAACATGTCTTCCCATGTTTTTAAAAGATATTACCTTACCTAATTCTTCAGATATTCCAGTAAACATTTTTTGCCCCAATCATTATATCCGTATCAAATCTTTTAATATCTTCAATCTCAAACTTATATCCATACTTAATATTATCTACTCCCCTACCACTAAAAGCAGATTTAGATCTGTCTCCTGCAATAATTATTGGAGAAATAAATTCATAAATCCTATCTACAAGATTTTCTTTTAAGAAACTATAATTTATAGTAGAACCTCCCTCTACCAAAATTGATCCTAAATTCATCGCATATAATTTATTAACAAGATCATTTAAATCTATCCTATTATTTTTTGATTCACACCTAATAATATTTAAATTCTTATTTGTTGAATATTTACAAGTTGCTATAAATGTTTTTTTATCACTTTCTAAATCAAATATTTTAAAATCTTTGATTTTTTTTTCAATACTTAAATTAGAATCAAGAATAACTCTTACAGGATCAATTCCTCCGTCAATTCTTGAATTAAGCGAAGGATTATCTTTTAAAATAGTTTCCTTACCTACAATAATTGCATCATAATCATTTCTAAGTTTGTGGACATATTCTCTTGAAAACTTATTGCTAATCCATTTAGAATCTCCTGTGTTTGATGAGATCTTTCCATCAAGAGTTTGAGCATATTTTAAAGCTATAAGAGGTCTATTATATTTAATATTAAAGAAAAACTTTTCATTTAATTTAAGACCCTCATCTTCTAAAATTCCAGTTACAACATCTATACCATTATCTAGAAGTTCTTTTATTCCTGAAACCTTAGGATTTGTATCAAGGTTTGAAATAACAACTTTTTTTATACCTCTTTTTATAATCTCTTTTGTACATGGTCCTTGCTTTCCATAGTGAGAACATGGTTCAAGATTTACATAAAGACTTGCACCTTTAGGATCTTCTTTTAGATTATTAAAACAATCTACCTCAGCATGTATCATACCGTAGCCATGATGGTAGCCTTCTGATATGATTTTTCCATCTTTAATTAAAACCGCTCCTACTAATGGATTTCTCAATACTCTTCCTTTTGCTTTTAAAGCTAAATCAAAACATTTTTTCATATAATATTTATCATTCATTTTGCCTCCTCCACAATTCTAGGCAATAAAAAAGATCCCTTTTCAGGGACCTTAAAATTAGATTTCAAAATAAAAACATATTGTAATCTTCTACCATCCAGACTATAACTGTCGGTATAGGAATTTCACCTATTCAGCAAAAAGCTCGCGGACTTTACCGCCGGTGGGGACTTACACCCCGCCCTGAAGAATTGTGTTATTTTATTTACACCTCTATTATAATACATTTTTATAACTTGTCAACGTTATCATAAAAACTATAAAGTTTTGATTCTGAGCATATATATGATATAGTATATTTTTTCATATCCATAGAACAAAATTGAAATTTAATTGAACATTTGATATGATATTAAAGAATATAATTAATCGGAGGACTTATGAAGCTCGATTTAAACAATGATAAACAAGTAAAAAAATATAAAAAATTTCTATATAAACATCCTAGAACCAGCATCTTCCAAGACTTTGCTTGGGCTGATGTTAAAGATTCTTGGGATAGCAATTGTTTCTATATAGAAAAAAACGGTGAAATCAAAGCTGCAGCTCAAGTATTATCTATTTATAATAATAAAGCAGATAAGAAATTGTTTTACTGTCCTAGAGGTCCTGTTTGTGACCTAAATGATATTAATACAACAAAAGAAATTATTGATGAAATAAGAGATTTTGCAAGTAATAATGATGGTTTTTTAGTAAAGTTTGATCCTAACTATGAATTTAGTAAGGAACTTGTTGAAAAATATGAAGACAATGGAATAAAATTTTCTTATGAAATGTATACTTATATACAATTTCCTTATTCTATGATGCTTGATATAGATGGAAGAAACTTTGAAGATGTTATTCA
The DNA here is from genome assembly GCF_013371425.1 of Anaerococcus faecalis. Taxonomy (NCBI): domain Bacteria; kingdom Bacillati; phylum Bacillota; class Tissierellia; order Tissierellales; family Peptoniphilaceae; genus Anaerococcus; species Anaerococcus faecalis. The sequence continues at coordinate 307,184 of NZ_JABVBA010000001.1, forward strand.
ATCTTATTCAAAAAACGGAAGAAAGCAAGTTAGAAAATCTTATAGACAAGGCTTTGAACTTTATATTGGAAATAGAGAAGATATAGAAATATTTTATAATATTACAAAGGAAATGAGTGAAAGAAAGGGAATAAATCATAGACCAAAAGATTATTATTATAAGCTCTATGATGCATTTAAAGATAATTCTAGAATAAGTTTCGTAAAATATAAAGGTGAATTCTTATCATGTTCTTTCCTTATTACTTTTAGAAATTATTCTATAGCACTATATGGAGCTGATAATTTAAAAGAAGATCTTGGTCAATCATATTTTCTAGATGCTGAAGAAATTAGATACTGCTGTGAAAATAATATAAGATATTATGATTTAGGTGGAGTAAAATCTCTAGATATAAGTGATGGTTTATATAACTTCAAAAGAAAACTAACTAACAATAATATAGTAAAATGGATTGGCAATATTGACTGTATTATAGACAAGAATTGTTATAACAAATTTATAGAAGGCAAAGAAAAAACTAATTTCGATCCAAGACTTAATAACTAAAAATATGGGGCTATTGCAGAATGAATTATTCGTTCCAAAATCATTACAAGCTCCTCCTCGACAATTTGGCCTCCCTGAAATGCAGGTTATTCTCAAATTGTCTATGAATTACTTGTAATGATTCAACGTTAGAAATTCATAATTTTCTGTAATAGCTCCATTTTTTATATTTCTTAATTAATAATAAAAAAAGACCCATATGGGTCTTAAATTACTATTTTTTTCTTTTTTTTCTTTTTGCAGCCTCAGATTTCTTTTTTCTCTTGAGGCTTGGCTTTTCGTAGTGTTCTCTTTTTCTATATTCTGTAAGAACACCGGATCTTGCGCATTGTCTTTTGAATCTTTTAATTGCACTGTCAATTGATTCATTTTCTCCAACTCTGATCTCTGTCATCTCTATCCCCCCTCTCGTAGAACACATTTTAATTATCAGCCTGGTGGCCATTGTAGGGATCTTTGAGCTAGTACATGAAAATGCATGTGTTTAACTGTTTGTCCCCCATCAACTCCTGTGTTATTGACTATTCTATAGCCATCTTCTGCTAAGTTTAAATCTTCAGTTATTTTTTTTATAACCATGAAGATATATGATATCAAATCTTTATCTTCGTCTTCAAGCTTAGCCAAACTTTCAATGTGTTTTTTTGGTATAACAAGAAAATGGATAGGTGCCTGTGGATCTTGATCATTAAATGCAATTACTTTTTCATCCTCGTAGATTATATCTGATGGAATTTGACCATCAGCAATCTTACAAAATACACAGTCCATACTTCACCCCCATTAATAAATATAATATCATATTTTTATTAAAAGGTAAAATTTTTTTATAATTTCTACATATTATTACTTCTAATATTTTCTCTATTTAATCTTAGTAAAATAATTCCTACAATAAATCCAATAATAGCAGGTACTAGCCAACCAAATCCTATACTAAATCCAGGTAAGATTCCATCAATAAAAGATAAAATGTTTCTAACTATATTTGAACCTGATATTGGCTTTGGAAGAGCCTTTAAAAAGTCAAATATAGAAAAAACAGCCGTAAAAAGTATTGTAGTTTTAAATATTTTTTTATTTTTACCTATGATTGGAGTCATCAACGATAATACAATAAGTACTATAGCCAAAGGATATAGGTACATTAAAACTGGTATGGATAAGCTAATTATATTTGCAAGTCCTAGATTTGCTATTAAAAATGATACTACTGTAAATAATATTGCATAAGTTTTATAAGACAGAGAATTTGGATACATTTCTACAAACATCTCAGAACATGATATTATTAAACCTATAGCAGTTTTTATACAAGCTATAATTACCATGGCTGCTAGCAGATACTTTCCAAGATCTCCTAAATAATGTTTTGAAATTTTCGATAAAATTCTTCCACCATTATTTCCTAAATCCATTATGGCAACTGATGAAGATGCCATAAATGAAAGTGATACATAGACCAAGCTCATGGCTATCAAGCAAATCACACCACTTTTAAGAGTTTCAATAGCAATTCTATTAGGATTATTAACTCCCAATTTTCTAATACTAGATATAATTATTATGGCAAAAGCTAATGATGCTAATGCATCCATTGTATTATATCCATCTAATATTCCTTTTAATAAAGGATTATCTTGATATGTATCAATTGGCTTATTTGTTCCTAATTCACCCATAGGCTTAACTATAGCAAATATAACCAATATAGAAAGTAATACCAAAAAAGCTGGTGTTAATATTTTTCCTATATTATCCATAACCTTTCCAGGTTTTAAAGAAAAAATAAGTACTATTGCAAAAAATATTAATGAAAATATGAGTAAATACATTCTTATTTTTTCTTCAGCTACAGATGATGCTATACCAACTTCAAAAGCTACTGTTGAAGTTCTAGGAATTGCAAAAAATGGACCTATTGTTAAATAAAGAGCTGATGTAAAAACATAGGCAAATTTATTACCCGCAGTTTGCCCCATTTCAAATAAAGAATCACTTTTTGATATGGCACTAGCAACAACTCCTAACAAAGGAATTCCTACACCGCTTATTATAAATCCAAGTGTAACTAAATATAAGTTAGAACCCGAATTTTGTCCTATCTCGATAGGAAATATAAGATTTCCTGCTCCAAAATATAGACCAAAAAGTAAAGATCCAATCAAGAGAGTTTGGCTAAAATTTAATTTCTTTTTCATTATACTCCTCTAAATATTTATATTTATATAATTATTATGAAAATTATACATATATATTTAATATTAAAATTATAACATATTATAAAGTTTTATTAAAGGTGAATTTAGTAAATAGCTTTTATAAGAACTTATAATTATTTTGCATATTTTTATAGATATAAAAAGGTAGTTTAGCTATCAATAAATTTTAATTTTACTTAATAAAAGACAAACTTAAATATTATTGTTGATTTAAACTTAAATTTTGATATATCATTATATGTCATTCAAATAGAAAAGATGCCTAATAATTTCAACTAAGCATCTTTCTTTTTATTATTATATCTAATAGTGATTCATATATAGGTTCATTTTTTGTAAGTTCTGAAACTATATATGCCATAAGGGTAACTATAACTATAGGTAATAGAAAATCTATCTTACCACCCGTCATCTCCAATATGAGAAAGATTCCTGTTAAAGGTGCCCTAACAATAGAGCCAAAGTGTGCAGCCATAGAGAGCATTGAAAATATAATTATTTCATTTTCTCCTACAAACCCCATTTTAAAAAGTATAGAACCATAAATATTTCCAACTAAAGCTCCCAATGCTAAGAGTGGAAAAAAAATCCCTCCTGGTATACCAGAACAAAAAGCTACAAATAATAATAAAAGCTTACCTACATAAAAATATATCAGTACTTTTATATCTTCATTTCCATTTTGAGCAAGTCCAATAAAATTTTCTCCTGAGCCTAGCATTCTCTTATCTAAAAGTAAGACTATAGATGTAATAAAAAAAGGAATTATATATTTTATTTTTTGACTAATGGCTAATTTATTATATAGATATTTTCCATATAATATTCCCTTATTAAATATCAAAGATGATAAGCCTACAAGAATAGCTAAAAATAAAAGATATGACCAATACTTACTTGATAAATCCAATGAATTATTTATTTTTATTACTGGACTATTGCCAATAAGAAAACTAGTAACAAGACTTGCTGAAATCACAGTCAAAGTAATATATATAAAGCCTATTCTTTTACTTTTTTTCATAAGTTCTTCTATGGAAAAAGCAATGGCTGATATGGGTGCAGTAAATGCAGATGTAATTCCTGAAGACGATGATGCTACAATCATTATATCCTTATCATTTTGAGAAAGTTTAAATATATCGGAAATTATTTCACCGATAGAACCTGCTATTTGAACAGATGGACCTTCTCTTCCAAGACTTAAACCTGAACCAATTGATAATGTTCCACCAATTAATTTATATATTAAACAAGTTAGTGGATTATAAGATAATTTCTTATTAAGCTTTCCAGATATTTGTGGAATACCAGAGCCTCCTATCATAGGTTCCTTATCAACACATATTGCCACTATATAGCCAATTAACAAAAACATAGCTATAAAGATTAAAGATTCTAATAAACCTTTTTGTCCAAATTCTATAAGTATGGCAATCAAATAAATTAGTTTTGGGATAACTATTCTAAATAAAGACACTACTAGACCTGAAATAAACCCTATAATAATTGATATAAATATTAATTTGTACGATATTTTTTCTTCCATCATTTCTCCTAATATAATAGCCATATATTTGCAATTTCATCTTTTAACTGATTAAAAGTCCAAGTTTTTTCAGAATTTTTTATGGAATTTGGATCATTTACTATAAACTTACCATTTTTATAAGAATCAATGACTAATATATGACCACTTAAAGTAAAATAACCCTTATTTACTGATATTAAAAGTGGATATTGCTTTAATATTTCAATCATCTTATCTTCATCAAGATCTATAGTTTTTATATTAAAACCATATTTATTAGCGGCAAAAGTAAAAAATGACCAGTCTATACCATTATCTGTCATATAATTTTCTGCATCTGAAGATAATATGGCTGGATTTAAATCTAAATTCGGATTTAGCCTATTCAAAATCATGGATATAGATGTTGGACCACAACCAGCATAACCTATTACACTAGAACCTAGCCTATTATATGCCCATCTATTGTCCCACTGTATATAATATGGGGTTAACCTATTAAATGATACAGATTCACCATCATAATTTTCAAAATCATATATTCCGTTGTTATAATTATACACAAATTCACTTAAGTCCAAGTCATTCCCAACTAGATTTATATCTGTTTCACTAAGATTATCAAAGTTATTATAAATCCAGTTTATTTTATCATTCTTATCTTTGTTTTTCTCTATATTTTTATATAAGATATCTCTATCATCAGTCTTCTTTTTCCTAAAGATAGATTCCATATCTTCAAAAAAATAAGTAACTTTTTCAAAGATGCTTATATTTGAATCATCACTTTTAAATGAACAGGATGAAAAGATAAATAAAAATATTATTATCAATAAATTAAATTTTGTTTTCATATAATCACCAAAACTATTATATCATAGAAAAAAGATATAAAAAGGGTTATTGCAAAATGAATTAATTGTTCCAAAATCATTACAAGTTCCTCCACAACAATTTGGCTTCCATAAGTCAGCAGGATATTCTCAAATTATCTATGAGTAACTTGTAATGATAAAACATTAGAAATTCATAATTTTGCAACAACCCCTTTAAAACATTAAAAATCTTTTAACTCTTCTATTGAATCTATATCAATATAAGCTGGTACTACAAAACCAATCCTAGCATTCACTAAATTTGATCCTAAATCATCTATCAAATCTCCATACTTATCCATATAATTTTTATGTGTTTGTGGAAGCCAAGCTGAAGGTGTAACATCTGCAGACCCATAAGCAATCGCCGCAAATAAAGGTCCTATCTCAACAGCCATCATTCTTACCTCAAAACCATAATCTTCAAGTATATACTTTAATACATTTGCAGACGCAAGTTCACTATCCCATGTTGCATGAGCAAGATTTATAAGCTCTCCATTAGATACCTTTACTCCTTCATACATCTTTTGGACCCTATCATGGTTATTATTTACCCATTTTCTAGATGCCTCTTTTATATCCATGCCATCATTTAAATCTATTAAAACTTCTTGCATATCATCTACAGTCCATTCAAAATTATCAAGAAGTTTATAGGCATTTGGCTTATCTTTTTTTAAATCTTTTCTTGCAAGTGTATGAATTTCTTCTGGCTTGCCAAATGATTCCTTTGGATCATTAAGAAATTTTAGGTCATATTTTGCAAATTTCCAGTGAGGAGTCCATCCGGTAACTACAATAGGAGCTTTTTTTCTTATGGCATCTCCTAACATTTGAGTCATTACAGCAGATGAACCTGTAGTAAGTGTTTGATGGAGTCCATAATCATCCATGGCTCTTTTTGCTGCTTGCATAGTACCTGAACCAGCTTCTATGCCGATAATATATTCATTAGGTGCATAATCAAAATTTACTTTTTCACCATCTTTATTAGTATCACTGCATCCTGTAAGAATAATTATAATAGCTAAGGTTGAAAATATTTTTTTAATGTGCATATTATAACCTACTTTAACCTATTATTCTTTTTACTAAAAGCTTGAGTAAGTCTATCAAGTATTACAGCAAGTATTACTACAGCTATACCTGATGCGAAACCTACACCAACATCATTTCTTGAAACCGAAGTATAAATTACATTTCCAAGTCCTGGTGCACCTATCATTGATGCAACTACTACCATAGATAAGGTTAGCATAAGTGTTTGATTAATTCCAGCCATAATTGATGGCTTTGCCATTGGTAATTCTAACTCAAATAATTTTTGCCTAGGAGTTGATCCAAAAGAATCAGCTGCCTCTACCAAATCATTTGGCACTTCTCTAATACCTAAATTAGTCATCCTAACAGCTGGAGGCATAGCAAAAATTACTGAAGATATAACTCCAGGAGCCATGCCTATACCAAAAAATGATACAGCTGGTATAAGGTATACAAAAGCTGGCATTGTCTGCATAAAATCAAGAAGTGGCATAATAATTTTTTCTGCAACTTTTGACTTTGATACAAGAATACCTAAAGGTATACCTATTATTATTGCAATTAAGGCTGATGTTATTACAATAGATAATGTAATTATCATATCTTCCCAATATCCCAAATTCCATATTAGGGTAAGTGAAATAGGTGCAAAGATAGTAACTCCTTTAACCTTCTTAGTTAAAAAAAGGCTAATACAATAATTAATAAAATAAATACTAGTGGTGGAAATATGTTAAATACCCTAATAAAAAGTTCGACAATAAAATTTATAAAATCTCTAATTGGATTGAAAACAAAAGAAACATTAATTCTTAACCAATTAACAAGCTTATCTATCCAATCAACTAAGGGTAATGTTGGTATATTATTCATCATTTCTCACCTCATCTTTTGATAAAGCCGCAAGTACTGTCCCTTTAATTATAATTCCTTTAAGAACTTTCCCATCTATAACAGATATTGGTATCTTAGCATCTTGGATATCTGCTACTATATCTTCTAATGGGTAATCCATGTCAATAGTCATCATGTCTTTTTTTATTATACAATCAAGACTTTTTTGACCATTTGCATAAGCATTTGATGCATCTTCTGCAAGTACATAACCTAGAAGTTCTCTTTTATTATTTACAACAAAAATACTTGAATTTCCACTTCTTAGCATTTTTGAAAGAGCTGCTTTTGGCCCATGTCTATTAATATTAATAGTATCTGGTCTAATCATAATATTTGATGCAGTAAGAACTTTTGTTCTATCAACATCTTGAACAAACTCTCTAATAAAATCATTTTTAGGATTTGATAGAAGTTGTTCAGGACTATCGATTTGAAGTATTGAACCATCCTTCATTACAGCAATTTTATCGCCTATTTTTAAAGCCTCATTTAAGTCATGAGTTATAAATAAGACTGTTTTTTTCATCTCACTTTGTAGATAAACAAGTTCATCTTGCATTTCTTTTCTTATAAGAGGGTCAAGTGCTGAGAAAGCTTCATCCATAATAAGAATATCTGTATCTGTTGCTAGTGCCCTTGCAAGTCCAACTCTTTGTTGCATACCCCCTGATAATTGGTCAGGATATTGGTTTTCATATCCTTCAAGACCAACAAGCTTTAACGCTTCCTTGGCCTTTTTATTAACATTCTTGTTTTTTCCATTTTTTATAGAAAGACCATATGCTGCATTTTCTAAGATTGTATAGTGAGGAAATAGGGCAAAGTTTTGAAAAACCATGCTCATTTTTTCACGCCTTGCTTTTCTTAAGCCAACTTCATCAAGTTCTGATATATTTTCATTATCTATAAATATATCACCATAAGTAGGTTCAATCATTCTATTTATCAGTCTAATAAGTGTTGACTTTCCAGAACCTGAAAGACCCATTATTACAAATAGTTCCCCATCTTCTACATCAAAAGAACACCTATTTACACCTACAGTAAGTCCTGTCTTATCTAACATTTCTTTTTTAGACAAACCATCTTTTAGCAAAGGAATTGCTTTTTTGGGATTTTGTCCAAAAATTTTTGTTAATTCTCTAACTCTTATTTTTTCTGACAAATTACCTCCTAACATTTTTAATTTGCTCAAATTTAAAGTACAAAATTTGTTATACTTGATATAATTAAATATTTCAAGATATATATCTTATATTAATATTATTGAATACTTGTATTTGGCAGATATATTTCTATATGTTTTTCTAAAATTTCAATATCACATGGAAGTTTACCATTTATATCTCCATCCATATCAAGTTCAACTTCTTTGCCGTCAAGTTCTTTAATTGATAATTTTTTACAAGTAAAAGATTCTATATTATCATTTTCATCTAACTTTCCAAATAACATATCCTTTGCAGCATCAATTTTTGATAATAATCCTTCTTCAGTCATTATAAAAACTATAAGAAGTCCATCGTTTATGTCACTGTTTTCTTTAGAAAATTCTAAGTTTACAATTTTATTAATTGTCATAACATAAAGTAAAGATGCCTTTGTTTTAAAAGTTTTAAAATCTGATTTTATTTCAATATTTACACTTTCATCATTTGGTATGGTTTTTAATACATTTTTAACGTAAGCAAAACTTCCTAATTTTTCTTTTTCTTCAGAACTTGTTGAGGTAGTGGCATCTATAAGTTTTCCAAAGCAAACATAATATGAAAAATACTTATCATTACACTTTCCAATATCAACTTTTTTAGTTTTTTCGAAAGAAACTTGTTCAATTGCTTTATCTAGCTCATTTGAACCTCCAATTAATTGCATATAGGTATTGTTAGTTCCTCCTGGAAGAAGTCCTAATTTTGGTCTGTATTCCATCATAGATATACCATTAACGGCCTCATTAAATGTACCATCACCACCAACAACAAATATAGAATCATATTTATTTTCACATGCTTTAATGGCAAATTTTTTAGCATCATCTTCTTTTTCTGTCCTTTTATGGATAACTTCATCAAATCCTTCTTCTAATTTTTCTATTATCCTATCAATATATTGATTATTATTTTGCTTACCAGAATTAGGATTTTCAATTAATAAGCATTTTTTCATATTCTTCTCCTTGAATTTAAAAAAGGAGCTGTTGCAGAATGAATTAATCGTTCAAAAATCATTACAAGCTCCTCAAGACAATTTATCCTTCATAAGCCAGCAGGCTGTTTTCAAATTGTCTATGAGTAAATTGTAATGATTGAACTTTGGAAATTCATAATTTTGCAACAGCGCCCTTTTATAATTAATATCTTAAACCATGTCCTAGTTTATATATATTTCCATCGCTATCTTCATAAGCATAAGTTAGCCCATCAGGCATATACTTGTCCTTGTCATAACCTGGTACATCATTTGGTGATATGCATCTTCCATTTTCATCAACAGCTATAACATCTTCTGACTTAGGAAATGTAAATGGAAGTTTTCCACAAGGTTCTACCCTTCCTACTAAAACATCTAATTGTGCTTTTATAAAAGTTTCAAAATGTGATAATAATGCATCAGATAAAGGCTCTACAGAATCAAGCAACCATGGCATAGTTGAATTAACACTAACTATCAATTTCTTATTATTCTTATCCATTATATCTCTAAGCTCTTTTACTCTCTTGATGTTTGCTACTGTAGTTTCCTTATATTCAGTATTATCCATAGACTTATTTATTTTGTCTTCACATAAAGAAAGTTCTAGAAGCCCTGGAGTTGCAGAAAAATAATTACCTGATTTAGGAGTTATAAAACAAATTGCATAATCTGCTTCATTAGGATTATCTACTATGCTAATTTCTTCAAATCCTTTTGCATCTTCTATAGCCTCTTTTTTGTATTCCTCTGCCTTATCAAGCTCCTTGTGTAGGTATTCTATATAAACTTTTGAACCACTCTTAATAGGAAGTGTTTTTTCAGAATTCTTAAGTAATACCAAAGATTTTTGATGAGCTCTATAGGCCTTTTTCTTGTTTTCTTCGTTTTCTACAATTTCTTTTGCCTTATTTTCATCTACATATGTTTTATCATCAAATAAGCCCAGTTTAAACATTTCTGTAAGTAGTCTTTCATTAGCCTCGTTGATTCTTTCTTCTTTTATTAATCCTTCTTCACAAGCTTTTATTATCCATTTAACTTCGTTAGTATCAGAGATTAAATCTACTCCGTTATTTATGGCAAAGGCCGCTCTTTCTTCTTTTGGAAGATGAAGAACTCCCCAAGCCATATTGTCTAAAATACCAGAATCAGAATTTATATATCCCTTGAATCCTAACTTATCTCTTAAGATATTTTGAATAAAATATTCGTTAAAAGCAAATCCGACAGGTTCAAAAGGTATTCTTTTTCCTTCAAAATATTGAACTGCACTTTTTTCGTGACTAGGTATAGAATAATAAGGCATTATTGATGATGCTTTTTCTTCACATGCAACCTTAAATGGTGGAAGATGATATTTTTCTAAAGAACCCTTTGTTTTATAAACATTGAATTTACCCTCTTCATAGTGAGGATCAAAACCGTTTTCTCTTGCCCCACCTCCTGGGAAATGTTTCATGGTTAAAGCTACGCTATCTTTTCCTAAATCTTCACCTTGGAATGAATTTAAAAGTCTCTTGCAAGCATTTGATATAAGGTCTGTATCTTCTCCAAATGTACCATAAAATCTTTGCCATCTTGGATCAGTTGCAGTATCAATCATATACATATAACCTTTTCTAAGACCAGAGTATCTCCATTCATCCCTAGCAATTTCTCCAAATTCAGAAAATATAGAATAATCTCCTCCGTTTGCCCTATCTCCTAAAGCAATAGCAGCAAGACCCAGAGTTGAAGGATATGTCGTAAATACACCTACTGCATCATTCATACCAAATGTTCTCTCAGCATTTTCATTTCTTGAGTTTGATGCTATTATTGCAGGAATACCTAATCTTGTTGATTCACATACTTCATTAATTGTATTGACCCATTTAGCTATTTCAACTTCATTGAAATTATCTCTAAGTATAAAATGTCTTAGATGAAGGTCTTTAATGTGTCCTGTTGTACCATAGTTTTTTTGACCTATAAATATAGTTTGGTCATAAAAAACCTCTTCATCTAAGATACCATCATGACTTGTTTTTGATTTATCTTCTTGACTTAGGCCCATTTTTTGAGATTTAATCATCATATTTCCACACTTCTCTTCAAGTGTCATTCTCTTAACTAAATCTTTTGCTCTTTCTTCTGGACTTAGTCTCCAATCTTCATAGGGATCAAGTCTACCATTGTCATTTAGGTCCTTAAACTCTAGACCTTCTTCTTTGATAATATTTTTGACTTTTGTTATTAGTTTTGGTTGGCTCATATAATCCTCCTTCTTTGTAATTAAATATACCCAAATATAGATTTTTAAATAAAAAAACTGTTAAAGAAAATATTTCCTTTAACAGTTTATCCTAAATATTATTTTTTAATTCCTCTATTGTACACCTTAACTCTTCTAATTTATCTATAGAAGATTTAATCTTGTTCTGGATATATATATCAGAGAAAATATTATCAAAACCTATATCCAAAAATTTATCCAAGTTTGAAATTTCATCTAACTTAAAATCCTCTAGATATTTTATTTCACTTTTTAAGAGCTTCAAATCTTCATTTAGTTTAGAAAACATACTATTAGCCTTATTAATTTTATTGTGCTTAACTAAAGATGCAATAAGTCCTCCTCCGATCATATCAAAAATACCCCAGTTTTTAGAAGATTTATATTCTTTAAGCATAAAATCAATGTTCTCTATAATCTTATCGCATAAATTTTTTAATTCAAACTTTTCCATTTTTTGTGTCTAAAATAAGGTATATAGGTGTATGATCTTGCCTATCTCCAGAATCTATCATATCCGACTCTACTACCAAATCTTTTATCCTTTCTGAAACTAAGAAATAATCTATTCTCCAACCTGAATTATTTATTTTACTTGTCTTAACTCTTTGAGCCCACCATGTATATTTCCCCTCTACATCTCCATGTATATACCTAAATGTATCTACAAACCCTTTATTTAATATATTTGTAAAACCATTTCTTTCTTCATCTGTAAAACCTGCAGACTTATGATTATTTTCAGGATGTTTTAGGTCTATTTCTTTATGAGCTACATTAAAATCTCCACAAGCTATGACAGGTTTTTCTTTATCTAAACGCTCTAAATAATTTGCATATTTTATATCCCAAACTTCTCTTAGATCAAGTCTATTTAGGTTATTTCCAGCATTTGGAGTATAAACTTGTGTTATATAAAAGTCTTCAAATTCTAATGTAATAATTCTAGCTTCAAAATCCATAGTATCTGGTGCTTCCAGTTTAGGATATGAAACTATAGGTTCATAATTATTTTTATAAAAAGTTAAGACGCCAGCATATGATTTTCTTGCTGGTTCTTGGCTTGTAATATATGCATATTTATAATCCGGAAAATATTTTTCTAATAATTCTTTATGTTTTTTACTTGGACCTGTTCTGGGTAACTTAGTTTCTTGAATAGCAATTATATCTGCTTCTTCATTTGCAATTTTTTTTAAAACATCCCTACTCAAGATAGCCCTATTTGAATCACTTATTAAGGCTGCATTAAGTGAATCTATATTCCACGAAATAAATTTCATTAAATCTCCTTTTTAATCTTATTTTACTTAGATTTTATCAAATATTAGGAATAAATTCCACTTTTAATATTCTTTAAGTAAAAATATATAAATTTAGGAAAATTTTTCTAAAATCTTATATGAAATAATATAAATCTTTTTTATGATGATTATTTATCTTAATTTTAATAATTATATTACTCTCTTTTTAAGACTCTTGCTAATTGATGGTATAAAAACAAATTAAAGACAAGATGATATTAGACATAAAAATAATACCTATAATAGGATATGAAGAATAAAAATTTTAATTAAGCAAAATTTGATTATGCTTCAATATTTTTCGAAAAACAAAATCAACTTATAATAGTTCAATAAAAATATTTTTTATAATAAAATTTTGTTATTTTATCACAAAGCTAGAGTCCAGAACAAGAATTTTTAAAATATTATTTTAATTACAATCATATCTAGGTAAAGCTGTATTATGATTATTTTGTTTAAACCCATACCTAATTCTAAAAATAATTTCTTGTTGTTAAGTAAGGAAAAATATCCTATTTGATTGGACTAAATATTAAGTATAAAACATTTCTCAATATCTTTGATAATTTTAAATATAGATATTAAACCTTAGTTAAAAATAAGGTTCTCACTTATTCAGTTTTATAAATTTATAGCATTTTTAGTTGTTTCTAGCAGAAATTTACTTAATTTATTATCCTTAGCCTTATAAAACATCTCCTTACCCATTCTTTTAGACTCAATAAGATTTGCAAGTTTTAAAATTCTTAAATGATGACTTACAGCAGGAGATGACATATCCATAATAGCTGCAATATTTAATACACATTCCTCTCTATGACATAAAAACCAAAATATTTGAAGTCTTTTGGGATCTCCTAACTGCTTCATAGCTTTGGATATTTTTTCTGCTTGATTTTCATCCAATAAGTCAACTTTATTTTTATATGATCCATGTTCATGTGGTAATTTCATTTAATATCTCCTTTTTTATTAATTTTACCTTAATTTTTAAAAAACAATTAAACATATGTTTAATTGTTGACAAAGTAAAATAAATAGTGTACTATAAACCTATAAAGACAAAATAAATATTATTTAACAAGTTTAAAGGAGAAAATTATGAAAAAAACATATAAAATTAAAGTAGACTGTGCTGCATGTGCAAATAAAATGGAAGAAGCTTGTAAAAAAACAGAAGGTGTAAAAGACTGCAATATTAACTTTATGATGCTTAAAATGAAAATTGAATTTGAAGATGGAGTTGATAAGGATGAAGTCATGAAAGAAGTCCTTAAAAATTGCAAAAAGGTAGAAAATGATTGTGAGATATACATATAATAAGAGGCAATTATGAATAATAAACAAAGAAAAATTTTGACAAGAATAATAATATCTGCCCTACTTCTTATTATTCTTCATTTTATACCTGTGGAAGGAATTTTGAAGTTTACTCTCTATATGATAATTTATCTTATAGTCGGATATGATATATTAATCAAAGCCTTTAATGGAATTAAAAATAAACAAGCCTTTGACGAATCATTACTCATGACAATAGCTACAATAGGAGCAATAATTCTTGCCATATATAGCGGCTCTTACGATTATATTGAAGCCATTGCTGTTATGCTATTTTATCAGATAGGTGAATTTTTCCAATCATATGCAGTTGATAAAAGTAGAAAATCAATTGCTGAGTTAATGGATATAGCACCAGAATATGCAAATATTGAAGATGAAAATGGAAATCTTATAAAAGTTGATCCGGATGATGTTGAAATAGGTAAAACTATTATAGTAAAAGCAGGAGAGAAAATCCCTATAGATGGAGTGGTTATTGAAGGAAACTCATCATTAGATACTAAGGCTTTAACAGGGGAATCTCTGCCAATAGATATAGGTGTAAATAGTAAGGTATTTTCAGGTTCTATTAATCTTCAAGGTCTTATAAAAGTAAAAACTAAAAAGGAGTTTGGAGAATCTACTGCAACTAAGGTCTTAGAACTTATTGAGGAAGCTTCAAGTAGAAAGTCTAAGTCAGAAAACTTTATTTCAAAATTTGCAAGGGTTTATACACCTATAGTAGTTTATCTTGCTCTAGCCTTAGCAATCATACCACCTATTTTTTCAATTATAATAGGTAATAATCCCTTATGGTCACAGTGGATATATAGATCACTAACTTTTCTTATAATATCCTGCCCTTGCGCTTTAGTTATTTCAATTCCTCTATCTTTTTTTGCAGGAATTGGTGGTGCTAGTAAAGAGGGTATACTTATCAAAGGTTCAAACTTTATGGAAGTTTTATCTAAAACAGACCAAGTAGTATTTGATAAAACTGGAACCCTAACACAAGGATCTTTTGATGTAAGTTGTGTCCATCCTGAATATAAAAGTGAAACAGAACTTCTTCATATAGCAAGTCATGTTGAAAGATATTCAAATCACCCTATAGCAGATTCATTGAGAAAGGCTTATCCTGATGAAAATGATGGCTGTGAAGTGAAAGATATTACAGAAATTCCAGGCTGTGGAATAAAGGCCTTAGTTAATGGTAACTTAGTATATGTTGGAAATACCAAAATGATGGATAAGTTCAATATAAAATGGAAGGAATGTGAAAAAGTGGGGACAACTGTTCACATAGCTATTAACGGAGTTTATGAGGGACATATTGTAATAAGCGATAGTTTAAAGGAAAATTCTAAAGCGAGCATAAAATCACTTAAAAAAAATAAGATAAGTAAGACAATAATGCTTACAGGTGATAGCAAAGAAGTTGCTCAAGATGTAGCTAGAAAACTTAACTTAGATGAATATTACGCAGAACTTTTACCACAAGATAAGGTAAGTAAACTTGAAGAGATTTTAAATAATAATAAAAATGAAAATAAAAAAATTGCTTTTGTAGGAGATGGCATAAATGATGCACCAGTTCTTACTCGTTCTGATATTGGAATAGCTATGGGTGCTATGGGATCAGATGCAGCCATAGAAGCAGCAGATGTAATATTAATGGATGACGATCCATTCAAGATATCAACTGCTATTAGCTTATCAAAAAAATGTTTAAGAATAGTAAAAGAAAATATATATTTCTCGATTGGTGTTAAAGTTCTAGTCTTAATTCTTGGTGTTTTTGGTTTTGCATCAATGTGGGCCGCAATATTTGCTGATGTAGGTGTTACAATTATAGCGATATTAAATGCTATAAGATGTATGTATATGAAACATGAAAATCCAAAAGATTATATATAAAGTAGTTGTTTAGAATTAATTAGGCATTGTATCATTTCAAGTTATTTAAAAATAATTTGAAATGATACAATGCTAAAACACATATATAATACTTTTTTCTTAATTTCTCAATACTATAATAAGTTTCATATGTAATAAAATCTATTGTTTCTAATTTTTACACTCAATTTATCTATATATTATTCTTTTTGAAAAGTAACTACAAAATGATTAATTAATAATTTAAAAGTTTTATTTTTATATTTATAATAAAGTTTTGTTTTTCTTATACTAAACTTACTTCTTGTATAATCTTAAATTTCTAAAGAAATACATACTATTTGACAGTATTTGTTAAAGTTCTTATAATTTATATTAAATAGAAAGGTAATATATGAAAATGGTAATACTAATTGATATAGATGATACTATTTTTGATTTTTCAAGATGCTCATTTGAAGCATTTTCTAATTCTTTAATTGACTTAAATGTAAAGTTTGAAAAATCTCTTTATGAGTATTTTATATATAGATAATAAATTGCGGAAACTTCAAAAAGAAGGGCTTTTAGATGTAGAAAGTGTTTTATATAAAAGATCTGAACTTATTACAAAACACTTAAATTTAAATCAATCTCCAGAAATTTTTATGAATTATTTCTCGAATAATTTTGGAAAAACTGCTATAGAAATTAATGGAGCTAGAAATCTTATAAAATATTTAAGTCAAAAATATTTACTTTGTGCTACAAGTAATGGAATCTTTTCTATACAAAAAATAGACTTAAAATTGCAAAACTAGATGAATTTTTTTTTCGTTTCTACATATCAGATAAAATAGGTTATGAAAAGCCTAATCAGAGATTTTTTACCTACATCTTAAATGATTTAAATCTTAATAAACAAGATATAATTATGCTAGGAGACAGCCTACAATCTGAGATAAAAGGTGCTTTTAATTTTGGAATTGATTCAATTTACTTTAACAAAAACAATCTAAAGACAAACAAAAAATTTTTCACTTTTGAAGTTAATAAACTAAATGATATTTTTAATATATTATAATTACAAGGAGGATAAATGAAAAAATTTATTAATGCAAACATCTATAAAAGTAATGCAAAAGAAATAATTGTTGCTGATGGAAAATTTCTAGAAATAGGAAACAATCTAAGAGTTTGTGATAATACTATAGACTTGAAAAACAAATTAGTACTTCCACCATATGTAGATCCTCATCTTCATCTTGACTATGTCTATTCCCTATCAGAAGGATTGGGAGCAAAAAGTGGAACATTGTTTGAAGCCATAGCTCTTTGGCCAAAGTTTAAGAAGAATCTAAAAGCTAGCGAAGTAAGAGAAAGAGCTATAAAAGGTATTTATGATGAAGTAAGTCAAGGTGTTCAATATATTAGAACTCACATTGATGTGACAGACCCAAACTTTACTGCTCTTAAGGTTATGCTCGACTTAAAAGAAGAGTTAAAGGATAAACTTGATATTCAAATAATAGCCTTTCCTCAAGAAGGAATGTATACATATAAGGGTGGACGCGATTTAGTAGAAGAAGCATTAAAAATGGGTGCTGATGTAGTTGGAGGTATTCCTCATTTTGAACTAGCAAGAGAATTTGGAGAAAAATCTATACACGATATAGTAAATCTTTCCATTAAATATAATAAGCTCATTGATGTACACTGTGACGAGACAGATGATCCCAATTCAAGATTTTTAGAACTTCTAAATGCTCTTGTTCTTATGGAAGGTATAGGAGAGATGACTACTGCTTCTCACACCTGCTCTTTTGGTTCAGCTGATAATTCTTATGCTTATAGGATGTTCGATTTATTTAAAAGATCTAAAATGAATTTTATATCATGCCCTACTGAAAATATATATCTTCAAGGAAGACAAGATTCATATCCTAAAAGACGTGGACTTACTAGGGTTAAAGAATTTTTAGAAGAAGGCATAAATATTGCCTTTGCTCAAGACTCAATAAATGATCCATGGTATCCTTTAGGTAATGGGAATATGATGAATATTTTGGACAATGGAATACACCTTGCACAAATAATGAGTCCTAATGAAATTGAAAATGACTTTGATTTAATAACTTATAATGGAGCAAAATGCATGATGCTAGACCAATATGGATTTAAGATTGGTAACCCTGCAAACTTTATAGTATTAGATGAGAATAATGTTTTTGATGCAATAAGAAAAAGAGTAAATGTAATTGCTTCAATTAGAAATGGTGAATATCTATTTAAAAGAGAAACAAAATATGATATAAAACTTGATTTATAAAAATGATTTTAGTTAATATCATTATTTTAAAGCTAAATATTTTGTATATCAGCTCTACTGAATTAGGTTGAGCTGATATTTTTATTATTGAAATTATTGTTTATTTATATGTAAATCCTTGTAATATATCACTATATTTCTTGTAATTTAAATACTTCCATCTATCTCTTCTTACATTAATTTTTACTTTTTCATAAAAAGAACTTGCTGTTCTTCTCTAATTATATTTCTTTATATTGTAATCTAATTTTACTTTAATATTTCTTTTAAAATATCAGTTATAGAACAAAAACTTACTAGATAAAAATTATAGATATGAGAAATATCATTTACTTTATTTTAGATTTTTATAGAATTTATATTTACAATAAGAAATATAGCTTCCTAATAAAAAAGCATCGACAATACCAATAATTGGTGATTAGTCGACGCTAAAAAGCACTATATATATTCTAATTCCAATAGTCTAAATTTTCTGTCATCCCTATATTTTTAGATTTAAACTTAGGATCTTTTCCTTCCGTTTTTTGTTTTTCATAGTCTTTTAAGCAAGCTATGGCTTTCTTTGATAAAAATAATATAGAAGGCAAGTTTATAAGAGCCATTATTCCCATAAGTAAATCTGATATATCCCATGCAAGTTTTACCTCACTCATAGCTCCAAGTAATATTACAAAAACTGCAAAAATCCTAAAAATTAACATAAATTTATCTGATGGTTTCTTTTTATTATTTATATAGAAAAGATTACTATCTACATAAAATAAGTTACCTATAAGTGTAGTAAAAGTAAATAAAACCAAGGAAAGTGAAATAAAATAATTTCCAAAAGAACCAAAAAATGTAGATAAAGATTCTTGGACATAAGGTGCACCACTTAAAGCTTCTGTAGGTTCTATTCCTGATGAAAGACACATAAAGGCAGTTGCAGTACAAATGATGAGAGTATCAATAAATACTGAAAGCATTTGAACTAAACCTTGTTTAACAGGATGAGAAATATTAGCACTTGCTGCAGCATTTGGTGCAGATCCGATACCTGCTTCATTTGAATAAAGTCCCCTTTTTATTCCATACATCATTGATGATGATGCTAAAGCTCCAAATATTGCTCTAAAATTAAATGCATCTTCAAAAATGTTTTTAAATACAGTTGGTATATAAGAAATATTTACAACCATCATTATTAAGGCTACTATTATATAAATTACCCCCATAAAAGGTACAAGAGTTGATGTAAACTTTATTATTCTTTTACCACCACCAAATATACAAATAGAAGTAACTAAAGCTAAAGTTAATCCAATAATAAATGGTGTTTTTTTTGGGTTATAGAAATCATAAGTCATAAAGCTTGTTTGGAGGTTGAAAGATGCAAGCATATTAAAACCTATAGCATAAGTTAAAATTAAGCTAACAGCAAAGATTACACCAAGCTTTCTAGACTTTAAACCTTCTTCAATGTAGTAAGCGGGACCACCATAGGAAGTTCCATCTTTATCTTTTTTCTTATATATTTGAGCTAAAGTTGACTCAATAAATGCAGATGCTCCGCCTATAATAGCTACAATCCACATCCAAAAAACTGCACCATAACCTCCAAGACATATAGCCGTAGAAATACCAACTATATTACCAGAGCCTACTCTTGAAGCAGTTGAAACCATTAATGCTTCAAATGATGAAACTGCACCTTCTTCTTGAGGTTTTTCTAAAACTACTGATATAGATTCTTTAAGAAATCTTATTTGTATAAATTTAGTCTTAAATGTAAAATATAAGCCTATACATAATAATAAAATTATTAGCAAGGGATAATATAATACAGTATTAATAGACTCTAAAAATTCTGTTAATTTTTCAAACATATTTACTCCTTCTAATTCATCACTTTAATACTAAACCATGATAATGTTTAGCTATACATTAAAATTATATCATAAAGATTATATACAATAAAACTTAATCGTTAATTAAGTGTATGAATTCTAGTATGTAAATATATATTAATAAATATTTTTGCCACTTTAAAACACCATACTATATTTAGTTAACATTTTTATTTTAATCATGATTTTTATAACAAAGCTTCTGACTATTGAATATAAACTTTATCTACAATCAATATTATATAATAATTTATAAATTTTCTATGTTATCCTTTAAATTTTTTATTTGGACTTTTACAGCCTTTTTAGCTGGTCCTCCATATACATCTCTCTTATTAAGAGAATTTTCGAGGTCTATAAAGTCATATAGGCTATCATCAAAAATATCAGAAAACTTCTTATAGATTTCTAAGTCTATCTCATCTAAAGCTTCATCCACTTTTATTGCGTAATTTACAACATCTCCTACTATCTTATAAGCTTCCCTAAAAGGAATATTTTTATTGACAAGGTAATCTGCAAGATCTGTTGCGTTCAAATATCCCTTATGGGCAGATTTCAACATATTTTTTTTATTGATTTTTAAACTTAATAACATTGGTTTCATAATCTTCAAACAATTATATACTGTATTAATAGAATCAAATAATGGCTCTTTGTCTTCTTGAAAGTCCTTATTATATGAAAGTGGCGATGCTTTCATAATTACGAGTAAGGTGTTTAAATCTCCATAAACCCTACCAGTTTTTCCTCTTATTAGCTCTGCCATATCCGGATTTTTCTTTTGTGGCATTATACTTGAACCAGTTGAGAATTTGTCAGAAAACTTCACATAAGAGTATTCACTACTTGAATAATAAATAAGCTCCTCACAAAGTCTTGACAAATGCATCATAATTAAAGAATTATTAAATAATATTTCTAATACATAATCTCTATCTGATACTGAATCCATAGAATTTTCTGTAGGCTTTGAAAATCCTAATTCTTGACTTGTCATGAATCTATCAATATTAAAACTTGTTGTAGCAAGTGCACAAGAACCTAGTGGATTTTCATTAAGTCTTTCAAAAGTAGATTCCAATCTTAATAAGTCCCTATAAAACATTTGACCATATGCCATTATATAGTGAGAAAAAGTAGTAACTTGGGCATGTTGCATATGGGTAAAGCCAGGCATTAATACATCTAGATTATCTTCAGAAATTTCTATTATAGCTTTAATTAAATCTAATAATTTATCTTTTATTAGATTTAAGGATTTTTTAGAATAAAGCCTTAAATCTAGAGCACACTGGTCATTTCTTGACCTTGCTGTATGAAGTTTTTTTCCAAGTTTTCCTATCCTTTTTGTAAGTTCATTTTCTATAAAAGAATGGATGTCTTCTTCATTTAAATCTATATCTAATTTTTTATCCTTTATATCTAAAAGTATTTGTCTAAGGTTCTCTCTTATAATCTTTCCTTCCTCTTCACTTAAGATATTGACCTTGGCCAACATATTAACATGTGCTATAGAACCTCTTATATCTTCTTGAAAAAGAACCTTATCAAAGTCTATTGACTTATTAAACTCATGTGTAAATTCAGATAATCCTCCTAAGTGACCTCCCCATAAATACATATTAATCTCCTTTTTTTACTTTTGCTTCTACAAGGGTTGATAAGGAATATAACTTAATAAAACCTTCTGCATCTTTATGTGAATATAGGTCTTTTCCTTCATCACCAAATGAAGCAAGTTTTTTACTATATAAAGAATTATTTGAACTTACACCTGCTGGAATTATATTTCCCTTATAAAGCACTAATTTAACCTTACCACTTACATTTTCTGTAATCTTATCCATAAATTTAAGAAGGGCTTGTAGAGAATTTGAATACCACTTGCCATCATAAACTAACTCACCAAATTTTATTGCCAAATGTTCTTTTAGATGTGATGAGTCCTTATCCATAGTAATTGACTCTAGGATTTCTAAAGCCTTATATAAAATTGCTCCACCTGCATTTTCATAAACTCCACGACTTTTCATCCCAACTAGACGATTTTCGACTATATCATCAATCCCTATTCCTGCTTGTCCACCAATCTTATTAAGGTATGAAAGAATCTCACTTGCCTTCATTTTTTTACCATTAATAGCAATTGCTTTAGCTTTTTCAAAATCTATTTCTATCTCGATTTTTTCATCTTTTGCCTTAAAAGGTGAAACAGATAGTTCTAAAATTTTATCATAGTCTGGCATATTTTGAGGATCTTCTAAGTCAAGTCCTTCATGCGATAAATGCATGATATTTAAGTCTTTTGAGTAATTTGTTTCCCTACTTATTTTTAGTGGAATATTATGACTTTCTGCATAATCTATTTCTTCTTCCCTAGACTCAATATCCCATATCCTCCAAGGTGCTATAATTGGCATATATGGTGCAAAATGTTTAATGGCCATTTCAAATCTTATTTGATCATTGCCCTTACCAGTGCAACCATGACAAATTGCATCACAATTTTCTTTTATTGCAATATCAACCAAAGCTTTAGCAATTAAAGGTCTAGCAGTAGCAGTACCTAGAAGATAATTTTTTTCATATTTTGCACCAGCTTTAAGAGTTGGAAATACGAAATCTTCCACATATTCATCTACTAAATCCTCGATATATATCTTAGATGCTCCTGTCTTTATTGCTTTTTCCTTTAAACCTTCAAGTTCTTTAGTTTGTCCAACATTTCCAACAACCGCTATAACTTCACAGCCATAATTTTCCTTAAGCCAAGGAATAATTATAGATGTATCTAAACCACCTGAATAAGCAAGAGCTACTTTCTTAAATTTATTATTTTTCATCTTTATCTCCTTTTTAAATATATTACTAAGGTTTAAAAATAAATAAAAAATTCGTCCCTAAAAGGGACGAAAGCCGTGGTACCACCCAAATTCATATATTTCTATACCTCTTACTATAACGCATAACCGTACAAATCTAAATATCGAAATGTAAGCTCCAAGTTCCTTTTCTACCTATCCTCCCTATCTTCTTACACCACACGAAGACTCTCTTAAAGTATCAGATAAGTATACTCACTTTTCATAGCCTTTATTTGAATGTATTCTACCAAGTATGAAAATTTTTGTCAAGATAAAATTAATTGATTTTTTTATATATAATGTTTTTATCATATATTTCAATACTTTAATAAAATTTATATTAGTAAATCCACTCTATTTCGTATATTGTTTTTTTCTGATAAAATTAATATTGAAAGGATGGACTATGTATATTTTAAGAAATATAAAAATTCCCTATGATGGCAATGAATTAGATTTGAAAAATGCTATAGAAAATAAGATTGATAGAAAAATTAATTCTTATAAAATATATAAAAAATCTATTGATGCTAGACGTGGTATTTTTTATGTGTATCAAGTTTTAATTGATACAGTAATAGATAAAAAAACTATAAAAAGATTAAGAAATGATATTGCAGAATTTAGTGAGGAAGAACTTAATATAGAAAATAAAAATAAAGTTAAGAATGCTGTAGTTGTCGGGTCGGGACCTGCAGGCTTATTTTGTTCCTATACTTTAGCCAAACATGGAGTAAAGGTTAATTTAATTGAAAGAGGAGAAAAAATAGAAGATAGGGTTAAATCAATAGATAAGTTTATAAAAACACAAACTCTTAATCCAGAATCAAATATTCAATTTGGAGAAGGTGGAGCCGGAACTTTTTCTGATGGTAAACTTACATCAAGGTCTAAAGATAAGAGATCTGTTGAAATTTTTAGAATTTTGGTAGAAAATGGAGCACCCGAAGATATCATCTATACACAAATGCCCCATATTGGAACAGATCTTTTAAGGAAAGTTATAATTAATATTAGAAAAAAAATAATAGAAATGGGTGGAGAGTTTCATTTTAATGAAAAATTCGTTGACTTAAATATTCATAATAAAAAAATAAAATCTTTACTTACTGATAAAAATGAATATAAGGCAGATGAATATATACTTGCTTTAGGAAACTCATCAAGAGATACTTTCATAATGCTGGATAAGTATATAGATATAAGTCAAAAAAACTTTGCTGTAGGTTTCAGAATAGAGCACTTACAAGAGGATATAAATCTTAGTCAATATAAAATTAAGGACGAAAGACTTCCTCAAGCATCCTATGCACTAAAATTTTTCGATAAAAAAAATGATATATCTGTCTATACATTTTGTATGTGCCCAGGAGGTTTCGTAGTAGCCGCATCTAGTGAGGAAAATAAACTTTGTGTAAATGGAATGAGCTATCATGATAGAAGTAATTCAAATGCAAATTCTGCCATAGTTTGTACTATAGGAGAAGATATTTTGGGTAATGGTAATCTTTCTGGAATTAAATTTCAAAGAGAAATTGAAGAGAAAGCATATAGACTTGGTGGAGGAAATTATTCTGCTCCAGTTCAAAGAGTAGATGATTATCTTAATGGAAAAGTTACTAGTAAAATAGGAAAAATCAAACCATCTTATAGTCCAAGTTTCAAGTTTTCTGACCTAAATAAAATCTACCCTAAAAAAATAAATGATTCTATAAAACTTGCCTTAAAAAACTTTTCTAAAAAGATTGATGCCTTTTCCCAAGCTGATGCAATTCTTACTGGGGTTGAAACAAGAACTTCATCTCCTATAAGAATAGAAAGAAAAAACGACTACAGAACTTTAAAATATAATAATTTAAGACCAATTGGAGAAGGAGCAGGATATGCTGGTGGGATAATATCATCTGCTCTTGATGGACTTAAGTGTGCTATAGCAATACTTGAGGATTGATTTAAAGGTACTGTTGCAAATGGATTAATAATTGAAAAATAATTACAAGTTCCTCCACGACAATTTGACATCCCAAAGCAGCAGGCTATTCTCAAATTGTAAATAAGTAACTTGTAACTATAGAGCATTAGAAATTCACAATTTTGTAACATTACCTTTTTTAATTGACCAAATACAATTAAATTGATATTATTATAATTAACAACCAATGAAAGGAGAAAAAAATGAATTATTATAATACACACAGATTGAGGTTTGCTACTAAAAAAATGTAAGTAAGGAAAATCTCCTTGACTTACTAATACAAGGAGGATGCCAGTTATTGGCTTTATATGAAAGAGATTAAGTATTTATTTAAGAAAATGGCCCAGTTTGAGCCATCTATGTTTGTTTTAACATTACTTTATGCCATATTTATAGGTCTAAAACCTTTCTTATGGATTATTTCACCTGCCTATATAATAAAAAATTACAAGTCTAATCCAAAGTTTTTAGTAATTTTCTTTATAGGTTTAATTTTTATTTCAACTTTAGTTTCATTTTTTGATTCATTTGTTATGGGTAACTACCGTATGAAAATGAATAATGTTCGCTATAAGTTAATGAACATGGTTACTGAATATTCCCTATACCTGCCTTATGCTTTAAAAAAAGATAAAGAAGAATCTGAAAAAATAAATAACGCTACAAAGGCTGTAGAAAGTCCATTCAATGGTGCTGGTGGCCTTATGATGACCCTTCCTGAATTCTTAGCTCAAATGATTTCTTTGACAGGTTTTATATGGATATTTCTAAGAATGGATTTTTTAGTTGTAATGACAACTTTAATCTTGACCATTATTACAAGTTTTATCCTAAGTAAGGTTCCAAAAATATATGGCTCATATTGGACTTCTAATTCAGCAAATTGGAATAGATTCGCAAAAGTTAATAATGAGATGAGATCTCCCCTATCTAAACAGGATATATTAATTTTTGATATTACAAAATTATTTAGCTCATATTATATGAATACACACTATAATAGGATAGATGATTATGCACGAACCAATAAAAAGGCTACAACAGTTTTTTCTTTAGCTAAATTTATAAACCTTATTAGAGATGCAATTATCATATATTGGCTTTCTACAAGTTTAATTAGGGGAACAATTGATATAGGTGATTTTTATGTATATTTTACAGCAGTATTTGCCTTTATAAATTTTAACACAATGTCTATGTGGATTTTCTCAGATCTTTCTTATAGCTATAGTATCTTTAAACCATTCTTTGAAATAATAAAGGTTGAGAAGGAAAAGGGAGAAGAATTTTACCCAGAAAAGCTAGAGATAAGATTTGATAGTGTATATTTTAAGTATCCCGAATCTGATGATTACATACTTAAAAATTTAAATCTTACAATAAAAAACAATGAATCCATAGCTCTTGTAGGAGAAAATGGCGCTGGAAAATCAACTCTTGCTATGCTTTTGGCAGGATTTTATAAACCAAGTAAAGGTAGAATTTTATTTAATGGTAAAAATTTGCAAGATCTTGATATTAACTATAACAAACTAATATCATCAGTTTTTCAAGACTCTAGTCTTTTTCCTTTTTCCATAAGAGAAAATATTTTACTCAAAGATTCAAATAAAAATCTAGATGCAATTTATAAAATGACTCATCTAGATGAAATCATTGATACTTATAAGCAAGGAGAAAATCAAACACTTTTAAGAATACTAGATGACAATGGAGTAGATTTATCTGGTGGTCAAAAGCAAAGATTGTTTCTGGCAAGAGCTATAGCAAAGGAGAAAACAAAAATCTTAATATTAGATGAACCTACAGCCCAACTTGATGCCTTAAATGAAAGAGAATTGTATCAGCTCTACCATACTTTAGTAAAAAATAAATCTTCTATTTTTATATCTCATAGACTAGCTTCTACAAAGTTTTGTAACAGAATAATCTATATGAAAGATGGAGAAATACTTGCAAGTGGAAGTCATGAAGAACTTATGCAAAAAAATGACGAATATAGAGATTTATATAATCTTCAAGCAAAAAATTATAAGGAGGTCTTATAATGAAAAATATTATAAAATTATTTAAAGAAATAGATAAGATATATCCTCATTTTAGCTTAAGGATTATGTTACTGAATATAATTTTGGGTTTAATCCCACTCTTATATATTATCGCACCAAAACTTATTATAGAAGAATTAATGGGAAATAAAAGATTATCCTATATACTCTTTATAGGTGGACTAGTCTTAGTATCTGACTTTTTTAAACAAATTATATCAAGAATATTAACAAATACAGTCTCATTAATTTTTGAAGGTACTATTGATGTATTGCTATTTAAGTTAAGTGAAAAGTCACTTAGACTACCTATAGAAAAGTCCGATTCTAAAAATGTTCAAGACATGATGGAGAAGGCTCACTATGCTATATTTGAGATGTATGAATTTTATGACTTTTTAGTAATAATCTTATCTGCTACTATAACTGGTATATTTTCTTTATTTGTTTTGCTAAGCCTAAATCCATTTGTAGCTTTAATAATTGTATTTTTGTATTTTATTAATAAAAATATAGTAGAAAAAATAAAGGCAAATGAATTGAAATATCAAGAAAATAATGCTCCTCAAATAAGAGCATATAGATTTTTTCTAAATTTTTCATCTGATCATAGGTATTTTAAAGATGTAGAAACATACGAAGCACAAGAATTAGTTTTGAAAAAAGCAGGTAAATTCCAAGATGGAATGGTAAGAACATCAACTGAATACTTTAATAAAAATGGTATATATACAGGGATTATGAATATCTTCTCTAACCTTTCTATAGTATCTACTTTAATTTATATGACTTATAAATTAGTATCAGATGCTATTAGTCTTGCTAATTTCACTCTTTATTTCAACTCTCTTGTTCAAATGATAAATGCAGTCAACTTAATATTACAAAAATATGCTAAAATTATATCTTTAAATAGCCAACTTAAAACTTACTTTGATTTTTTAGACTTAGAAGAAGGACTCCTTGATAAGGGAGATGTTAAAGATATAGACTTATCTCAAGTCAAAATAAGCTTTGATGATGTTTCTTTCAAATATCCAAAAAGTGAAAATTATGTTCTAAGACATACATCGTTTGAAATTGATAATGGTGAGACTGTTGCCTTAGTTGGAAAAAATGGAGCAGGTAAGTCTACCATTGTAAAACTTCTATGTAAGTTTTATGAACCCACAGATGGTGCTATATACCTAAATGATATCAATATTAAGGATATAGATACACAAACCTACTATAAGATATTATCCCCTACATTTCAAGATTTTAGGCTATTTCCTTTTAGGATTAGTGAAAATATAAACTCTAAACTCTTAGATAATATTGACAAAAACG
Organism: Anaerococcus faecalis; assembly: GCF_013371425.1. NCBI lineage: Bacteria > Bacillati > Bacillota > Tissierellia > Tissierellales > Peptoniphilaceae > Anaerococcus > Anaerococcus faecalis. The sequence continues at coordinate 335,713 of NZ_JABVBA010000001.1, forward strand.
AAAGAGCTAAGATGGATAAATCTTTTAAATTAATAAATATTGATAAGTGGATAGATAAACAAGTTGAAGGTTCAGACACCTACCTTACCTACCTTTTTTCAGATAAGTCAGTGGAACCATCTGGAGGTATAGGACAAAAACTTGCTTTATCTAGGTCAATGGTTCATGAAGGAAAATTTTTTATAATGGATGAGCCAACGAGTGCCTTAGATCCAAGAAGCGAAGAGGAAATTTTTAAAAAAATGCTTCAAATATCAAAGGGTCAAACTTCACTTTTTATATCTCATAGGCTATCTTCAACCAAGTATGCTGATAGAATAATAGTATGTGATGATAAAAAAATAGTTGAAAGTGGAAGCCATAAAGATCTTATTAATAACAAGGGTCTTTATGAAAAAATGTTTAAAACTCAAGCTGATTTATATAAATAGAAAAAGCTGTCAAATTTTTAATGGACAATAATAGCAGACTTAGTTTATTACTATCTTTGCTACTATTGTCCGTTTTGCTTATAGTAAAAATAATCCTAGGATATACTCTCTTTTTTAAATTTACTACTCTTTTTAAATATTAAAAAACTGACCTTATTAGTTTGATTTTTAAGTCCAACTTCTATGGTCAGTTCGTTTATAATCTAGTATTCTTTTTATATCTTTTTTAAGATATTTGTGGCACCTTGCCTTCACTTCTTTGTTTATTTAATTGACTTATTGCATATTCTTCTACTTCTTTTGGAGCTTGTGCCTTCTTTTTCATCTTAGTCTTTCCAAATATATTAGTATAAGATCCATCAGCCCAAAATATATTTCTTTTAAAATAAGCTGTTAATAATGCATATATTGGTGATAGAAGATTTACAAAGGCAAATGGGAAAAAGTATATTGGATTAATTCCTAGTGTTTTCATTTGATAAGCTCCACATGCAGTCCAAGGAAACATTACAGCCCATAAGGTACCAGCATCTTCAAGAGTTCTAGACATCATATTCCTTCCTAGTCCTAGCTCGTCATATTTGTCTTCATAAAGTGGTGCAGGTATTCCTATTCCTAAAAATTGATCACACATTGTAGCATCACAAAATATTGATGTTGCCATAGTAGTAAATACAAGACCTGCTACAGAATTTATCTTCTCTTTTAAGTGAGCAAATAATTTTTCAATTATTCCTGCCTTTTCTAAAGCTCCACCAAATGATACTGCTAGTAAAATTAAGTTTATAGTCCACATTTGATTATCCATTCCACCTTTTGAAAGAGCTGCATCAACATATTCATTACCTGTAGCAATATCAGGACCATAGTGGAGTATAGCAAATATTTCTGCTAAAGATCTTTGTTGTTGAAAAATCTGAGCAAATACAAGTCCCACAAAAACTGTAATCATAACCCCTGCAAGTCCTTCTATTCTTAACACACATACTAAAATAATTATAAGAATCGGTAATAAAACTAAAGGATTTAAATTAAAATTATTTTGAAGTGATATCTTTATACCATCAGCTATGCTAGGATCATAATTTTCTAAATTAGCGTTAAATCCTAAGAAAGTATAAAGAATAAGGGATATAACGAATACAGGACCTGTTGTTGACACCATTGCACTAACATGATCAAACAAGCCTGTCTTACTTACTCCAGCAGCAAGATTTGTAGTATCTGATAAAGGAGAGAATTTATCTCCGATATAAGCACCTGATATAACCATTCCAGCTGTTATAGCAGGATTTATTCCAAGTCCCCTTCCTATAGTCATAAAGGCTATACCAATAGTTGCTGTAGCTGTCCATGAAGATCCACAACATAAACTTACAATAGCTGTAATAATACAACCTATAGGTAAAAACAATACAGGATTTAAAAGCTCAAGTCCATAATAAATAAGGGCTGGTATAGTTCCTGATATCATAAATGATGAAATCAATAAACCTACTGTAAGTAAAATCAATATAGCATCAAGAGTAGTGTTAATTCTTGCAATCATTCCTGAAAGCATATCTTTAAATGAATTACCACAAAATATGCCCACAAAACAAGCAACTATAATTCCACATATTAGAGGCATATGAGCACCATCATAAATTTGCTTTAAATCTCCATCTACATTCTCTTTAGCAAAAACAAAGACATAAATCATAAGTCCTACCATTGTTATGATAGGTAATAGTGCTTCAAAAAAATTTGGTAATCTTTTTTCATTCGTTTTAATATTTTCCATTTATTTCTCCTTTTATCTTAATAAAGTAATAAATTAATATGATGTTTTTAATTTTAGCTTATTATTTTATCTTTGTCAAATATATTTTTATTTATTTTATTATATTATCTAGATAAATCAATATATCAATTTAAAACTCAACTAAGACTAGCTTAATTGAGTTTTATAAATTAATTATTCTCATTTAAAAATTCGATAGCATATTGAGCATACATTCCTGCTCCATTAGCTAGAACATTTTCATCTACATTAAATCTCTCATTATGGTGTGGATAATCTGCTCCTATTTCAGGATTTCTACATCCTATAAATCCAAAACAACCTGGTTTATCTTGGAGGTAAAAACAAAAATCTTCTCCACCTGTTGTCTTTTGCATTTTTTGATTTGCCTCTTCTCCTACCACTTTCTTTAACGCCCTTTCAGCAATCCTTGAAGATATTTCATCATTTATTGTAGGACCTAGGATATAATCATATTTAAGCTCATAATCTGCACCATAAGCATCACAAATTCCTTTTATTACCCTGTTCATATCATTTTCAATATTTTTCCCAATTTCTTTAGAAAAATACCTATTTGTCCCTTCCATTTCTGCTTCGCCTGCAATAATATTGAATCTATTACCGCTATGAAATGAGCCTATTGTTACCGTTACAGAATCAAGAGGTGAATAATTCCTTGATACAAGTTGTTGAAGGTTTTGTACTACAGCTGAACCAACTAATACAGCATCTACTGTTTCATTAGGTAATGAGCCATGACCTGACTTACCTTTGATTTTGATTTTGAATTTATCAGCAGCTGCCATCCTATCTCCAGCTTCTACTGAAATCTTCCCAGCATCAAGTCCAACCCATATATGTGATCCATAAATAGAATCAATTTCGTCAAACCATGTTCCTTGCCTTATCATGTATTTTGCACCAAGTCCAAGTTCTTCTGCTGGTTGAAATATCAAATATACTCTACCACAAATTTCATCTTTTATTTCACTTAATATTTTTGCAGCACCTAAAAGCATAGAAATATGTGTATCATGACCACAAGCATGCATTTTACCTTCATTTTGAGACTTATAATCTATTTCATTTTTTTCACAAACATTTAATGCGTCTATATCTGCCCTTAAAGCTACTGTCTTACCAGGTTTACCACCTTCTATTAATCCAATAACCCCAGTTTTCGGTTCTTCATTAGGTATTTCATAAGAAATCCCCATTTTTTCAAGTTCATTAGCTATTTTTTTTGTAGTCTCATGCTCTTCAAATGACAACTCTGGATTTTTATGAAAATACCTTCTCATCTCTACTATATAATCTTTGTTTTTATTTATTAATTTTCTTATATCCATTTTATTCTCCTTATTATGCTGATGTAAGCATTGGTCCTAATATGCCTGCAAGTATTACTGAACCTATAGATACAGTTATAAAACCAGCTACTAACATCTTTGGTAACACTTGATTAAGTATAAACTCTTTTTCTTCTTTTGTATTTGACATAGCTTCCGCAACTTCGTTTGAAACAATAAACGTTCCAGGAAATCCAAATAAAGCTGTAGAACCTATAGCAAATGCCATCCAAGGTCCAACTTTTAAAACTTTTGCTATAACTACTGACATTATACCTATTCCTATTGTTCCTATAAATAAACATATTGCTATAGGTATAAGTATATTTATAATATCTTGAGGTTTTGCTCCAGCAAGACCTCCGTAAATTACAGCCATAAGAGCTGCCATAACAAGCCCAGATGCATTAGCTTTATCTAAAGGTTCTCTTTCTAAGAATCCAGTCTCCGCTGTTATAATTCCAAATAGAAGTGCCATAACATTCTTATCTATTCTTAAAAGAGCATCTAATATAAAAATACCTGTATTTATATTTTTTAATAAATTTGAGAGAAGTGTTGCTATAAAAGCTACAAATACTGTTTTTGCTAAGTAGTAGTTAGCAGATCTATACTTATCATCTAATTTAAATATAGAAGGTTTTTCTGATATTTCTTTTTCCTTTTCTTCTTCTACAAAAACTACACCCTCTGATTTTTTCTTTAAAATTGACTTTGCTTCTTTTCTTAAACAAAATGATGCTAAAGGATATCCAATGAAACCTTGCAATACTACTAGTAAGGTAGCCATTAACTTAAGGTCCATCCTTCCTATTGCTTCAGCTTTTTCGCCCATTTGTAAACCTGCAATTAAACCTCCAGAAATTGGTGGTGCTGCTACAATAGCTGTTTCTTTTCCAACAATCGGTGAAGCTATTATAAGCAAAAGAACAACTATACCTATTATTGCTCCAACTGATATTAGAACAGTCTTCCACTGTGCCTTTAGCTGATTTATATTTAACATTGAGCCCATATGTACAAGAAGTGATGTAATTAAAAATGAACCTAATGAATATAGTAAGGAATCTTGAAATAACGTTTCAGGGACTCCTATCCAAAATCCTACCAAAAATATAACCGAACATACAAATAGCGACGGAACTATACTGATAGTTTTAACAGCCACTATATCTCCTATTGTATATACTATAAGTATAAACAATAATGCATATAAAGCATCCATAACTTATCCTCCAATATGTAAAATTAAATATTATAAAATATTTATTCAAAATTATATCACTCCAAAATTCGCTTGTCAATTATTTTTCTTTATTTATTTATTTTTATGTAATAATATAAATTAGATACTTATTGTATAGGTATATTAAGGTTTAGAATTAATATTAATTAATATAAAGTCATAAATCAAATTCATATTGATAAATGTATAATTATTTGTAAGTGCATAAATATGTTATAAAATAATCAAAATTTTTAATATAAATAATTAATTTAAAAATGGGATGTTGCAGAATGAATTATCGTTCCAAACTCATTACAAGCTCCTTCACGACAATTTGAACTCCTTAATTGGAAGCTTATTCAACTTGTCTATGAAGAACTTATAATAATACAACGTTAGAAATTCATAATTTTGAAACACCCCATAAAAATATAGTCCCAATATTGATTGTTTTAAGTTGAAAATTTTACATATTATCCTTAACTTTTACAGCAATAATCTTAGCTTTTGCTCTTATCTCATCCTTTGCTTTAAGTTCCATACTTACTATTGCCTTTCTATCGCCTAATTCTTCAAGCCTTGATATAACTTCTATTTCTTCATTCATTGGTGTTGGTTTTTTATAATCTATTTCAAGTCTTGCAGTAATGTATCTTTCTATTACTGTATCTTTAGTTAAGCTTAATCCCTTGTTCTTATGGTTAAAAAAAGCTGCTGAGGCAGTTCCATGACAGTCAAAAATCATAGCAATCATTCCACCAAATAAATTTTGTGGAACTCCTCCTGTATATTTTTCATCAGGTTTTATCCTAGTATAGCAAATATTTCCCTCATCTTTAGGATAAGATTTTATATGCAATCCTTTTTCATTTTTACTACCACATCCCCAACAATATTGAAATCGTTCCCCATAAGTATCTTGTATAGCAACTAATTCACCACTCATAATATTTCTCCTTTTGATTTCTATTTTTTATATTATTACCCAAAAAATTAGGGATGACAAACTACTTATCAACCCTAAAATATTCTTTATAATGTTTTATGCTAGCATATTTTTTTCTCAGATAAATAAGCTTTCTTTTAATTGAAAAATCATATTTATTATCTAAAGTAAATTCATAACCATTTTTTAGTAGCTTATTTATTGTTTTTCTATATTTCTTGTCAGTATATTTCTTAAGTAAACTAGGATGAGCATTTAACCAAATTTTATTTGTATCTTTGTGATAGTAAACATCTTCCTCAAATCCTAAATCAAGTAAATCTCTTATGTAGAAATCAAGAACATTTACACCACCTGCTTCCATAAAGTAATGACTTTGTGGTAATCTTAAATTCATTTCGAAAGCTTTATATAAATTATCCCTACTATCATACTTAAGATCAATATTTACAAATCCAGTATAAGAAAGTTCTTCTAATATTTTCTTATAAAATTTATATAATTCATTAGATTCTTTAGTATATATAGCATCATTATTACCAATTCTTAATGGCAAAGGATCTGATATTAAAATTTGACCATAAACCATCACTCTGACCTTTCCATTTTTGTCGCAATACGCATTTAAGGATGCCTGTTGTGAATTATCTCCTGGAATATACTCTTGAACTATCATGTCGTTGTCATAACCATTATCATAGATTATCTTTACTGTCTCTTTTAAATCACTTAAATTATTTATAGTATATACCTTATATTTGTTTGGAAAAGATAATTTGACATAAGATATGGAATTATTAGGCTTTAAAATAAGTGGAAACTTCATATCAAGCTTATCTAAATTATTACTAGCATTGATTATCTTATAATTTGGATATGGTATTCCCATTTTTTCACAAGTTTTATAAAAATCCAACTTATTTTCAAGTTTTTCATTTAAATATGTTGATGGGGTATTAAATTTATAATATTTAATTAGGACATTTTTATTATTTGATAATAACTTAGAATACTCATCTCCACATGCTATAAGAAAAAGACTCTTATCTTTATTCTTTTTTGCATATTCTATTAAAGATTTGACAAATATATCTTCATTAGAAAAATCATTAATTATCTTTCTATCTAAAATCTTAGAATTATTCGTCGCTTCTAAAGGCTCTTGACAAAATAAAGTTGATATCAACCCATAATTATCATTGAGAATACGAGCAATACCATAGGCATTTTCATCTGAACCTAGTATCACAAAACTAACTTTAAACTTTTGTATTATTTCTCTACTTATATTTTTCAAAAATCCTCCCTTTATATTATTTGTTTATAAATTTCTTAATCTTATTTAAAGCTTTTTCAAGTATTTTCTTATTAAATTTATATTGTTTTATCCATATTAGATGAGAATAATAGCAAATATTGGTAGCTAATTCTAACTTAATACTTCATATATTTATCATAATATACTTTTATTATATTGATTTTTTATAGCTCTATATTTTTGGTATTAATTAAACACTATCCTGATAATATATATTTGCCTAATCTTTATAAATATCAATGATTTTTCATTACATAAAGTTATCCAAAAACTAAGATAAAAATTTTAATTTTATAAAATTTTCAATAATCAAACAAAACTTATTATATACTATTAAAATTAATATATATAAATAAAAGGAGCTGTTACAAAATTATGAATTTCAATCGTTTCATCATTACAAGTTACTCATAGACATTTGAGAATAGCCTACCACTTGAGGAGGCCAACTTGTCATGAAAGATCTTGTAATGATTTTGAACGATTAATTCATTCTGCGACAGTCCCCTTATAATAATACTATTTATTATCTTTTTTATTCATAGAACAACAATCTAGCCTTTCATTTCCAAAAGACTTTTTGTTCTCCTTTGCTAATTTTTTTAAATAATTTTCCCATTTCTTCCTTAAGTTATTAAATAATTTCATTATTCATTACCTCCTTAGTAAAGATAAATAATTACCTTATATTATAATATATACTTGAAGTTTCAATTAATTCAATTAGAAGAAGATATTTATGAAAATACTTAAAATTTACCTGATATATTGTCTCAATTCTTTATAATGCTTAATTAACTTTAAAAGGTATAAATAATTTTTTATTAAAGTGAAATCATGTCTTATCAAATTTCATCTTCTTACCTATACATGCAAAGATTTCAATAATATACTCTCACATCTTTGTTTAATTTTAATAAATTTTATTTACTAATATTATCCAACCTTTATTAAGGTAATTTCGATATTACTGGAATATTAACTACAATCAATATTAACAAATCTCCTTAAATGCTTTGCTGTATAAGACTTATTACAATTTATAAAATCAAGAGGATATCCTTGAAATATTAGCTTTCCTCCTAGTTTTCCACCCTTAGGTCCAAGATCAATAATCCAATCAGCGAGACTTATTACAGATAAGTTATGTTCTATGATTATTAATGTATTTCCTTCTTTTACCAATTCATGGATAAGTTTCATTAAATTATTTATGTCTGATTCATGAAGTCCTGTGGTAGGTTCGTCCAAGATTATAATTTCCGATGTCTTATTTAGCAACATTTGAGCTATTTTCAATCGTTGAAGTTCTCCTCCCGAGTAGGTATCTAATGTCTGACCGAGTTTAATATATGATAAGTTTGCTTTTATTAATGATTCTATGGTTCGGTTTATCTTAGGGTTGTCATAAAAAATTTTCCCTGCCTCTATAACAGTTAAATTAAAAATTTCACTAATATTTTTGTTTCTATACAAATATGAGAGAGCCTTATCATTAAATCTTTTGCCCTGACATTTTTCACAAGTGTATTCCGTATCTCCTAAATATGCTAAGTCAAGTTTTATAGTTCCTTTCCCCTTGCATTCAGGGCAAGCTCCTTTTCCTGTGACGGAAAAGAAAGTTTTATCTACGCCGTTTTCTTTACTGAAGATTTTTCTGATCTCATCATATATTCCCAAGTAGGTTACAATACTCGAACGACAGCTTGCTTGCGGTAACCTTTGATCCAATATTGTAGATTCTGGATATTTGCTTTTAAAAATTCCTCTTACTAATGTGCTTTTGCCCGATCCTGCTACTCCTGTTATGAGAGTGATGGCATTCTTAGGAATTTTTATCGACAGATTTTTTATATTATGCTTTGAAACATTATTTAATTCGTAATAACTTGAAAATTCTTTTTTATTTTCATTTATATAATGTTCTTTTAATAAAGCCTTGGCTGTTATAGTATTTGATTTTAATAACTCCGGGTAGCTTCCTTGGAAAGTTATATTGCCACCACAAGTACCTGCACCTTCTCCAAAATTTATAATCTGATCGCATTCTTTCATCATGTCCGGATCATGATCTACAAATAGTACAGAGTTCCCCTTATTTTTAAGTCCTTTAAAAATATTTGTTATTCCTCTAATATCCTGTGGGTGTAATCCTACACTAGGCTCATCAAAGATATAAAGAATGTCTGACAAAGAGCTGTTTAAATATTTAACCATCTTAATTCTTTGGGATTCTCCCCCTGACAAAGTGTTGGTTCCTTGATTCAGTTTCAAATAGTCCAATCCGACAAGAAAAAGACTTTTTAATTTCATTTTTATTTCATGAGTAATGGCTTGAACAGACTCATCTTTAATCGCATCTATAAAATCATATAAATCATTTACCTCCATATCTGTCAAATCTGCTATCGACTTGTTTTTTATTTTTGCACTTAAAACTTCTTCATTAAGCCTTGTTCCATGACAAGATGGGCAAGTTTCTGTTATTAAGATTTTATCTAAGTCCTTTTTGTATTGAGGGTTCTCTACATTAACAAAACTTTCCATAATTCGTGGAATTACGCCAAAATATTTGGCCGTCTTATGCCACTTTGAGCTTGGATTGATTGGTTTGATTTTAGGTGAGTACAAGAGTAAATCGAACTCATCCTTACTATAACCAGATATTTTTTTGTCATTATCAAAATATCCGGATTCCGTGTATCGGCTAAGTCTCCATCCTCCGTTTTGAAATGTTGGAAAATTGATTGCATTATCATTTAAAGATTTATCAAAATCAATTAATTTATCAATATCAATTAATTTAATTTCTCCTAACCCTTGACACCTTTTACACATTCCTTCCGGATTATTAAAAGAATATTTCATAGAATAACCAATAAATGGTTTAGCTATTCTTGAATATAATAGTCTTAGATCCGAATATATATCTGTAATTGTACTAACCGTTGATCTGGAATTTCCATGAATTCTTTTTTGATTTATCACCAAAGAAACCAAGAGATTTGAAATAGAATCTACTAATGATTTCTTATATTTAGGAAGCAGGTTTTGGATGTATGAAGAGTAAGTTTCCTTTAATAGCCTTTGAGATTCACTTGCAATCGTATCAAAGACAAAGGATGATTTCCCGGAGCCAGAAACTCCTGTCACCGCAATAATCTTATGTTTTGGAATTTTTACTGATATATTTTTTAAATTATTCGTTCTAGCATTTTTTACAACTATATCATCATTCATCCTTATCTATCCTTTCCTTTCTCAAGTTATTTGATAATATTTCGGATAAACGAACAAACTCTTTCTGCTCTTCTTCTGTAAAAAATTCTAAAGCTATTTTATAAAGTGAATGATGCTTTTCTGATATACTCTCTAAAAGAGACTTGCCTTCATCAGTTAAACTTGTGTATAACTCTCTTCCATCGGATTTGTTGGGAAACTGCTCTATATACCCCATAGATTTTAGACCTTTAAGAGCCTTTGACAACTTAGTACGTGAAACACCAAGAATAATACTTAAATCTGAAGGCAGAGATTCTCCTTCTTTATTCACTTGATACAAGATATCATATTGTAACCATGTAATATCTTTTGGGTTTACAAGGTTTCTCTCAGCAACCATCTCACATTGTAAATCTATAAGCGCTTTCTTTAAATCCATAACTTAACTCCCCCCGAATATAATTTCTTTATAGAAATTATATCATAATTGAAATTATTTTTAAAATTTATTTTCAAACTTATGACTATATCTTAAAAAATACCATCCTTATTGCTTGTCCAGAAAAGAGGGTACATATCAGATTAGAACAAGATTAATTATATATTTCAATGAAAATTACATTTAATCTTACCTAAGCATATGATAACTCATCAATAACTTAACTTATATTCCCTAATTTATACTTTATTATCTTAATCTCCTAGTATAACTTATTTGTTAATCTATATTTTTTATTATAATAATTTATATAAAATACTTTATATGAAAAATATTAACATTTATTTACATTATCATAATGATTCATTCTCTAATATAGAAATAAATCTTAATTTCATATCAAAATACACCAATTATTAATAATCTTATTTTAGAGATTTCTTATAAAAGTAATCTTTACCATGCTTATCTCCATAGATTACTTCTTGAAGTTTATAGCCATATTTTTCATAAAGGTCCTTATGTTGTGTCATGATATAAGCCTTATCATATCCTAACTCTTTAGCCTTATCCTCCAAAAATAAAGTCATTTTTTCTGATAATCTTTTTCCTCGAGCTTTAGGATCAATATAAATCATGGCAATCCAAGGTTTAAGTCCTGGTTTTCTTATATAATCTTCTTTTACTAGAGAACCAAAAGCTAGAGGCTTGTCATTTTCTAAATAAAAGAAAAGACCACCATCTTTGCCAAATTTTTCTTCATACTTTCCATCTTTAATCTTCTTAGCAGTTAAAGGACCTGGTTTCCACTCTGCGTTTTCTAAAAATTGTAATAATTTTTCTTTATCTTTGCTATCTTTGTATTCTATAAATTCCATAATATCTTCCCTTCTTAAATTTCAGATAATTTAGCCTTCTGAATATAATTCACTATTATAAATATCAATCATTCCCATAATATAAAATCAATTTATTATAAAATAAAATATTTTGTTGTATATAAATTAGCATGATATAATAACATCTATCTTTACTAGACAATACAAAGTTTGAAACTATAGAATAATACTATTTCTTTATATTACCTATCCTAATTTTTATAAAAATTTTCATCTATTATTTTTAATTAAAAAATATTCAATTATTAAAATATTAAGTACCTAGTTAAAATAACACCTCTTAGAGTTTAATTTTTATCTCAATAATTTATTTCTAATATCTATATACGAGATTTTTTAATCAAGTTTTACCATTTATGATTTTTTATTTTATATTTATAAAAACATTAGCTTTAAATAAGTTATGCTTAAAGAAACTTATCTAAGATTACCTATTCTTGTATTTCACTTTCTTCCAACTCTTTCAAAGTTATGCCTTCTTTAATTTTCCAGTCTGTTTTTCCATTAGTATTCATCCCAAGTAAGAAAGCTGATGCATATGAAGGACTATTAAATAGATAATCTTTAGATATTGTCCCATTTATTATTCTTCATTTAATTTACATTTTCTTCTTAAGTCTGCTATTGATTTTGGTATTGCTTTAGAGTCTTTTTCTTCAATTTAACTTCCTGATAAAACTACAAATCCCTCACTAGTTCTCTTGCACTTTGCTTCTATAATCTTATTAGATTTTCTGCTAGTCCTTGATAAATATAAAACTTCATCTTCTTTAAAGCTTTCTACTATACTAGGCTTATCCTTTTATCTAATATAGGAACAAAAAGTTTATACCCTAATACACCAAGAACTATCTTAGAATATTCTAAAAAATCAAAAAATTCAGATTCCTTTTCTTCAGTCACATTTCCTGGATTAGAATCATTTACATTTATTACTTTGTACCTATCTATTTCCATAGCCATATTAGTGAAATTATTTTCTAAATGTGAAATCTCTGTTTGTCCAAAAGAATTATTCTGAGTTGTGAGCATGAAAACCTCAGAAAAATAGAATTTGTCCTTTAAATGTTAACCTATCCTATATAAAACTCCTTCTCCATTTTTCCTTATTCCTGCTTGACCAATGTAAACCTCATCTTCATCATTTTCTTTTTTTCCATAGAGAAAATATATACCACTCTGCTTTAAATCTGACCTGTCTTTACACTTATCTAAATAAGATCTTGGAATTTTATAAGCTAAACCAGTCCAATTGCCCATAGTACATTTTATTCTTCCAGTAACTTCTCCATCAATTAAGAAAAGATTAAAATTTTTACTATTTTTATATCTAAAACTTCACTTAATATTATTATATTATACAAAATTTGATTCACATATATAGAAAGAAAAATCCAATCCCATTAATGTTATACAATATAATTTAAAGTATTTCATAAAATATGATTATTTTAGTAATTTAAAAATGATAAATTACCTTGGGATTCTAAAGCTAAAACTATAAAGAGATAATAAATGAAATAAACTGACATATTAAATAGTTTGATTAAGACAAAATTAAACGGAACATATTCTATAATATATATGATACATTCCGATTAAAATATTATAAAGTCATTCCATATCTAAATACATATGCGACTTTTAAAATTTTATGCATAAACCCAAATCATAATAAAGAATAATGATTGACACAAAATTATTTATGGACTCTCATAGACCAATTATTGACTTACACATTTCTTTCTTTTGAACCTCTCCCCTTTGCAATAATTTCTCCCTTTATTTCAAATTCTTTAACTTCGCCGCCATCAATATTAAAACTTATAACCCCATCGCCATTTGTTTCAATGTTTTCTCCAACAACTAAATTTTCTATTACTGCGCCTTCAAGCACACTTATGCCGTCTGCTTTTAAAGTTTTTATAACACCTTTTACAAGTGTTTCCCCTTCTCCACCAAAGGTTTCAACTGATTTAGTGATAGTGATCTTCCCTACTGGTTTTGAAAATTGCATACCAATAGATCCATCACCAAGAGTTTTTATTGAATAAAATGTGGCATCATTTATAGTACCGTCGTATTGGTTGAATCCTCTGGCACCTTTACCATAAGTTTCAATTGAACTGTTTGCAAGGAATTTTTTAACTGTTCCAAAATTTACAAATCCGATACCACTTGAGCCATAGCTAATTACTTTTTCATTTGTTGTCCAATCATCGACAACTCCCCAAACATCAAGAACCATATCGTTGTTTCCATATGTTTTAACAACTCCATTTGAAACAATTTTCTTTGCATGAGCACCATATACAATAAATATAGCACCTGTAATTAAATTAGGTTGACCTGTTGGAATCATTCCGTTAGAGTAGATGTCTTTTGTTTCAAGTTCATTTACTGTAACTTTTCCTCCTTCGTCATTAAATCCTGATACAAATACTCCACTTCCAAGGACAGGCGCAAGTTCTCTTCCTATTTTTAATCCCTTAATATTTGCTATTATTTCGCTATCCTTAGATGGATTAAAGTTATAAATTGTAAACGCTCCTTGATATACAATTACGCCGTATTTCATAGGCCTTTCCGTAAATCCCCTTGCATCTGCAGAAACAATATCAAGATTTTCAATGTCTAAATTTAAAAATTTATTATTTCCTCTTGTAAGAATTTGAACTACACCTGTAACTGTAAGATCTTTTAGGTATATATCTTTTAAATCTTCTAGTTCTGAATTTATAAAGATAGCCCTTTCTTTATGTGATGTTTGAATTGCAAGATTCTTAATCTCATTATCGCCTTCAAGTCCAATTCCTCCACCATTCATAAAACTTATAAGCACATTTTTATTTTTACCAATAAGTTTCTTTCCTTTTTTCAATGTGATTGAATTTGGAATTGTAAATGAATTATAAATTTCAATTAAATCGTCATTTGAATTTAAAGCCTTTTGTAATTCTATATAGTTTTTTACCTTCATCATCCAACCTCCTATTTAAAAAGCACATCATCATATTCAGAATGTTTTTCAAACTCTCTTTTTGCATATGGGCATAAGGGAATAATCTTTATATTTTTTTCTCTCGCTCTTTCAATTATCTTTTCCACAAGTTTTGAAGCATATCCCTTACCTCTTAAACTTTCATCCACATATGTGTGATCTATAATCCATTTCATATCGGAAAGTGAAAACGTAGACTCTCCAACAAGTTTATTTTTCTCATCGTAAAGTACCACTCTATTTCTGTCTTTTTTAAATTCTACTCTCATTATTTCTCCTTTTTTCTAACAAAATAAAATCATCTTTAATTTTTAAAAGTGATTTTAAAAATTCGCTTTTCTAATTTAATCAGCATTAAATTCAATTTTTTCCTTTATAAATGTTCCATTTCTAAGATCTTCATAAGCTTGTCGGATTTCTTTCGAAGTATTCATTACAATAGGTCCTGCCCATGCAACATCTTCATTAAGCTTGTTGGAACTGATAAATAATACTTGTGCATTATTGTCTCCATTTTTAATTGTTAGTTTATCACCTTCTGATAGCTTTGCAGCTGTTTTTTCTTCAATATGCTCATCTCCAACATAAACATCTCCTACTAGTGTAAAAATCATGACGGATTTATCGTTATCTGTTTCAATTGTAAATTCTCTATTTGGCTCCAAATGAATATCATAATAATCAAGTGGCAAGTGTTCTCCTTTAAAACCATTATGATCCTTGTAGCTTCCAGAAATCAAACGAATCTTACCGCCCTCAATATCAATTTCTTCTATCTCATCCTTATGAATTTTAGTGTAAGTTGGTTTACTCATCTTTTCCTTTTGTGGAAGATTTAACCAAAGTTGAACACCAAGAAGTCTATCAGCTGCTGGAACCATTTCCTCATGTTCAATTCCAGATCCAGAGTTCATCCATTGAACCTCTCCATCGCTAATTCCATCTTCATTTCCAAGAGTATCTTTATGAACCATCTTTCCCTTAGAAAGATAGCTAACTGTTTCAATTCCTCTATGTGGATGCATTGGAAAACCTGCAGTATATTCATCTGGATTTATACTATCAAATGAGTCAAGCATCAAAATCGGATCGAAATCCTCCACAGTTTGATTACCTAAAACTCTTACCAAGCTTACTCCAGCACCATCTTTCGTTCTAAAACCTTGTACTTTTTTAATTACTTCTCTATCCATAAATACCTCCAATTTTCTTTAAAATTATTAACAAATTTTCTTTTTCTTCTTCTGTTAACATCGAGAAAGATTCTTCTAGCATTTCTGTATTTTTAACAATAACCCTTTCAATAATATCTCTTCCCTTATCCTTTAGGTGTAAAATACAAACTCTTTTATCATTTTTGCAAGAAAGTTTTTCGATATAACCAAGTTTTACCAAGTTGTTTACAATAACAGAAATAGTTCCTACACTACTCAAAATCTTCTTCATTACATTCCCGATACTCATATCTCCCTTGCTATAAAGAACTTCTAAAACTTCAAACTGACCAAAGGTTAAACCTTCTTCTTGAGCAAGTTTCATTGTTCTTTTATCGATTTTATCGATGCTCCTATGAAGTGCTATTATTAATTTTAATGAAATATTCATATATTCCCTCAACGATCTAACTCTTATATTGAAAAACGAAATAATTTAAAATAAATACCCATTCTTACAAGGTAATCCTTATTAAATTAGCCTCTATTAACTAAACAAAATTTTTGCAAATTCTTCTTTTGTTTCTTCCCTGTTCCAATCTCTTTGAAGTTCACAAGCAAGTTGTGTAAAACTAATAAGTTTTGCTCCAGCTTGTTCCATACGTCTAAGAGCAACTTTGTGTGCTAATTTACTTGTACCTCCAACAGCATCTACTACAACATAAACCTCATATCCTTCCTTTAGAGCATCAAGTGCTGGAAAACTAAGACATGCCTCAGTCCAAAGTGCTGTTATAATAAGCTTCTTTCTTCCAATTTTCTTTACAGCCTCATAAAATTCCTCATCTTCCCAAGAATTTATTGTAGTTCTATCAACTGGTTCAATATTTGGAAAAATTTCTTCGATTTCTTTTATTTGTGGTTCATTTTCACCACTTTTTACATTAACTGTGCTTAAAACTGTTGGAAGCTTAAAAATTTTTGCAAGTTTTGCTGTCTTTGTTATATTATTTACAAGTTCTTTTTGATCCATACTTTTTATGGAGCTAACTTGAATAGGTTGATAATCAATTGCTATAAATGCTGCGTTTTCTGGTGTTAATAAATGATCGAATTTTTGATCTCTAATCTTTTTTGAATTCATAATATTCTCCTTAAATTATATCTAATTAGATATAATTTCTTTTTAAAAAAATAGCATAAATTTAAGTTTAATTTTTACAAAAATCATGCTAAATCTACTCTAAAGGTCTCTTAAAATCTATTGAATTTTTTTGTAGAAAGCTCTATAATCTTTTGAACTTCCTCATCATTTTCCATAGTTTCCATAAACTTCTTTAAATTTGGATATTCTGTCCAAGACTTTGGAGTCTTTGAAAGCCAACGACTTAAAATATAAGCATATGCATCAAGAACTGTCTTTTTATTCTTATAGATATGAGTCTTTCCTTCAAGCATGTTATCCAAAATCATCGCAACACTATTAATCTTTTTATATGCAGCTTCAATAACCTTCTCTAAATCTTTCTCATCTCTGCTTGATGTATAATCTTCTGGACCAAACATTGGCCAAAAAGCTGGATGATAATCTGCAGATAAAAATGCTGAAATCTGATTGAACAAAAATTCATTTTCAAGTCCTTCATCTGGCCCTAAATCTTTTTCTTTATACTTACTTGCAATATATGATAATATTGCACCTGCTTGAGTTTTTATGTTTCCATCTTTTGTATCAAGAGCTGGAACTGCTCCTGATGGATTGATCTTCTTATATTCATCAGAACCTAACTCAACTCTTTCTACCTCAAAATCTGCTCCCGCCCATTGAAGAGAAATCCAAACGGATACAGCACATGTACCCGGTGCGTAGTAAAGTTTCATAAAATCCTCCTTTTATAATTTATAAATAACTTATAAGAATTCGTTCTAAATTCTTATATTTATTTTATACCCATTATTTAGACAAATATTCGTCTATTAATTTTTTCAATTCAATAATAAAATATTTTCACAATTTACTATTAAAAAATAACAAATGAAACAATCAAATTAGAAGATAGAGTCCGTATAATTGTGTAAAAAGAAAAAGGTCATTTAAAACCCAAACTAGTACAATGTTTTTAACAAACCAAAACTAAACTAGGAGGAACAAATGACCCAATTACATTTTACATTAAACATAGAAGATATTCAAAACTTAATTAACTAAGAAGTTAAAAATGATATGGCAAGAACTATTCTAAGTAAAATATTTAACGAGCTTATGGAAAAAGAAATAGATGAATATTTAGAAAATACAGCCTATCAAAGAGATCCTAACAGAATCACCTACCGTAATGGATACTATGAACGTGACTATACAACCAAAATAGGAATATTAACTTTAAGAGTACCTATTGCAACCATGCTAGAAATGTATGTTCAAGGAGTATCAAGAAGAAAAGTATCCAAGGTGATAGAAAATATATGTGGCAAAGCATATTCTAAATCCTTTGTATCATCTTTAAATAAAGAGCTTGACGAAGAAGTAAAGCTATGGAGAAATAGTGATTTAAGCAAACTAAAAATTCCGTATCTAATTGTAGATGTGGTCTACATAAAAGTAAGGGAAAACAATCGTGTAGTATCAAAAGCTTGTCATATTGCAATAGGAACAACTGAAAAAGGAAATAGAGAAATCATAGGCTTAGACCTAAGTTCTAGTGAAAGTGAAAATTCATGGTCAAACTTCTTTGAATATTTAAAAGCTAGAGGACTATCTGGACTTAAAATGGTAATATCAGATGCTCACAAAGCTCTAGTAAAAGCAATAAAAGAAACATTCGTAAATGTAATATGGCAAAGATGCCAGGTACATTTCTTAAGAAATATCCTATCAAAAGCACCAAAGAAAAACACAGAAGAATTTAGAACTGATATCAAAGCACTATTTAAAATCCAAGATATAAACTTAGCAAGAAAAATGAAAGAAGAAATATTCTCAAAATATGAGAACGAAAAGAAAATTCAAAATTCTTTAGACACCTTAGATGAAAGATTTGAAGATGCTTTTTCCTATTTATCTAATGGAGTAATTAATAGTAGACTTAAATCAACCAATTGCTTAGAAAGACTAAACGAAGAAGTTAGAAGATGTGAAAAAGTGATTAGAATATTTCCAAATCAAGAATCGGCTATTAGACTAATAGGAGCAATCCTCATTGATATCAATGAGGATTGGATAACATCTTCTAAATTGTATATTAGAATGAAATAGTAAATATTGAACTAGGATAATTTACACAATATTATGGACTTGACTATTTTAAAACTTATAGTCTCATATTTTTCTTCTTAATTGCTTTAATAAAAAATATATGATAGCAAAAATCTCTCCTCCAATTACTAATAATAGTACTATTGGCATAAAATCTATTGTAGATAGACCATTAGACAATATAATAAAATTCCACATCCAATGAAATAATATTGGTAGAAAAATATTTTTACTTTCTAAATATAGGGCCCCTAAAAACATTCCCATTATAAAAGTTGAACCCATCTGGTTTATAACCTCATTAATTGACAAACCAGCTAAAAGATTTAATAAATGCAAGAGGGAAAATAAAACTGCACTGCATAACAAGGCTGAAATTGTTGATATTTTTTTTACTAATCCGCCCAATACAATACCCCTATAAATCGTCTCCTCTGCAATAGCTGTCAAGGCTGTATCAACTAACAGAATAAAAAAAGCTATATTCAAAGCAAAATTATTTATCAGAAAAAAAATTCCAAAAGCTACAATTGTAATAAAAGCAATAGCAAATGGTAGATAATTCTTTTTTCCTTCATTGTCTAAAGCAAGCTCTTTTCTATGCTTTAGTCCATAGGATAGTGCAAACAAGGCTAATAAAAATGTAAATGGTAAAAATGTCTTACTGAAATTTGATGAATTATAATCAACTCCTAAAACTTTATAACTAATATAAAGTCCCATTGCCATAAAAAGCATATAAATAACTAATACAATACTATTTTTTTTGAGCATAATACTTTCTCCTAATTATTCTTTATTTTTATAGCAAATCTACCTCTTTTAAAAAAGTTCTATATATGGTTAAACTTGCTTAATTATAGTATAAATATATAAATACTCCTTTTTATATGTTATTTCAAGACTACATTTCTTTTTAGCTAATTCCATACCTTTGTAGACATTAGAATAAAACACCTAATATACAAAGGATTTGTAAAAATTCTTATCATCGACTAATATTATATTGTATTAAAAAAAGAACTGTCACAAATCTATGAATTTTTATGAATTTTATTCTTCTATCATCCTTCACTCTCTTAGGAATTCTTTTCATAGAATACTTGTCAAGATAAAATTTTAATAGAGAAATGTGGATACTTAAAACGATAAATTCATTTTGCAACAGCTTCTTTATTCTAGCTTTTAGAATTTACTATACTATAGATTACAAATCCAATTCCTTTTTTATTGAGTCAATAATCTTTTTATACTCATCTTCATCAAGATATATCCTTTCTGGATTCATGGCAAAGACTCCTCCCCATTCAAATTCATCATCCTCATATTTTGGAACTAAATGGAAATGAAGATGACAACCTGTATCGCCATAAGCACCATAGTTAATTTTCTTTGGCTTAAAAATTTTGTGGATTGCCTTAGCAACTTTTGCTATATCAGAAAAGTAAGCATCTCTTTCATCATCGCTAATATCTACTATTTCACTTACGTGTTTCTTATAAGCTACAATAACTCTTCCTAGATGACTTTGTTCTTTAAAAAGATATAGCTGACTATTTTCTAAATCACCAATCTTAATTCCAAATGCATCTACTAATTCATTATTCATACAATAAGCACAATTTTTATCTTTCATGATTTTCTCCTTTAATGATATCATTAGATTTATACCCTATTAAAATTAATAATATTTATTTTCTTTAGTTTTTGTCTTTAAAAATATTGTTCTAGTTAAGCTTCAAATAATTACTTATTTTCATAATTATACGGATATTTTTATTGTAGCTACAAAAATATACTAAAAACCTCTTAACAACCATTAAATTTGGGTATAAATAATTAGAATAAAATTTCATCTGTTAATAATTCTAACTAAGCTTATAGATAATTATTATCTTATTTAAGCTGTGAAATTTATATTATATTATTTAAGGAGTGATTATATGAATAGAGAAGAAAAAATTGAAGCCCTCAAGGATATTATAAAAATCAAATCAGTAAATGGTGATGAACTTTTAGTTGCACAATATTTGATGAATATGCTTAAGGGTGAAAATATAAAAACCGAGCTTATTCAATATGATAAGAATCGTGCGTCTCTTGTAGCAGAATTTTCCAATGGAGGTAAAAAAATTGGACTTACAGGTCACATGGATGTGGTAAGTGAGGGCAAGAGTTCTGATTGGCAACACGATCCATATGGTGCAGAAATAGTTGGCAACAAACTATATGGACGTGGCACATCTGATATGAAGGCGGGTCTTATGGCGATGACTATCGCTTTTATGGAACTAGCAGAGGAGAATTTTGAGGGTACGATTAGGCTTTTATTTACTGTAGGTGAAGAAATTGGTCAATATGGTTCTGAAGATTTAAGTAATAGAGGATATGCAGATGATTTAGATGCTCTTATAGTAGGAGAGCCTGCTTATCTAGGAAATATTTCACAAATAACTTATGCACATATGGGTTCATTCAACTATAAAATTTCTTCAAAAGGCCTTGCTTCACACTCTTCAATGCCAGAAATGGGAGTAAACGCCATAGACAATTTACTTGATTTTAGAAATATTCTAAAAAATAAGATGGAAGAAATCTGCAAAAATTATGAAAATGAAATTTTCGGACATACTATATTTAACATCACTCAAATAGAAGGTGGCACTCAAATCAATTCTATACCTGACAGTGCAAGCTTTAGCGGCAATATAAGGACTATACCAGAATTTGATAACAACAAGATGAAAGACTTTATAGAAAAATTAGTAAATGAATTTAATGGAGATAATAGAAATTTAAAATTCGAAGTTACTCAATCTTCAATGCCAGTACAATCAAATCCTAATTCAAAATTAATAAAGATAATTAGAGAGTGTGCTGATCCTAATAAAGCAGAAAATCTTTGCAACACAAGTACCTTAAATGAAGATTTCGTAAATGAGCTCAAAGAAAAAAAAGAAATGCCAATTTCTGCAACATTTTCAAGAGGTACAACAGATGGTGCAAATTTCTTTAACAGAAATAAAAAAATGGACTTTGCAATTTATGGACCTGGTGGTATAGAGGTAAGTCACAAAGTAGATGAATTTGTTTATATAGATAGATATTTGAAATTTATAGATCTATATAAAGAAGTTTTGAAAAAATACATCAAGTAATGAAGAAACTAAAATATCTATTGGGACTAAAATCTCAATAGATATTTTTATAAATTACAAAATAAAATCTAAAAACATTAAAATATTTTAAAGTGTAAGATATATCCTGGTATTTAAGGTAATCTTACTTTAATATTGTTGAATATATTATTATATGCTATAATCTAGCCGTAAGAATTAGGAGGAACTTTTATGAAAAAAGAAAATAAAATCCTATCAATATTGATAGGTATGGGTATCACTCTATTTGGTATGTTTATTTTAAGCAAGCCCATATCAACACTTTTAGCTATTATTTCACTTATGGCATGGGCTGTTTTGCTAAGAGGCTGCTTCTTTCTATATGATTCATATGCAAATTATAAAAGAGAGAATGACATTAATAAAGTAGAATTATTATATGGAATAATTTTATTGCTTCTTGGTATTATATTCTTAACTAATCCTTCATTTACAAGTTCACTTGTCTTCTATATGGTTGCACTTTGGTTCATAATTGATGGAGTTGCAGGAATATATTCCGCCTTAAATCAAAGCAATATAATGAAGTATTTTAATCTAGTATTAGGAATATTGTTGGTGTTTTTCGGATTTTCTATAGCAATAGAACCAATAAGAGCACTGTTTACACTTAATATACTTATAGGTATATCAATTATGACAAATGGAATTCAAATGATATCATCACAATTTCTTAAAAAATAGACCACTAGCTAATATTAGCTTTAACCTCTTTACTATATAAAACAGTAAGGAGGTATTTTTGTGAAATATAGTCAAACACTTTAATCAATTAAACCTTTCTAGTTTTAATTTAAAATATTTATATTATCACCTATTAAAGCTAACAAAATAAAACACCTTCTCTTAATAAATTCTAATATTCATTTTTTGGATATAAAAGCCAATTGATTTTTCTTATCCAAATGATATTAACAAATAAAGCCAAGATTAAACAACATTTTTGTTAAATCTGTTGGAGAATACACTTTAAAATTTAACATATCTGCCCATTTTTTGATATTTTTTTGTTCTCTAAATGCACCTTCGTTGCAAATTAAAATTGTCCATTATTTTTTTATACACGATAAACTTCTTTAAAGCAATCCTCTATATTATTCCAAAAGTATATGGTTTCAAAAGCAGTAACAATATCTATAGATTTTTCTTTAAAAGGAATTCTTTGTGCATTTCCTTCTATAATTTGACATCTTCCATTTTTTATTTGCATCTTTATTTAATAAGCTTGCTATCTCTACACTTGTTTTTGAATAATCTACTCCATATACTTTACGAACTTTTGTCAAAAAATACTCTATATTGCACCACCACATCCTAGATCTAAGATGATATCTTCTTTATCAATTTTCAAAAAATTTCTTCCTCAAATTGCTAATTTCTCATGACCTTATTCATACTTTTTAACATTAATCTTCCGCCAAAAATATCTTTTGGTTTTATAACATTTTCAAAGAAAATTTTAAACATAGCCCCCTCCAATTGATATTCTTTATCATTTTATTATATCGTGTTTTGATCTTTACAATTTAAATTTTTATTTAATAATTAACATCTTCTCTTTCTTGCCAGTATACTTTATTATCTATTTGTTTACCTTGATTTTTTATCCACCTACATAGAGCTAATATTCTTTTGACATTTAAGTTTCATCCATTTTTTTATCTTTGTTTTTAGACAAAAAAGAAGGACTCCTGAACTTAGGCATGAGAAGCCCTCTAAAATGAAAGAAAACTGTTTTTTCTTTACTTATGTTATTTGTTTAAATGAATATATAGAAAAACAAACACTTATATGGATTTTTAAAAAAGCTATTTCTACTATGATTTACAATCTAAATTCAATACATAGATTTTTTTAGTTTTTGTTCTTTTGCTTTATAGCTAAATATTTAACATAAATTAAGGCATTCTAATTTTTCAACCTCCGATTAGATTAAATAATAAAAAATTTTACGCTTATGCTTTTTATTTGCTTACCTTATTTAATTTTCCAAGCATCATGAAGATACCTACAACAATAATAATTGATTCTACAAAGGTTTATATAAATCAGACTACTTCTCCTTAAAATATTCCATCGAGCAGTGGATATAAATTAATAACTATCCTTCAAACAATCGCTTGAATAGATAATTGAAATTCAATAATATTATTTTTATGTTAGCATTTTTATACCTTTTCTAATCTAAGATATTCCTACATAATTAATATATATATATTAATTTCTTGTTTTAAAATTTAGTTATGTTTTATTATTAGTATACTCACAATTATACGGACTCTATCTATTTTATGGCAATCAAGCTTTAAATTATATTTGTTTGTCAATTAATAATTCTATTGATCAAATATAAATATTCATTCTATAGTGTAATGATTAGCATATTAACAAATGATAATTTATCAATAAAAAATAGGCTGTTGCAAATTATAAATTTGTATCGTTCCATCATTACAAGTTACTCATAGACAATTTGAGAATGGACTGACAGCTCATGGAGGCAAAATTGTCATATAAGAGATTTAATGATTTTGAAACGATTAATTCATTTTGCAATAGCCCTTAGAATTTATCAATTATTTTAATTCTTAATCATATTTAAATAATATTTGAATATCTAAAATCAAATTATATTTTAGATTTTTTAAGAATCAATTTTCTTAATTAAGTTGTTTATTATAGATAAATTAATTATAGAGTATATCATCACAGCTATACCTAATATAATCCATATAGCAATAACATTGTTTAAAGTTCTAAAACTTAAAAGTGTTTTATTAAATAAATAAGTACTAATTCCAAATGTTTTCATTAGTCCTATGGAAATAAGTATCATTAATAGAACTAATAGACAAATATATGGATTCTTTCTTTTCGATAGGTCTTCTATTTTACTATTCTTATCAGAGTATACTTCTATTTTTTTATCAGTATCATTTTCTAAAATCATAATTTCTCTATTTATCATACCATGACTTGTAGCTATACTACTTTTAATTGGATTAAAAAGTCTAAATTTAATATTTCCAAAAGATCTTTTACCTAAATTTAAAGGTGAATATAGTACTTTCATATCCATATTTTCAACAAATTTCATATATTCTCTTCGCTCTCTATTACTCATATATCCAATATATTGCACAATGTAGCTTTTGTTTTTGTCAGTCTTTTTAAATTTATGAATAAGTCCTCCACTTGAAACCAATTCATATCCTTGTTTTGCCATTTTATTTAAATAATTTTCCCTATCTTCAATAGGATTTAGAAAAATTTTGAAAACAGTATACATTTTACTCTCCTTCCAATAAACAATTACTCTCTTTCACTAATCTATCCATTCTTTCTATTTCTAAGTACAAAATCTCTTTACCAAGCTTTGTTGTCTTATAAATTTTTTTCTATTCTTTTTATCATTAAAATCAAGTTCAATCCATCCTTTTCTTTCTAAATTATTTATTGCTCCATATAAGGTTCCTGGACCAAATATTACTCTTCCACCAGTAATTTTTTCTACATCTTGCATAACCCCATATCCGTGATTTGGTTCTACCATTGCTAGTAATATTAAAAATGCCGTTTCTGTAAGTGGAATTTCACCAATTATATTTTTATCATTTTTCAACTTTCCACCTCTGCTATCTAGTATATTATATGTATATCGTGTTACGTAGTATAAGTCAATTTTTTTATTTCTTATTCTTTATTATTTAGGAAAATAGAATTTTTTGAGCAATCTTACCTTAATATAGACTAAAAAAATGAGATTAAGATAAAGTAAGTAAAATTCAAAATAGCTTTTAAGATTTCATTAAAAATCCTAAAAGCTATTAGTTTCAATATTTTTAAAAACTATTATTCTATTTTCTTTACATTAATTTTATATACTCTCATAGCTTTTATCAGCATGGATAAGATTTTAATTTTTCGAAAGACTCATATGCATAAAAAATCTATTCATTATTTTAACAATTATAGATTTTTGCTTAAATAAATTTGTTTTAAATAAAATTATATTATGGTTTAATTAAAGAGCAAACCCTCGCCATACTTGATATGGTATTTTGTGAAATTGTTATATAAATTAACCATTTAAAAATTATGACAAGAAATTTGATACTATTGTCTAGAGCTTTGACAACTAATAATTTAAGAAATACTAAAACTATTCTCTCACAAGTTAATTATTATAATTTAGTCAACTCTATAAAACTTTATTTTATAGTTAGTATATCTATCAATACATAAAAATACCTCTTTAATGGTTTGTCCAATAAAGAGGTACATATCATTTCAGAATTTAGGTTGATACACAAATTAATTACTAACCTAAGGAAGTATTATACTCATTCTAGTGTTAATGTTTAGTCACCTTATTTATAGATTTACTTAATAATATTCTTTTAAAATTTATGGTAAAAACACGCTGAATCTATCAAATCCAAAGCGCCTTGTTTTACATAAAAATTATAAGCTGAGCTATTCCTCAAAGTCGTAAAGAAAGCACCACTAATCCCAAGTTCATTTAATTCATCGATAGTATTCTTATATAAATTTGTTGCTACGCCTTTTCTCCTATATTTATCAGAAACAAAAAACTCATAGATATAATATGTGGTTTCAGTAGCGTATCTTCTATTATGACCCATTATCGCTCCAATTATTTTATCTCCATCAACTATTACATTTCCATAAAACTTAGGAAATTCTAATATAGTATATAATGATTCTAAAGCTGTTTCTTCAGTCCATTTATCATTCCATGGTGGAGCATTGTATATAGATACCATTAACTTTGCTAAATCTTTAAGGTCTGATTTTAAAATTTTTCTAATTTTCAAATTATGTAATCTCCTTCTTATACATTTTCTTTTCAACCATACCAAGTATTATAATAATTTTAAATTTATTATAATTATTTTGTGCGACTAATTTATATTAATTACATTTTTTACCAGTTCATATTTTCCCTACTTTTTTATTCTATAGTAAAAATCACAATATTCACCTCCCCTAGCCAATGTATTTTTCCTTTCAAAAATAATATTTGGCTTTAAAGCTGCTCCTGATACATCATCGCCTGAGCAAAAAATATCACAAAACTCTGCTACTTCATATTTTTTACAATAATTATAATATATGCATTGTTTTATATTAAATTGGCACAAATTACGATCTGCTTTTACGAATTCAATTTGGAAACCTTCTGGGGATTGTCTATATGATGTTTTCACAATCTTTTCAATAATCTTAGGAACTAACAAATAAATGTAAGGGATTTTCATTATTTTTCTCAAAAACTTAGCTCTAGGATAAACCTCTGTTTCATTAAAAATATTTCCTGTTTTTTCAAGAGAATCTATTTCTTTCTCTTTCAATGTTTTATATATTGCTATCATTGGAAAAATTCTAATTATAGCAATGAATTATATTGTCTTTTGAAACAATTTCTTTAAAAAGTAATTCTTCAAATATTTTTTTTGAAATTAAATATTCTTCTTTTAATAAATGTTTTTTATAAACATTGAATTTTTCTAATGCTTTTCTTTTTCATGTATAAAGATAATTGACTAGACCAATTGTTAACAAAGATGAATTATATACGGAAAGATCAATTTCAATTTCCTTTAAAATAATTAAGAGTGTGATCATAAAGCTTTTTATTGTTCTTACTTTTTCTAAGAATTTCCCCCCATTTTAATACTTAGTCCCCATAATTTAATTAAAAGATATAGGATTTGATAAATAAAATAAGAATTTTCTTTTCTATATAGATGCAAGGGAAGTCCAGCCAATATCTCACCTATTAATTTTGAACATGAAAAAACTCAGATTTCTGAGTTTTTCAAATTATAGCATACATTCTTATATTACTTTATATTTAAAGTCCATTTCTTACATGTAAAAGAAATGAATAAATTCCTGGAATTAAAACAGCTATAATGACTACAATTAGCATAGGAAAAAGATTTTTAAACAAATCGATAAAAGTTGCCAAAATTAGAAATATACCCAAAACAATATATAAAATCCCAGCTAAATGATGTGTTTTATTCCAATTTTCTTCATTTGCAAGTGTCCAAGGTATTTTAATTCCTAAAGTATAATTTTGCCTTACCTTTGGAAGATAATTTCCTATAATTATGAAAATTAGTCCAATAAATACGCTAAAAAATAAAGTAATATTTAATCTAATTCCCAAGTTATATAGATACATAAAAGCTGATACAAATATAGAAATACAAGGTATTATCCACAAAACAAGAGTATACATCTTATCACTTATATTTTGTTTGCGTGGATCCTTAGCAGTTACTACTGAAGCAAATAAATGGATTAATAACAAAATAAGTGGAAGTCCAACTATTCCAAAAATTTTACTACTAAACCCGTTGGCTTCATTATCAAATCCAATATGCGTCGCCATCGTATCAGGAAGCTTATCCCATAATAATAACCCTATTAAAATAGGTAATAATATGATTATGCTTGTTAAAATTAAAGTCTTTCTATTCCTCATTAGCATTTGTGTCACCCTCCTTTAAACTCGCTATCCAAATCATAACGTCCTCTAATACCGATATATTTAACTGGTAATAAATATAGTTTTTTTCTTTCCTTTCAAAAATAAGATCCGCATTTTTTAAAATTTTCAAATGATATGAAATAGTGGCACCAGTTGTGTTAAAATTTGAAGCTATTTCCCCAGCAGACATTGCACCTTTCTTTAACAATTCTAAAATTTTTCTTCTCTCCGGGTCTGATAGTACCTTAAAGGTATCAGCAAAAGCCATATTGATATCACCCATCCTCTCACTATTTAGAATTCTATCTAAATAGATAGT
Organism: Anaerococcus faecalis; assembly: GCF_013371425.1. NCBI lineage: Bacteria > Bacillati > Bacillota > Tissierellia > Tissierellales > Peptoniphilaceae > Anaerococcus > Anaerococcus faecalis. Next base: position 364,763 of record NZ_JABVBA010000001.1, read on the forward strand.
GCTTTATGTTTGCCTTTTTGTCAATACTATTTAGATGTTTTTCTAAATAATATTATAATATTTAGACTTTATCAATATAATCTTCTATGTAGCTATTATTTAAATTTATTTTTCTTATTACTTTTTTTGATAAACATGTCATTTGCAAGACAATTTAAGTAAATATAAATCAAAAATAGAAAGACTAAATTTTACTGCCTTAATAGTAATAAAGGTATGACTTTCCACTGTTCTTAATTTTTAGAAATTTTCTCCGTTTTAATATTTGACCGCCTTAAATATAAATTAAGACTATTTCCCTAGCTAAAGCTTTATAGAAAATATACCAAATCTCTCCATCTTATATATAAAATATAATTTGAAAGTTTCAAATAATTTTAATAAAAAATATTTATAATAAAGTTTTAAGAACAAGGAGATTGGCAATAGAATAGCTGGCTAATTGAGTAAAAAATATCACAAATATAAATTAACTAATAAATTTATCCAAGACTGTTGTTTCAAGACATATTAGATAATAGGAAACCTAAAACAAACATACTTGTAAATATGCTACTCACTAAGTATAGCAAACATAAGATTTTTTATCGAGTTTTAAAATATAATTTTGGTCATCTACATATTGATATAAAGAAATACTGATAAGATAACTAAAGAGAAAAAATAAAACTTGAATTATATTTTAAAGAGGAATAATTTTGTATAAGGATGAAAATATCATAGATGTATTGACTTATAAAAACAATAAACTTTAAAAAAATTAGAATTATTTGTTCAAGTAAATGATTTTTAAAAGACTATGAGCAATAAAAGTCATAGTCTTTATATAGCAACCTAAAGATTTTTTGGATTAGTTTTTTTTTAATTCCTAATTCCTTAAGTCTTTATGCCTTAATTTACTTATTAAAATTAATATTTTTATTCGATTTTTCCAAGATATTTGCAGATTAATATTCACTTAGCATATATTCTCTTAATAAGTCTATATTATTTTTATATCCATCATAGTGACTTCTTTCATAGTGGTGGGTTGCATTTACTCCAAGTCCTATACAAGCAAAGTTGAAATCTGTTCCTTGTAGGGCATAAGTTGTTGCATCAGAACCATAACGAAAGTGAACGTCTGTTGCGTAGTCAATATTATTTTTAATTGCTATTTCTTCAAGTCTATGACGAAATTCATAATCATAAGGTGTTCTGGAATCTTTTGCAAGTATAGTTACCTTTTTCTCACAAGATGTGTGATAAGAGCCTACAGTCCCTATATCAAGTGCCAAAATTTCATGTACATCATCAGATACTCCGTAAAGTCCATGACCTATTTCTTCATAGTCTGTCAAAAATAGGTAGGTTGTGTGAGAAACCTCCATTTTTTCGTCCAAAATCTGTTTTACTGCTGCATATAAAACTCCTACACAAGCCATATCATCAAGATATCTTGATTTTATATAGCCGTTTTCAGTGATTACTGTTCTAGGATTAAAGCTTACAAAATCTCCAACATTTATACCTAGTTTTAAAACACCTTCTTTTGAAGAAACATCAGCATCTAGTCTTACTTGAACGGAATCTTCTGTTCTTGAAGCTTCTCTTACTTCATCGGAAAATACATGGATAGAAGCCTTGTCAGGCAAAAGTGTTCCTGTGATTTCTTTTTCTTCTCTGGTATGAATAATTAGGTTTTCTCCCTCTACAGATTGCCAAGCATAGCCACCTATATTTGTTATTCTAAGATAGCCATCATCTTTTATTTCTTTTACAATGGCACCTAATGTGTCGATATGGGCTGCAACAGCTCTTGCTTTTCCCTCACTTTTTCCAGGAAGAACTGCATAAATAGCACCCTTTTTTGTTCTTCTTACTTCAAGTCCCATATCTTCAAAGCGTTTTTTACAAAGTTCTCTTTGTTTAAAGGTATATCCACCTGGAGAAGGTGTTTGTAAAAGTTCTTTGGTTAGTTTCATTGCGTATTCTGTATAATCCATCATATTACTCCTTAATTGTCACTTCATTTGTTGATGATTTTAGTGTTCTTGGCTTTAAATTATTTACATAATGACAGGCAACCGAATGATTTTCGCCAATATCTAAAAGTTGTGGAGCATCTTTTACACATTTTTCTTGAGCATATGGACATCTAGTGTGGAATTTACAACCTTTTGGAGGGTTTGCTGGTGATGGAAGATCACCTTCTAAAATTTGCCTTTCGACAACAGCACTAGGATCTGCTACAGGAGCTGCAGAAAGTAAGGCTTGGGTATAAGGATGAAGAGGATTTTCATATAATTTCTCTTTGGAACCCATTTCTACAAAGTTTCCTAAATACATTACTCCTACACGTGTAGAAATATGTTCCACTACAGAAAGGTCGTGGGATATGAATATATAAGAAAGACCTCTTTCATCTTGTAGATTCATTAATAGGTTTATAATTTGAGCCTGAATTGATACATCTAGAGCAGATACAGCCTCATCACAAATAACAATTTTAGGATTTAAAACAAGGGAACGAGCTATACCTATACGTTGTCTTTGCCCCCCTGAAAATTCATGAGGATATCTTGTTGCGTGATAACCAGCAAGACCACATTCTTCAATTGTGTTTATTACTTTTTCCCTCATATCTTCTTTATCTTTATACAAGCCGTTGTTTGACAAAGGTTCTGCTACAATTTGACCTGCTGTCATACGTGGATTTAAAGAAGAGTAGGGATCTTGGAAAATCATTTGAAGATCTGTACTTAGTTTTCTTCTTTCATCTTTATCCATGCCAACAAGTTCTTTACCCTTGTATTTTACACTACCTTCTACTCCTTCATAAAGCCCAAGTATAGCTCTTGCAAGAGTTGACTTGCCACAGCCGGATTCTCCTACTATACCCAAGGTTTCTCCAGGATATAAGTCAAATGATACTCCGTCCACAGCTTTTACATCACCAACATTGTGTCTAATAAATCCCCCTGTTATTGGAAAATATTTTTTTACATTCCTTACTTCCAGAATCGGTTTTTTATTTTCCATCTTTTTCCTCCTGATCATATAACCAACAAGATACTATGTGTTCATCAAATTCCACAGGAGTTGGTGTTTTTTTCAAACACTTGTCAAAACATTTTGAACATCTATCTGAAAAATAGCACTTATCTCCGAGATTAATTGGATTTGGAACTTGTCCTGGTATTGTGTATAGTCTATCTTGTTTTATTCCTATCATAGGTTTTGCCTTCATAAGTCCTTTTGTGTAAGGATGGAGAGGATTACCATATATATCTTCAACATATCCTTGTTCTACTACTTTTCCTGCATACATAACTACAACATAGTCTGCCATCTCAGCAACTACTCCCAGGTCGTGAGTAATAAATAGAATGGATGTTTTTGAATTTTCCTTTAAATCTCTTAATAATTCCAAAATTTGTGCCTGAATAGTTACATCCAAGGCTGTAGTAGGTTCATCAGCTATCAAAAGGTCAGGATCACAAGCTAGAGCCATGGCTATCATGGCACGTTGCCTCATACCACCTGATAGCTGGTGTGGATATGAATCATTTATAGCTTCAGGTCTTGGGATTCCAACTTTATTTAATAGACTTATGGATTCTTTCCTTGCATCTTCCTTACTAAATTTTCTATGTCTTCTTAATACTTCACTAATTTGATAGCCAATCTTTAGTGAGGGATTTAAAGAAGTCATAGGCTCTTGGAAAATCATGGCTATACGGTTTCCCCTAATTTTTTGCATCTCTTTATCTGAAAGTTTTGTAATATCAAGACCATCAAAATATATATGTCCACCAACAATTCTTCCTGTAGGTTCTTCTATAAGTCTCATCAAAGAAAAACTTGTTACTGATTTCCCACACCCAGATTCTCCTACTACACAAACCGTTTCCCCTTTCATTATTTTGAAGGAAACCCCATTTACAGCTTGAACAGTCCCTCCTTCTGTAAAGAAATTCGTATGAAGATTATCAAATTCAACCAAGGTCTCTAAACCAGAATGGTCAACTTTTTTTACTTTATTTTTTATTACTTTTTCTGTCATAGATTACCTCTTTTGTTTTGGATCTAGTGCATCTCTTAAGCCATCTCCAACTATATTTAAAGCAAATATAGTAATAGAGATAACTATACCTGGATATAGTGTCAAGAATGGAGCATATCTTATATATTGACGCCCTTCTGAAAGCATAGCACCCCATTCAGGAGCAGGTATTTCAACGCCTAGTCCTATAAAGCTTAATGAGGCTGCATTTAGTATAGCCGATGCTATTCCTAAGGTCATTTGTACAATAATCGGAGCTATACAGTTTGGAAGAACGTGTCTAAATATTATACGAAAATCCGATGCTCCTGATAGCTTTGCAGCTTCAACATACTCTTGTTCTCTAGCTGAAATTACTGACGAGCGCATAATTCTTGCATAAGTAGGTATAGAAGATAAACCAACTGCTATCATTAGATTTCTGACACCTGTTCCTAGTGCTGCAGCTATTGCTATAGCCAAAAGAAGTTGAGGTATAGATAGTAAAATATCTGTAATCCTCATTATAAAGTTATCTATTCTACCACCATAGTATCCTGCAATAGCTCCTAAAAATCCGCCCAAAATTGTAGCTATACCTACAGAAATAATACCTACTGTTAATGATATTCTTGCTCCATAAACTATTCTTGAGAATATATCTCTTCCAAAATTGTCTGTTCCCAATATATGTTCACGAGTGTTTGTTGCAAATGCATTTGAAATATCCTGAACATCATATGAATATGGGGCTACAAAATCTGCAAATATCGCTATTAAAACTAATAATAAAAGTATAATCAAGCCAACAACCGCTAGCTTATTCTTTTTGAACCTATACCAAAAAGATTTAAAACTTGAAGATCTGCTTGCTTTTAATGTTTTTGTTGTTTCCATATGAAATTTCCTCACTTATATTGACTTTGAATCTTAGGATCTAAGAATCCGTATAACAAGTCAACTATTAAATTTATTAAACAATAAACAATAGCTATAACCAAAACTCCACCTTGAACAACAGGGAAGTCTCTCATTTTAATTGAGTCTGTCATAAGTCTTCCCAAACCTGATATGGAGAAGATTGACTCTGTTAAAACAGCTCCACCTAGTAGGTTGCCAAATTGCAAACCAATACTTGTAAGAACCGGTATAAAGGCATTTTTCAAAGCATGAATCACTATGGTAGTTTTTTGCTTTAAACCCTTAGCTTTTGCAGTTCTTATATAGTCTTGTTGTAAAACTTCAAGCATTGACGAACGTGTCATTCTCATAATTACAGCTATAGATTGTAAACTCAGTGCTGCTACTGGTAAAATCATTTGTTTAGGTGTTGAAAAACCTGATGGTGGCAGTAAGTTTAGATTTACTGAAAATGCAATAATTAACATTAAACCTAGCCAGAAAACAGGTACACTTAGTCCAAAAAGACCAAACAACATAACTACATTATCTAGGATCGTGTACCTTTTTATTGCCGATATTATTCCCAATGGTACACCAATCAATACCGCTATAGTAATACATAAGACAGCAAGTTTAATAGTATTTGGAAATACTTGTTTAATTAAACCTGATACTGATGTTTTTGACCTATAAGATATTCCCAAATCATGATCTACAACAAGTTTTTTCATATAATTTCCATACTGAACTAGGAAAGGATCATTTAAGCCCAATTCTTCCCTCAGCTGTTCAGCTTCTGCTGTAGAAGAGTTCTCTCCTAATATACTTAAAGCGGGATCTCCTGGAGTGAAATGTAATAAAGTGAATATTATAAAAGTAACCCCTATTAAGGTTGGGATTAACAATAAAATTCTTCTTATTATGTATTTAATCATATTATGTATTCCTTCTTTCTTAAGACCCCTCGGCCTTTAAATAGTGTACCTACATAAGAAACAGAAAAGGATATACCCTTTCTGTTTACTTATGAGTTTATTATTTTTTCTTTACTTTTTTTAATTATTTATTAAAAGAAACAGGTGCTATTCTGTGATAAGCATATGATGTAGGTTCAAAACCTTTTACATAGCTTCTTACTGCGAAAGCTTGTTCTGTTGTAACAAGTGGTAATATTGGTAGTTGATCGTAAAGAATGTCTTGTGCTTTACCATAGACTTCTGAACGTTTACTATCATCTTCTGTTAAACGGCCTTCTTGTAAAAGTTTATCAAATTCTTCGTTTTCAAAGTGTGAATAGTTACTTCCTTCAGCAGATGCACCACTATTTAGTAAGGCGTAAAGCATTACGTCAGCATCAGCTATATTTGTAGCCCATCCTAGCATGTACATATCATATGCTGTTGGATCTTTCAATTTTTCTAGAAAAGTTGACCATTCTAGTGTTTCAACCTTTGCTTTAATTCCAACTTTTTCAAGTTCTGATTGGATGATTGTACCCATATCTACTCTTAGAGGGTTTTCGTTTGTGATGATTGTTGTTTCAAATCCATCTCCAACCCCTGCCTCTTCTAGAAGTTTTTTAGCCTCATCTATATCTACGTCATAAAATTTTAGTTCTTTTTGTTTAGAATATTTAATATCTGATGGGACCATAGCTATTGATGGCTCTCCTAGTCCTTTATATACTGAATTTACAATTGATGGTATATCCAAGGTGTGGGCTATAGCCTTACGAACATTTACATTATCAAATGGTGCTTTTTTACCATTAAATCCTAAATAGGTTATAGAGTTTTGCTTCTTTCTGATTACATTGATATCAGGATTATCTTTAAGTTTATCTAAATCCAATACCCCAATATCATAAGCTATATCAGCATTTCCTGTTTCAACCTCAATAGCCCTGTTTGTAATTTCTGTAACTGTACGATACTCTACATTTGGAATTGCTGGTTTTTTTCCCCAGTAATCATCAAATGCTTTTAATTCTACCTTGTCGTTTTTAGTCCAAGAAACCAATTCATAAGGTCCTGTTCCACAAGGTTTAGAGCCAACTTCCTTACCAGCTTCTTCTACTGCTTTTTTATTCATGATGTAAGAACCTGGGTGAGTTAAATATGCCAAAAATACTGAGTTTGGTTCTTTTAGTGAGAATTCTACTGTATTTTCATCTACAGCTTTTAGTGTATCTAGGTCAATTCCATCATAGTATTCTTTAACAGCCGGAGCTTTAGCAGCCCTATCTAAGGTAAATACAACATCATCTGCAGTAAGTGGTTCTCCGTTTTGGAATTTTACCCCCTTTCTTAAATGGAAAGTATATTTTTGGTTTCCTTCAACATCCCAGCTTTCAGCAAGTCCAGGACTGATTGTCCCATCATTTTCCATTACTACCAAACCATCAAATATTTGCATCATGATATTTGAAGCTGCCACCTCGTTTTGTGCAGATGGGTCCAATGATGATGCATCATAACCAACTACAATTTTTAGAATATCCTTATTAGGATCAGCTGTTCCAACTTTTTCAGTTGTGCTTACATTACTAGAAGATCCACCTTCAGTGCTTGATGCATTGTCAGCAGGTTTATCTACAGTCTTGGCACAACCAGCAAAAAGCATCAAGGCACTTAATGTCAAGCCTAATAATTTACTTTTTTTCAGTTCCATATTTTCCCCCTATAAAAATTATAAATATAAGTACGTTTTCCCATTAGCTATCTTCGTGATAAACTTTTAATATTTTAAATAGCTTTCGTACATTAATCTATTTATGTGATATATGATATCATAGATTTTATATATTTACAAATAAAAATTATATTAATTCTATAAATATGTTATATTAGTTTTATTGCTGTTATTGTTTTTTATAAAAACAGAATAAAAATCTAGAATTTTAGTGCATTTACGCCTTAAATAAAGGTATTAAAATAAGCTTTTAAAACACCCAAAATATTTTAAATAAATATACAATCTTTTGTATTTATAACGTAATTTATTTTAAAATAATATCATATTAAAGTGATGTAATAATTATTTAAACTATTCCAAGTGTATAACTTCAAACTGAGAGAGCTAGTTTTGTTATAAGAAAAAGGAAGTTGCCTGTAAAATTTTCCTTAACCTGTCTTTAAATCTTCAAATTTCCTTGAATATAAAATATTGACTAAATCTATGGTTAACAATGATAAATCAGAATTTGTTTAATCTTTCTTCTACTTCATTCATAGAATTACTCTTTACTTCTTTCTTTAGCTTTGTTAAAATGGAATTTATAACTGCTCTTCTTAAAAAGATGATGAAAAAATTCTCTCCTAGTCTTTAGCTTTGTCTCTCAATTTAAATATTTTATTTAAAATGTTTATATTACATCTCCTAATTTTATGTATAAAATAGCACCTACTTTTGTAGATGCCAAATTTTAAATTAGTTATTTCTATTTTTGCTATTCAACCCTATTATCATACCTAATAACATCCCAATAGACATACCAATAGCTAAATTTTCCTTACCTAATGCTATTCCCATTGCAGTTCCTAGACACATACCAATAAACATACCTTAAGACATATAATTTTCATTTTTTTGTTTGTCTTTATTAGACTTATATCTAGCTTTTTTCTTAGAACTATTAATCAAATAAACAGCTAAAATACATATTAAAAATAGTGGTAATAATATTCTCAAAATTTCCATATAATATTCTCCCTTTATTAATTTTATCCAGTTAAAAAAAGCAGTCAAACACCTATATCATAAAAAGATTCACTAATATCAATACCTCATCTTATATCACTATCAAGAGCTATTATGATTGCAATAACTCCATCTATCTTTTCCAAAATTTGAATTACTGTCTTTAGCTCATTATTTCTTTCTAGCTGATTTACATATGAAAATTCTATCCAGTTATTCTTAAAGGATATTCCTGTTCGTTTTAAAAGTATGGAATAAAGTATGATCGCTTCTGCCGATAATCCCTTAAATGCTTATCCATCGACTAATATTTCTGGTACTTTCAAAAGTTGAATCTCTCTGCTTTTCTGTTATATAAATAGTCAAAATCCATCGCTTCACCTCCTATCCTTGAAAATTTGCAAAGAAAAAGACGATAGTTTTTTCTATCGCCTTTGATAACCATTTTTATGAAATTTTTTAGATTGATTTTATCGCTTCATTGATTCCCTGAAGGAACGCTATAATGGTTGCTCCAATCATCGGTATTCCGTATGGACTTACTAAAAAACCAATAATTAATGCTTCGATTCCGATGGTAACTTCTTTTTGTAAAAAAGATGCTATTGCTCCAAATATACAAAACATCATCAGCAAATATAGCGGTGCCGTTCCTATGCCGAGCAGGAATGTTAGAAAGGTGGTGAGGATGCTCATTATTAAACTGATTGGAAACAGGATTATCTTTATTATCCACCTCATCATTTCTTATTCCTCACTTCCTAAATCATTCTTTGTATCTCCACACACCATATCAATGCAAACATAAACATCAATATAATTATTCAGAACTTTTTTTCGTCCTCCGTCACCATCTTCATTAAACACATAATGCTTGTAAAACTGCTTAAAATGCAGGATTTTTACGATTTCGCTCTTTGTTTCAACGCTATGCACTCCACATAGCTTGAGTGGTCAGCATTAATAACATCCCCAATTTTTCGATTTGCTTGTTCTTGGAAATATATCGACTTTTTATTTTTAAAGTTACTACTTGGCTTTTGGAAGTTCAATATAAAATGCCGTCCCTTTAAAAACTTCACTTTCTACTTCAATGCTGCCCTGTGCTTTATTTACTATTTCTCTTATAATTGTAAGCCCAAGGCCCATACCTTCATTTTTTGATGGTCTTGAGTCATCCACTTTATATAGGGGTTCAAATATTTTATCTAAATTATCTTCCCTAATCCCAATACCATTATCTTCAAAACGTATATAAATATAATCCCCATCTTCTTCAATGTCTATATTTATAACCGGAAGCTCTTTGTCATTATATTTCAAAGCATTTATAAATAAATTTTCAATGAGAATTTCTAGTTCTCTCTTATCTATAGTTAATAAACTTTCATCAAGAACATCATTTTTATAAGAAAGTTTTAATGAATTTAATTGATAAGATTCGCTAAGGCCTTTGATTATTGTATCCATGCTTTTCTTTATAGAAATATTTGATTTCATTTCACCCTTTGAATTCACATAAATTGAAAAATTTCTCAACTGCTCGATTCTCTCTTCCAATTGACTTATCTTACTATCAATAATATTAAAATAAGATTCTTCCTTTTCTTCTGTTAGCGCAATATCATCTCTTAAGGAATCTACATAGGTTTGGATGACAGTTAGTGGTGTCCTTAGATCATGAGATATGGCATTAATTATAGACTGCTTTTCTTTTTCTAACTTAGAATTCATTAATGATAATTTATTTAAGGCTTTTGTCATTTCATTAAATTTTCTAATTAAATCTCCTATTTCATCATTCTGATGGTTTTCAAGCCTTATTTGGTAGTTGCCTTGGCTTACTTCTTCTAGACCCTCTAATAATTCTTTGATTGGCTTTAGTATCATATCTTGAATATAATTCAAAAATATAATATTAACGATAACAATAGGAACTGAAATAAGGAGAATTAGTCCAAAAATTGAACCTAAAATGTTAGCTGGAGGATGAATGGGGATTCCAGTAACAACTAATAGAAGAATAGGGATGCTAATAATAACCAAAAGAAATATACTTAATTTTTTGCTTAATGAGTTATTTTCCAAATTTATACCCCACTCCCCAAACAGTCTGGATATATTCTGGATGGTTTAGATCACTTTCTAATTTTTGACGTAGCCTATTAACAGTAACCGTTATTGTACTTATATCTCCTAGGGCTTCAAGCCCCCAAATTTGATTATATAGCTGGTCTCGTGTAAACACCTGTCCTGGATTTGATGCTAAATAAATTAAAACATCGAATTCTCTTGGTGATAAGTCTATGACTGTCCCATTTTTTTCTACCCTGTGTTCACTAGGATAAATTTTTAACTCTTTGAAGCTTATAGGATTAGATAAGCCCTTATTAAATATTTGACTTCGTCTAAGCATGGCCTGGACTCTAGCAAGTAATTCTCTCATCCTAAAGGGCTTTGTTACATAGTCATCCGCACCTAGCTTCAGACCCATAATTTTATCGAATTCTTCGACTTTTGCAGATAGGATTATAATGGGTATATTTGAGACCTCCCTAATTTTTCGACATATTTCATACCCATCCATGCCAGGAAGCATTAAGTCTAAAATAACTAAGTCAGGGTTAAAGACATGAAATATATCCATGGCTAAACTTCCATCTTGACATATCTTTACTTCAAATCGTTCTTTAACTAAATAATCTAAAATTATATTTGCTATATCCAATTCATCTTCTATCACCAATATCTTATTCATACTTAACCTCCTGAGCATTCATGAATGAATATCCATCTTTTTAAAATACCATATATTTATACAATATAAAATAATAGAGGAAATAATCGATACTATAATCATTTGTACTGATTGATCATAAGCAATCTCTCCTCTTATAAAGAAAGCTGGTAGTTTATACATGTAATTTGTTACAAAGAAAATTTTTAGCTTTTCTGGTATTGTTAAACTTAATATATAATATGCTGCCCCGATTCCAAAAACTGCATTTGAATTTCTTAAAAAAAATGCAAGAAACATAAGCAACTGTGTTAAAGTTAGAGCTGGTAATATGGCTGTTAGTGTACCAAGAAAAATAACAGCAAAACCATACATGCCTTCTAATTGTTTGCCCCTTATATATAGCAATTCTCCATTAAACATTATTTCACTACCAGTTTTTAAAAAGATTTCTCCAATCAAGTAGGCTGAAATTATATTAAATAATATAATTGTAATAATCCCTACTGTTGCTGTTAAAAACTTAGATAAGAAAACCTTTGAACGCTCACCCACAATGATTATAGGTAATTTTAAGGTTCCTTTCTGGTAATCGGAAGCAATAAGATAGGATGAAATATAGACTACAAATAAAATTACAAATAGCAAGGCTTCAGGAATTGCCATCAAAGCAAAAGATGGCGGATTAATTGATACCATACCCATCTGAAACACTTTTATAATGTGAGATACTAGTATTGTCAAAAAGAAAAGCCATATATATTTATTTTTTATTATTTTATACAATTCATTTCCTAGATATCTGCTCATTTTCCTTCACCTACCTAATATAAAATATCTTTGTTTTTAAATAATACTGTTCCAAACAAAAAGGAAAATACTCCTATCAGCAGCGATAGTACGATAATTGGAAGTATGTCCCTGTATCCAATCACTTGGAGTGAGGTTAACTTTTGACCTATCTGTGTATTAAAGAAAAACACACAAAGAAAAATCATCGTTATATTCACCGATATTGGGCTCTTTATAAATAGACCAAGTAGCATAGTCACTGAACCATAGGCAAAAATAGGCATAAGTAGTTTCGAATAATTTACAAGAGTATATAAAAAATCATCTAGACTACTTGAACCCCTACGGTAAAAATCAATTTGCCAGGTATTATTTAAATAAATCACCCCTATAAGGTAACAAGTAAGCAAAAAGAAGAAGGTGCTAAACAAAATTACTAATAAAAAACTTAATAATTTTGACAGTAAATGCTTATACCTAACAGGTTCATTCATTATGTTTAATTTCAAAGTTCCCCCTAGCAAATCTTCTGTCACTATCTGGGATATAATAATTGGCACAAAAAAAATTAAAAGTTGAGTATATATGTCTAACATATCACTAGGAAAAGTTAATATGCTAGCAAGTTCCCATGAAGAATCTTTTGGATTATAGACAGATGCATTAATCCATATAAGGGCTATTTGGGACAATAAAAATATAACTATAACTTTTGATTTTTTTATTTTTAAATATTCATTGTAAATCAAATTAAGCATGATGGTAGCCTACTTTCTGAAAATATAATTCTTTAAGATTTGCTACATTAGATTGAAAAAGGAGTTCTTTAAGCTCACCTTCTACACACAATTTTCCCTGATGTAAAATCCCTATACGATTGCATATCCCTTCCATCTCGTGAAGAAGATGGGAGGATATAAAAAAAGTCTTTTGAAAAGTCTTCGCAAGATAAATTATGAGTTCATTTATTTCTTCCATTCCATTTGGATCTAGACCATTTGTCGGTTCGTCAAGAATAATCAAATCTGGATTTCCAAGTAAGGTATTGGCTATTCCTAGTCTTTGCTTCATTCCCATAGAATAATTAGAAAACTTATCTTTTTGTCTATCACTTAGATGAACGAGTTCAAGCACTTCTTGTATTTCTTTTTCCCCTACATTATCAATAAGATTTGCCATTAATTTCAAATTTTCATATCCTGATAGATTTTCATAAAATCTAGGAGCTTCGACCATGGCACCTAAATTTTTTAATGAAGTTTTCTTTTCATTAAAAACTGACTTCCCGTTGATTAATATTTCACCTGAATCAGGGAAAACTAGACCCGTAATCATTCTGATTGTCGTCGTTTTTCCTTGACCATTCGCTCCAATAAATCCATATATATCTCCTCGACTGACAGTTAAATCTAACTTATTAATAACCTTTCTTTTGGCGAAAGACTTATTTAAGTCATTTATTTTTAATATTTCATTTGTCATATAATAACCTCCTTGCTTAATCTATAACTATTATAGCAAGGAGATATAACAAATTTCTAACAAGTCTATAAAATTTTGCTTAAACCTATATATTTTTCTCTTATATTAAGTGCTTCCATAGTATAAAATATTATGTGTAAAGTAGAAAAAGAGAACTCAAACTTGTAAAGTTTTGTTAAGTAAAAGAAAAAACATAAACTAACAAGGAGTTCTCTTATGAAGAATTTTAACACAGATTTAATACAAATACTAGCCCAAGGATTAGATATTAATGAATTTTTTAGGCAACAGTTAGAAATAGCCATTAATGATTTATTAAGATCAGAACTAACAGTATTTTAGACTATGAAAAATGGGAATATAAAGGCTATGGCTCTGGCAATTCAAGAAATGGATATTACCATAGAAACTTAAAAACTAAATTTGGAGAGCTTGAACTTCAGATACCAAGAGATAGAGAAGGAACACTTGAACCACAATCATTAAAAAAATACGAAAAAGACATATCAAACATAGAAAATCAGATAAGATCAATGTATGCCAAAGGAATGACAACAAGAGACATATCAAGTCACATCAAAGATATCTATGGTTTTGGAATATCAGAAACAATGGTAAGTAAAATAACAAATAAAATACTACCAACCATAGAAGAGTGGCAAAATAAACCACTAGAAAAAATCTATCCTATGGTCTTCTTAGACGCCATACACTATCACGTAAGAGAAAACAACATAGTAGTCAAAAAAGCAGTATATATAGCCCTAGGCTACAATCTAGAAGGCTTTAAAGAAATACTAGGAATGTGAGTAGGAGAAAACGAATCAAGCAAATATTGGCTCTTAGTATTAAATCAGCTAAAAGAAAGAGGGATAGAAGATGTATTAATATTCTCAACAGACAACCTTCCAGGATTTAGCCAAGCCATAGAAGCAGTATACAAGGCACCAACAGAAGAACTAGCTTTAACAAACCTAGAAATATTTGAAGAAAAATGGGATAAAAAATACCCAATGTGTGTAAGCTCTTGGAAAAATAACTGGACTTAAACTTCTCACATATTTCAAATATCCAGAAGGAATAAGAAAACTAATATATACAACAAACGTGATGGAAAACTTCAATAGACAACTAAGAAAAGTAAACAAAAATAAAACAATATTTCCAAATGACTACGCACTACAAAAAAGCTTGTACCTTGCAATGATAGATGTCTCAAGCAAATGGACAAGTAGAATTCGTGGCTGGGATCAAATCTTATCCCAATTATCAATATTTTTTAAAGGGAGGTTTTAAAAACAGGTAAAAAAACTATAAAAGCAGCTGGAAATTTTCATGAAAATTTGCAGCTGCTTTTTATAGTTTTTCTTTACCATAATCAGGAGGTTTCTATACACAAAATTTTACACAGTCTCAATTAATTAAATATTATGTCCAGTTTTATGGGTGCACTTCATTTTTACAGTCTTAATACCTTAATTTCTATTGAATTTCTTTTTCTTCTAACTCTTTTAAGGTTAAGCCATCTTTATTTTTCCAATCGGTTTTTCCATTTCTACTCATGCCAAGTACAAACATCGCTGCATATGATGGACTATTGAATAAATAGTTTTTTGTTAGCTTCCCATCTATTATTTCATTATTAGTCCTGCACTTATCTCTTAGTTCTTTTATACTCTTTGGTAAGCTTTTTGAATCTATAATCTCTATCATGCTACCTTTTAATACAACAAATCCTTCACTCGTCCTTTTGCATTTTCCTTCTATTAATCTATTTGATTTCCTACTTGTTCTTGATAGATATAAAACTTCCTCCTCTTGAGGCTCTTTTTTAACATTAGACTTAATTTTGTTATCTAGTATTGGTACGAAAAGTTTATATCCAAGTACCCCTAAGACCATCTTGGAATATTCTATAAAATCTTCCAACTCTGATTCTTTTTCCTCCGTCACATTCCCAGGGTTTGGATCATTTCCATTTCTTACTTTATACCTATCAACATCTATTGCCATATTGGTGAATTTATTCTCCAAGTAGGAGATTTCGGTTGGACCAAATGAGTTGTTTTGTGTAGTTAACATAACTGCATCAGAAAAATAAGCTTCATCTTTTAGGTGTTCAGCTACTCTAAATAAAACTCCCTCACCATTTTTCCTTATTCCTGCTTGACCTATATATACTTCGTCATCTCCATTATCATTTTTACCAAACAAAAAATAAACTCCACTTTGCTTTAAATCGGCTCTATCTTTGCATTTGTCAAGATATGGTCTAGGAATTTTATAAGCAATTCCTGTCCAATTAGATAGGGTACACTTTATTCTTCCCGTAACTTCTCCGTCCATTAAAGAAAGATTAAAATTTTTGCTGTTTTTCATCGTTCCACTCCAAACATTAAATAGTTAATTATATTATACCAGTTTGAAATGTTTTTTATTTGCATATTGCTCAAAATAGAAAAGCCTAATAAACTTCTAAATTGAAATCATCAGGATTTGATTATCCTATTAAATTAACTGATTAACTCTTTTCTGAACTGCATAGTAATCATATCCTGCGTTAATTAATCTTCTTTTTCTCTCATATCTATTTCCCCAATCTCCTCTAATGACTTCTCTAGCTAATTGGTCGATTGATTTTCCTAAGGGATAAACTAGCTTCCCATTTACATCGAATACTTTTAATCCAAATCTATTGGCACATCTTTTAGCATTATCTAAATTTCTAAATGCATCTTTCTGGCTTTTTGCATCAGACCAAAATCTTCTAACTCTATAAAGTCTAACTTTTGGTCTACTTACTTATGTACTTCCTCTAAGTCTTTTATTCACTTCACTTGATATATATGAAAATTTACTTCCAAGGTATGGATCAGATTGGAATACTACTCGTGTTTTTGTAGGACTCCATCTTTTACACCAGTGTATGTGCAATTCTTGATTCCATTTCTAAAACTCTCACTAGTTGGATACAATTTAATGTTTGGCTTTTGAGATGACTATAAACCATGTTTGCACACCCTTATTTTTTAACGTTATAATGTATTGAAATAAGAAAATAGCCTGTACCATAAGTTGGCACAGGCTCCTAACTCTAATATTTTATCAATTTTTATCCACTTTTCTTTTAGCTTCGTGGATAATCATATCTAAGACTTACTAATGATCTTTTTTATCTTTCACCCATAAATAAATTAATCTGAATATTGGAATTGCAATTAAAATATAAACCCATACTGTAGGTATTTTACTAATTTCCTACACCTCCTTATAACAAGTCAAATTTACCAACAATAAATAGCATCGCAGAAACTATGCACAACATAATGGCTCTTTTTAAAGAAAAACTGTATATTTTTTCATGATCTTTCTTACTATATTTTATTTTCTTTATATCTCCCATTTCCATGCTCATAGGCACTTGAATTTTATTCTTTGATACATAAGTCTTCCCATTTATTGAATATTCAAATTGCGCCCATTTTGAATTGCCTTTTTTTACGGATTTAGGATTAGGTTGCCATATTGATATTATCTTGCCACTAGTATAATCAGTATTATTTCTCAATATATAACTTCTTCCAAAATCCACTAACCCCAAAATCAACAATATTGTCGCAGAAATATAAATGAATTGTTTTTCCATGCACTATCATCCTAACAAATATAAAAAGCATTTTTAATACTGCTTTTTTTCCATAATATTAATTGATGATTTTATGGAAACTCCAAGGACTACGAGGAATAAGATTATTATACTTAAGATGCTTATCTTAAATGAATAAAAGCTCAAAATATCTATTAAATTTGGTATAATATCTAATTTTCCTAATAAATTGGATATAGCAAATATTATCAAGAATGTTATCATAACAATAATTCTGCCTTTTTCCGCACCAAATTTAAGAATGAATGGTAACTGAATTGCAGGTAATAAATTTATTGAAACACCACTTAAAATTGATATTAGTATTATTTTATCTATACCAATCTTATCCTCAATTAATAGAAGTATAAAAATAATAATTGAAGCTACTAAACTAAATGCAAATGAAAAGAATAATTTGCTAAAAACATAGGAGCTTTTTTTGATTGGCATTGAGAAAGCAAATTGCTCAAATTTAGATTGTACATCATAGCCAAAAGCTATAGAATTTAGAATTAATGGCATAAAAACACACATCAATGGAATCATAATTAAAGTTTTACTGTATATGGAGTAAACACTTAGTGCAATACATAATATAAATGATAATAAAAGTGTCCTCTTCAAAGTTGCTATGTCTTTTATAATTAAAGCAATTATCATTTAATTTCTCCTTTCACAAAATATACCATTATATCTTCTATTGATGGCTTCTGTAGTGTTATTCCATTTGGAACAAGATCTCTTTTAACTAATAGTTGTTGACCAAAAGAGTGCACTCTTTTTCCTATAATTGCTTTATCGTCAATATTTTCTACTTCCTTATCTGATAAGTTACAAAGTGCATAGTTCTCTTCTAATTGATCCTTTGTTTCAAAAAATAGAACTTTACCTTCATCTATGAAGGCAATATAATCGGCAATTTTTTCTAAATCTGATAAAATATGTGATGATATTAGTATCGTGTGATTTTCATCTTGCATATAATCCAAAAGTAAATCTAATATTTCTTCTCTTACAACAGGATCCAATCCACTTGTCGGTTCATCTAATATAAGAATTTCAGCATTATGCGATAAAGCTATTGCTATTGAAAGCTTCATCCTCATTCCTCGAGAATAATTTTTTATCATTTTTTCTGATGGCAAATTAAACTTGTCTTTCAACTTATTGAAAAAAACTTTATCCCACTTTGAATAGACTCTCGAACAAAATCTTTCAACGTCTAATAAATTCATCTCCTCAGGAAATAACAAATCATCAAACACTACACCTAAACTATCTTTTATTTGAATACTATTATAATCTTGGATATCAAATATTTTAATGATTCCTTCATCTTTGTTTAACAAACCCAATAATAATTTTATGGTTGTACTTTTTCCGGCACCATTTTGACCGATATATCCAACAATTGTTCCTTTTGGAATAGAAATATTTATTGGTCCTAATTTAAAATCGTCAAATTCTTTTACTAAATTACAAATTTCAATTGCGTTATTACTCATATTCACCCTCCTCATAACTTTTTAACATGTTTATTAGTTCGTCAATTGATATATCTGCGATTTCTGACAGTTCAACTGATTTTTGTAACATTGATTCAATTTCCTTTAAGTATTCTTCGCGTATAAGTTCTTTATTTTGTGGAGCAACAAAATTTCCCTTGCCTTGAACTGAATTAATGAAACCATCCATTTCCAATTCATCAAAAGCTCTTTTAGCTGTTACCATACTTATTCTTAATTCTTTTGCTAAAAACCTTATCGAAGGTAGCTGTTCTCCAACTACTAACTGTCCAGAAATTATTTGTGCTTTAATTTGATTTTTTATTTGTAAATATATAGGATCATCACAAGAATTATTTATTTGTATATCCATTTTTCACCACCTACTGTTATTTCTGTTTCAACTGTTATTATTATAGCCTAACAGTATGGCTTTGTCAACTTTTGCTTATAAAGTAAGTATATAGATAATTGAAGTTATTGACTCCTTATTTTATCTAAATTTTGGAGTACGTTCCAAATTTACTACTCTGACTTTTTGCATCAGACCAAAATCTTCTAACTCTATAAAGTCTAACTTTTGATCTACTTACTGAAGTATTGCCTCTAAGTCTTTTATTAACCTCATTCGCTATATATGAAAATTTACTTCCAAGGTATGGACCATGGCAGTTTGTATTGGAATACCACTCGTGTTTTTGTAGTACATCTTCCTTACCACCAGCATATGTGTAATTCTTGATACCATTTCAGAATATAAAAATAAATTTTCTAATAGAGTTCATATGGACTTTGGATTGGTAAAATATGAATTGAAAATGATGATAGAGAAAATAAATAATTCACCATATACAATCAAATAGTAGATTTGATTGTATATGGTGAATGAGTAATAATCTATAAAACTTATAAGTTAGAGTTTATACAAAAATTTGGTAGTTCCCCTATGAGTAATCAATACAATTATTTTATTATTACTGATATTTTTTAATAATTCAGTAGTTTTAATATCACTATCTTTATCTATAGAGGATATTAGTTCATCTAAAATAATCATATATTTATCTTCTAAAATTGTTTTAGACCACTTATTTTTTGCAACTTTTCTCCTGATTTTTTATTTTACTTTAGTGTTACATTTAATTTCACAATCTTTCAAATATATAATATTGAAATTTTTGTATTCATTCCTATATTTAGTATCAGTGAATAGAAATGTTTTGCCAGTATTTTCAAATTCTTCAAATATTAATGATCTAATAGCAAAATCTATAGAAAATAAATTATTGTCGATTAAAATCACATCTTTACCTGAAATCAGAGTCCTGGCTATAGCAATCCTATCTATTTGTCCTCCTGATAATTCATCATTAATTAATTTTTTCCTACCTTTCAAGTCATTTAATGAAAAAATATCTACAATTTCTCTATACCTATTAGGCTTACTGTCAGTAACTATATTCTCATATAAATCTTCACTTAATACTGATGATTTTTTAAGAACCAAACAATATTCTCTATTACTTGCAAGCTCTTTTAAAATTCTGCTCTTACCAGATCCATTCTCTCCAATTAGTACATTTACTTTACCCAAACTTATACTATTTAGTATCTTATCAACATTAAAACTAGATTTATCTTTGCATAAATTTAAGTTCAGCTTATCATTAAAGGAATCTAAACTCACTTTCAAATCATTGTTTATAACTACAAATGTCGATACATATGTCGATAAGTCATTTATGATAAAACTATAGCTTATCAATAAAGCAAGGTCCCCTACAGAAAAGTTTCTAAAATATATCACTGCTAATAGTATAGCTATTAAATTCAAATCTACTAAACATTGGTTGATAGTGTTTATCATAATATTGAAATAGCTATACTTAAACTTATCACTCTTATTTTTCTTTAAATGTTGATTATAGATATCAAAATATTTATTCTCAAGAGACTCAATCCTTATTTTTCTGCCTTCACCTATGGCGTCTTGGTATATCTTTATAAGGTTGGTTTCATTATTTCTGATAGCCACGCTTTTCTCATAAAGCTTATCTTTCAGAATATTTAAAATGAAAAATATAAGTATGGGAACTACTAGTATAACAATAGCTAAATAAATATTTATTGAGACAATTATTATAAATGCTATTATAGAACCAACTACATTGCACATGGTATCTACTCCATATGATATGTAGGATACTATTGAGTTAACATCATTTTGAATGATATCTATAAATATTTGGTTATTAGAATCCGACACTTTTCTAGATTCAAAACACTTGCTAATAATTCTCTCATACATAACATTGGCCCACTTATGTTGTGCCTTAATATCTATATCTGCTCCCAATTTTATAAGAGGAAATCTCAACAAAAAGATAATAGTATATAAAAATACAATGATTAACAGATTATTATTTTGATTTAAATCAAAATAAAGTTTTATTAGATATGATAATACCAAGGGAATATTATGTGCTAAAAGCCAAATTAGCAAGTCTAGTACAAAGTATTTAGGATATTCTTTAATTATAGTTTTTACATTAAATTTTACCAAAATCAATCACCTCATCTACCTTAGCAATAATTCTCTCTTCATGACTGATAATAACTATTATCTTATCCATATTATCAACAAGTTTAAAGAAAGTATCACATTTACCTTCATCAATCCCCAAAAACGTTTCATCCATTATGATGATATCCTTATTTGAATTTAAAGCCTTTAGCAGATACAAACTCCTATATTCACCATTAGATAATTCATCCAATGGAGTAGCAAAATCTTTATTTGGAAGAAAACTATTAAGAATTTTTTTTGATTCTTGATTTTCACTAATCACATCAGCAATGATAGCTTCATTAGATAATTCGATTTTTTGATCTATGTATTCTATCTTTTCGCTGATATACCCTTTCTTAAGCATCCTTATGTCCATATCATTATATTTTATACTTCCATCAATTGGATCAAATAGCCTAACCATCAAGTTAATCAGTGTTGACTTTCCCGATCCAGAAGCTCCTCTTATAAGATATTTTTTCTTTCGAAAAGTGTAATTAAAATCTTTGAAAATTTCATTCTCAGAGTAGGCAAAACTTACATTAGTAAACTCAATTTTGGATACTTTTTCACTCAAAACATAATTTCCATATTCTAGTTTTCTGGAATTCAAATCTAAAAAATCAAATATTCTTTCTTTGACAACACCTATATTGGGTAGGGTCTCTAACTGCAATCGTATTTCCATAATTGGATCTTCTATTAAATCAATATAATATATAAACAGATACAAACTTCCCAAAGTTACTAGTCCATTTTCGATTAAAAATATTCCTGATATCATCACAATTATCTTCATGGATGAAAATACAAAAATAGAACTAATCCAATACTCATAAGAAATAAAGTTTGATATAACTTCGTAATTGAAAAATTTCAGTATTGATTTTCTTAACCTATTTATTAAATAAGTATCTTTGTCTATGTATATAAATTCCTCTAATAAAGTAAAAGTCTCAGAGAATAAACTTATCATTCTATCATAAGCAGCCTTGGTGTTTTTAACCTTGCTTTTAGATTTTTTCTTAATTTTATTTATTAAGATTAAAAAAACTATAATCATCACAATAAATAAAGATGAAAAATAAGATAACTTATTTACTGATACAATAAAGATGCCAGAAAGAATTAAAATATTTTTAAATATTATCGACAAGAAGTTTATATAAAAATCTATTAAAGAATCTACATCCTCATTTAAATTAATCAGTTTTCCTTCATCTTCTCTAATAATATTTAGATAAGAACTATCAAGCAACTTAGACATCAAAGTTTTTTTGAGATCATACTCTAATGAATAATTTAGATAATTTTCCAATAACATATCAAAAATATTAAAAATTCCCTTAGCTATCATTAGTAATACAATCACTAAAAAAATATTTTTCAATCTGTAGATATTTGAAATATTATCTATAAATTTAGATATATAAATAGGATAAAAAACCATTATCAAAGAAATTAAAATAAGCAAAATTCCATGAATAACAATAATAAATTTTTTTCGTAAATCAATTTTCATAAATTCCCTTTAAAATAATGAGCTGCTGCAAAACTATGATTGTCTTGCATCATCACAAGAAATACCATATAAAAATTTCACTCTCTCTGCTAGCTTATTGAAATTTTCTATATGAAGTCTTTTGATTGAAAATCAACAATTTATTGATTATGCAACAGCCCTTGTGTTTTCCTATGCTTTCTTAATTATTCTAATTTTCACAACATTTTTTGTAGAAATACTACCTTTGCATTTAGACATAAATTCACCTCCTTAAATTTATTTATAAATAATATATATATTATTTATATTTCTTTAATTATTTTGACTTCTTCATCACTATAAATATAGTGGACTACTTCTTTTGTTTTGATAAATGTACTCGTTATTTCGTTATATATTTGACTTGGAATTTCTTCAAGATAGTCAATAAATTGTTCTATAATATCTTCTACTTTAGAATTAGATACTAAATAATCATAATACGAACATTTTTTACTTAATGCCCAATAAATTTTTCCATCCAAATAATTTACTATCATAAATGGAAGTAGCATACAAAATAACGGTTTATTTTTTTGAATTTTACAGTCTCCTTTTGAATCTCGCAACTTATATGTTAGGGACTGATGAGTTAAATCAATGTTTCCACTTTCATCATTATCAAATGTATTTAATAAATTTATATTATCATTCAAACAAACAATTTCCGCCCCTATATCCACTAATTCATCTACTTCACTTTCAATAATGTGTATAACTCCTTTACAATCACTATATTCGCATTCTATACATGATGAATGTACATTAGAAAATAAATCTTTGTTTAATCTATCTTTAATTAATCTAATATTATTTTTCATATTCAATCCTTAGTTATAATATAGATAGAGTCCGTATAATTGTGTAAAAAGAAAAAGGTCATTTGAAACCTAAACTAGTACAATGTTTTTAACAAGCCAAAACTAAACTAGGAGGTATCAAATGACCCAATTACATTTTACAATTAATCAAGAAGAAATACAAAATTTAATTAATGAATCTGTAGATGATAAAATTGCCAAATCCATCTTAACAAAAGTTTTTAATGAACTTATGGAAAAAGATGAATACTTAGAAAATACAGCATATCAAAGGGATCCTAACAGAATCACCTACCGCAATGGCTACTATGAACGTGACTATACAACCAAAATAGGAACTTTAACTTTAAGAGTACCTAGGACAAGAGATGGTAAATTCTCAACAGAAGTCTTTGAAAGATATCAAAGAAATGAAAAAGCACTACTTGTAACCATGCTAGAAATGTATGTTCAAGGAGTATCAACAAGAAAAGTATCCAAGGTGATAGAAAATATATGTGGCAA